>JBIQNJ010000008.1:0-28907 GCA_044462445.1 Truepera radiovictrix | reverse complement strand
AAGGTAGGCGTTCGGTAAATATCTTTGTTCCGCTGGCAGCGGTGCTAGGTATTTCCCGAACAAGGAGGAAGTGACGGCGTGCACGCTGCCCGAGTCGTCAGACCACTTAGCGACTTCGACCGGAGCTGGCGCATTCGCGAGCTCGTGGAAGTGTCAGGTGCCTCCACGGGCGCCACCTACCGCGTTATTGACTACCTGGAGCGAGAAGGATTAGCCGAGCGCGATAGCTCACGAGCGGTGCGAGCGACTGACTGGCCCCAGCTCTTGCGGTCATGGAGTGACGATTACGGTTCTGTCAAGAACAGTCGTACATCTAGGTGGATCGCCCCTAGGGGCCTCCCTGGCCTCCTCAGCCTGATGGCCGCTCAGCAGACCGCTGGGTCCTTCGACACAGCGGGCCGGTACGCGCTGACCGGAAGCCTAGCTGCGGCTGAGCGGGCACCCTACGCTCCCGCAACCCTCGCTATGGTCTACGTAACGAACGCCGAGTTCGCTGCTCGCCTGGCTGGAGCGGAACGAGAGCAAGTGGAGGATCTGTGGATGACCTAACCATCCGGGCCCGAACGGCGATGCTCGATGTACTTGAGGCACTGGGCCTGCATCGCAGGTCGATCATTGTCATCGGTGCCCAGGCCATACACCTGCAGGTCTCCCCAATGTCGGTCTCTCTGGCGCCGTTCACACGGGACAGCGACCTGGCGATCGATCCAGAAGGGCTTGCAGATTTCCCGAGGTTAGAGGACATCCTGCATCGAGTAGGCTTCGCGCAGAACGAGCAACTAGAGCCAGGCATATGGCTACGCGGACCCGATGGCGACATGGATGACGTATAGGATTGGCAGAGCGCTCTATAGATTGAGCCGGTGATACCATCGGACACAATGCAGAGGCAATTGTTGTGGACCGGAGGCTGGGACTCCACGTTTCGTCTGCTAGAGCTAGCGATAACGCACAAGTCACCGCCTCACACTCACTACTTGGTAGATCCGACCAGACCATCTAGCTTGAAAGAGCAAGAGACGATGGATCAGATAAGGGAGTGTCTAGCGGGACGAGGCGTTTACGTGCCGGAGCCACATGTCATAAACGTAAGTGAGGTGCAGATTGACAGTGAAGCAGAGCAGTGGGCAAAGACTCTGCGGCGGGCTGCCCCGTTCGGGAGTCAGTACGTGTGGCTATACAGCTATGCCAAAGAGCTTGACGAGCCGCTGGAGCTGTCGATTCACATTGACGACAGGGCTGCCGCGTTTCTCGGTCCGCATGCTGAACAGGTCGAGGATGACCCAGGGGGTAACTGGATGCTTAAGGTCGAGGTTCCCCCCGAGATGGAGATCTTCAGGCCGTTTAGGTTCCCTATACTTCCGCTGACCAAGATAGATATGCACCGTCGCGCCGAGCAGGCCGGTTTCTCGGACCTTCTTGAGCTCACTTGGTTCTGTCATACCCCTTTGCATGGAGAACCTTGTGGCGTTTGCGCTCCTTGCCGGTTCACGATTGAGGAGGGTCTGGCGCGCAGGGTGCCGCTCGTCAACCGCATCACGGCGCATGTGCGTATGCCAGTCGAGAAACTGCGGAGGAGGCTGGGGCGCCTCTTGCAATCGGGTGCCTAACGGTGGGTCGGATAACTCGCTAAGGTAGCCCCTTGCTCCATTTTCGAGAGGACATGGGAGAGTAAGTTGGACTCAATGGCCGTCTCTGCCGGACCGATGTCACCCTGCCCCCAACACCCATTCCACCAGCTCCTTTAGCGGGGCGGTAGCCACCCCGATCACCCGGTCGGCGCCGCCGTAGTACAGGTACACCACGCCGTCGTGCACGGGGTTGGCGCAGCCGAACACCACGTTGGGCACGTCGCCTTTGATCTCCCAGGTCTCTTGCGGCTCGAGGATGGTGTCCTTGGGGCGCTTGAGTACCTTCGTCGGGTCCTCGAGGTCCAGCAGCGCCGCGCCCATGCAGTACACGTGAGCCTCGTTGTAACCGTGATACAGGATGAGCCAGCCATGGTCGGTGCGTATGGGTGGGCCGCCGGCGCCTACGCGCTTGCCGTCCCAGAGTCCGGGGCGGGGCGCAAGTATCTCCACGTGGTCGGTCCAGGTGCGCATGTCGGTGCTGAACCCGAGCCAGATCGACGGGGGCCGCCGGTGGAACGTCACGTACCTGCCGCCTAGCTGTTGGGGGAAGAGAGCGTGGTCCTTGTTGTCCTCGTGCAGTACCACTGGGCCCAGGCGTTCCCACGTGATCAGGTTTTCGCTCACGGCGTACATGGGGGTGATGCCCGTGGGCGTCACCCCTGTCTCGGCGTGCCGGCCCATCCGGCCGTAGGCCGTGTACGCCATGTAGAAGCGGCCGTCCAGCTCGGTCACGCGGGGGTCCTCTACGCCGCGCGCCTCCATCTCGTTCTCGGGCTTCAGCACCGGCTCCCTTAGGCGGTTCCAGTGAACGCCGTCGTGCGAGACCGCGTAGCCGATACTGGACACGTAGTCCACGCCCTGGGCGCGGTAGTGCATGTGCCACAGCCCGTTATGGATGATGACCGAGGGGTTGAAGACGTTGAGAGCTTCCCACGCGTTGGCCGGGTCGGGCTTCAGCACGGGGTTGGCGGGGTGGCGCTGCAGCTTCAAGGTTCCTCCAAGGTAAGGGAGAAGATGTGCATGGTCTCTCGGTCGGGGAAGAGGATGGCGGTCAGCTCCTTGCTCTCGTCCACCGTCAGGTTCTGTAGGTATATACGGCAGGTTATGCGCTCGACCGCCCCGGTGGCGCCGCGCCTCTGTGCGAACTCCAGCGCGATCTGCTCACCGTACCTGGGCAGCTGGCACCAGTCTGACAGACCCAGCGTCACGGTGTCGGCGCTGCCGTCCGCGTACTCGAAGGTCAGCTGGTTCTGATAGTTGCCCTGCTCGGAGGAGCCGAGTATCCAGGCCGTGCGGTAGCGGCCGGGCGGAACGAGCACCTTCTGCGCCTTGAGCGCCACGTTGTTGGCGTCCTCGTTGCTGGGAGGGAAGAAGAGGGGCACGCCGAGCAGCTCGGTGACCGCGCTGGCGGCGGGGGCTCGCTCCGCCGGGTAGGTGGCGCCGAGCGCGCCCGAGCGGGCGTCGAAGTTGCCCTTCGACGGGTTGCGCGTGTCGGAGAACGCGTCGTTGTTGTAGAGCGGGCTCAGGTCGAGGCCGTGGTAGCCGTTCTGGCTGAACGCGAAGCCCGCCTCCGTTACCTGCGAGGGCCCGCCGCGTGCGCCTGCCAGGTCGGGCAAGGGCTCGGTGGAGCCGAAGTCGATGAGCGCGAAGCCGTAGGGCGGCAGGGTAGAAGCGTCCTGGAGGTTGGCCGTGGCGTCGTACACACGCACCGTCAGGTCGGTGGCCTCGGTCGCACCGATAGCGCCGAGCGCCCTCTCCACCAGCGCCGCCCCGTCCAAGGCGAGCTCGGTGGGCGACCAGCTCTTGACCAGCAGCAGGCGCTCGCCTTCGCGGCCGTACAGCTTCTGGGTCAGCACGGGGCGCAGCACGAGGGCGTCGAAGCGCATCTCGCGACCGGACTCATGGCTGATGATGAAGCGTGCCTCTCCCGCGGGCAGCTCTAGCTGGCCCAGGTCTGCGAGCTTATAAGGGGTGGCGCCTACGCCGCCGCTGCCCGGCAGGCCGGTAGACACGGAGCCCACGGCGGAGCGGCCGTAGGCCACGCGCGCGCCGGCGTCCCAGGGGTCGTTACGGTACAGGGCCATGACCCGGTAGGTGGCGGCCAGCGGTACCACGGTCGTCACGGTCACCGCTGCGCCGGGCTCTAGGATGGCCGTCATCTGCCCGCTGGCCGCGGTGTCGACCTCTACCTTGGGCGGTTCGCCGAAGTCGAGACCGGTCTCTAGCTCGAGCGTCAGGTCGTTCTGCTTCCATAGCCAGTTCCAGGTGAGCTGGCCGAGCACGCCCGCCTCCCGCGCCTGCAACAGGGCCAGCAGCGCGGTGATCGTTGACTCCGCGCCCGCGTTGCGGTTGATGATGCCCCGCTCAAGGCCGTCGTAGCCGCGGCCGGTGCCCGGGTCATACATGGGCTCGCGCAACTCGTTGTTACCTGTCAGCCAGCCGGTCATGAGGCCGCCCAGTTCGGCGTAGACCTCCTTGCCCGTGGCGGCGAACAACTCGAAGTAGCCGCTGGCTATCGACTCCATGCCGAAGGCGATCTGCGGACCCACTTTCACCGCCGGCGCCATGAGCTCTATAGGCCCTTCGGTGGCCAGGAGGTGCACGAAGAAGTGCCCGGCCTCGGCCTCGGCACTGGCCAGCCACTCGTCGCCCTCCCCCATGAGGCGGGCCGCCCGCGCCAGCGCCTGACTCTGACGGCTGCCCCAGGCGTGCCACTGTTGCGGGTCGCGCGCGAACGACGGGTGCGCCAGGAACGGGTACGTGCCGGCGGGACCGTACTGGAACTCGGCCAGGCCCTCTGCCAGGCGCGTAGCCAGCTCGCGCGTGGTGGCGTCATCCTCCACCGAGAGGAAGCTGCTAAGGCCTAGCAGCAGGATAGACGCCTGGTCGGCGCCGTCGCCCGGGAACCAGGCCGGCGCCCGGAAACCCGCCACGTCGTGGTAGGTACCGTAGCTGGCGCTCACCTGCCGCGCGAACGGCTGAACGCCCAGCAGGAAGGCCGCACGCAGCCGCTGGTAGTAGCCGGGGTCGAGATCCTTGAAGGCCACCATGCCGTCGCCGATGGCCCACAGCGCGCGGGCGGCCCAGAAGCCGGCGCCCTTGCGGCTGGTTATACCGAGACGGTTGATGGTGCCGTCCTCGAACACGAAGTTGGAGAACTCGCCGTCCTCGGCCTGGAACGCCAGCACGAAGTCCAGCTGGTCGCGGGCGTAAGCGAGCGCATGCTCGCTCAGGCTCTGCCGGTACGCGGCCAGGTACACGAGGGCGGAGCGCGCCACGTCGTCCACGCAGGTGGCGCCCTCGCCCGGCGCCTCCCGGAACAGGTAGGGGTCGGACTCGGACGGTCCGGGCTCCGCGTATATCCATACGCCCCTCAGGCGCTCGCCCTCGACGTCGAACAGCTGGCTCAGGTGGTCCAGGTGGCCGAGCTCTATGAGCGCGTCGGAGCCTATGAGCGCTTCCAGGCCGCCCTGCTGGCCGCTCTGGGCCAGAGCGGGCGCGAGGCTCAGCGCAGCCAGCAGCGCGGCCAGGCAGCGAAGCGGGGCGCGCCGGTACCGGCGCGCCCCTTCCCGGTGATACTTGTTCACTCGACCTGAACGCCGCTTACGCCCGCCTGTATGGCGCGGGCCTGGCGCACGGCGTCTGCCAGGTCGGTGGCGCTGCGCACGCTGTAGGTGTAGCGGAACTCGGCGGTGTCGCCGGGCAGGTAGTGGTTGGGTTCGTTGAGCTTGATGCTCTCCGTGGCCGGGTAGGTGGCGAACTCGTCGGCCGTCCACTTGAACACGCCGGTGCGGAACTCCTGCGATTCGAACACCCAGGTGTTGCCCGCTAGCCACTCGTCGTAGTCCTCAGCTATGACCGGGGTGGCGTGGGCGCTCTCGATGACGGCCAGGTTGAGGGTGTCGGAGTAGGTGGCGCGCCACGGCTCCGCGGAAGCGAAGATGTAGGCGGCGCCCCAGTAGAGCGGGCTGACGTTGTCGTTGGCGGGGAAGGCGATGACGCTCTCGCCGTCCACAGTCTGCACCGCGTTGCGCTCGGCGAAGTAGGCCTCGGGCGTGACACCGAGCTGGTCGGCCCAGATGAGGCGGCGGAACACGGGCAGCACGTGGGTAGCCTCGGGGTCGACCTGGCTGAGGATGGTGGTGGCCATGTGCTGCAGCTTCATCATGTCGCTGTAGCCGCGGAAGGTGACGCTGCTGCTCACGTCTACGTCGCCGCCGGCGAACACGCGCGTGACTACCCGCTGGGTAAGGCCCACGAACCGGTCGGAGGCGTACTCACTGACCACGACCACGCGCACGGGGCCGGCCGGCAGGACCTCGGTCTGCACGTGGCGCATGCCGCCCGCTTCGAGGGTGGTGTACTCCTCGTGCGGACCCATCTGGCCGTTGGCCCAGTAGGTGCTCTCAGGGAAGCCGCTGAAGCGGAGGATGCCCAGTTCTGCGGCCAGGGTGTCGGTAACTGTGCCGAAGCCCGTGATGCTGGTCAGGCCGTCGGCGGCCACGGTGACCTCGAAGCCGTCGGTGGTGAGGCTACGGATGACGGTGGCGTCGCCGTCTGCGCTGACCTCAAGTGCGACCTGGCCCGCTGTCACGTCAAGCGGCTCGTCGCTGGCCTCTACGACGGCCGTGCCGGCAGCCACGAAGCTCAGCTCGTCGCCGGCCGACACGCGGCCGTTGAGGTCGGTGTCGTCGATCTGGTAGGCCACCTCGACGCCGTCCACCGTCACGCGGATGTCTGCCCAATCGAAGACGAAGTCGGCGCCCAGAGTGTTGCGCACGGTGAGCAGGTCGAGGCTCACTGGTACCGGAGCGTCGGCCGTGCCGCCGGAGACGGTGAAGCTGCGGGTCTCCGCAGCGGCCGCGGTCAGGAGGAGCGCAGCCAGGAGGGCAGTGATGGTTCTCGCGAGTCTCATAGGGTTTCCTTTCCTTGCTGGGTGTTCGCGGGCCGCGTCCTCGGGTGGTGTCGCGGGTTCGGAGAGGGTGTGCCTAGAAGAAGCCACTGATGATGTCCTTGGCCTGTTGAGCGGCGCGGCGCAGCGCGGTCGCCGGCTCGCGCACGCCCTGGATGACGCCGGCTTCGTACTCGCGGCTGAGGGCGGTGAATATCTCGATCAGGTAGGGGGTGTCGTCCACTCCTCGTGTCCTGGCCGTCTGCTCCAGGAAGGCCGTGATGTTGGGCTTCTCTGCCAGGATCGGCTGGAAGAGCGGGTCGGACTCCATGCCCAGGCGGTACGGCACCTGGCCGGTGATGCTCATGAACAGGGCGTCGTTCTCGGGCGAGAGGATGAACTTGATGAACTCCCATGCCTCCTCCGGATGGTCGGAGGTGGTGAAGATGGCGATGTTCTTGGGGTCCCCGTAGGTGTACACGGGTTCGCCGGCCAGCCTGTCGGGCACGGGCACCGGGATGAGGGCGAACTCGAACCCCTCGGGCGCGTTGGTCTCGTAGAAGGGCATGGTGAACGGGCCGGCCTGCTCGACGAGCGTGACCCCCTGGAAGAAGCGGTTCTGCGCCGTCTGACCCTTGGGGGCGTAACCCTCCCGGAACAGCGTGGCGAGGAACTCGAACACCTCGCGGCCGGCGTCGTTGTCGAAGATGACCTGGCCGCTCTCGTCCAGCAGCGTCTGGCCCTGGCTGGCGGCGATGTACAGGGTGTAGAAGTCGAAGAAGCGCTGCCACCAGGTGACGTCCACCGTCGGCGTGTACAGGTACTTCTCACCGCCCCAGTGCTGCTGCACCTTCTCGGCCGCGGCCAGGAAGCCCGAGTACGTGGCCAGCTCGCTGGGGTCTATGCCAGCCTCTGCCAGCAGCTTGACGTTGTAGGCGAACATGACCGGGTTGGCCTTCCAGGGTATCTGGTAGACGTGACCCGAGGGGTGGGTGTAGAGCTGCACCACCTCCTCACCGCTGCGCTCGGTCATGAACTCGTAGAAACCGGGCAGCGTGTCGTGCTGGTACAAGCCGCCTGCGTCCACGAACTGGCTGATGGCCCCGGGGTAGATGTTGGCCGCCACGTCGGGCGTGGTGCGCGCCGCGATGGCTGCCAGTAGCACCTCCTCGGTGGAGCGGCTGGCCGGCAGCGGCTGCATCTTGATCTGCAGCTCCGGGTTCTCGGCGTTCCACTCCCGCACGATCTGCGTGGCGAACTGGATCTCCTCCGGGTTGGAGGACGGCCAGAAGGTGATGGTGGTCTGCGCCACCGCAAGGCTGAGCGTGGCGGCCACCAGCGCCGCCAGCGTTGCTGCGCGCCACCGTGCGGGGCGCCGCGCGGCGCCTTCGCACCTGGCCCGACCTGCGCTTGAGGTTCTCACGGGGTTCCTCCTCATCCTTTCACTCCGCTCGAGGCGATGCCCTCGAGGTAATAGCGCTGGAACACGAGGTACACGAGGATCATCGGCACAACGGCCAGCAGGCTGCTGGCCATGACGGCGCCCGTCTGGCCGCCGGCCTGACCGCCGATGCCGTAGAGCGTGACCATCTGGGTGAGCGTCTGGTACTGGATCTCGCGGTTGACGATGGACGGCCACAGGAAGTCGTTCCAGCCGCCCATGAACGTGAAGATGCCCACGGTGATGAGAGACGGCACCGAGAGCGGCCACACGATGCGGAACAGGATCTGCAACTCGGTGGCCCCGTCAACGTGGGCGGCGTCGATGAGTTCCTGAGGGATGGTCTTGAAGTTCTGCCTGAACAGGAAGATGCCGAACGCGCTGATCATGCCCGGCACGATCAGCGCCTGGTACGAGTCTGCCCAGCCGAAGCGCACCACCAGGATGTAGAGGGGTATGAGCAGAAGCTGGCCGGGGATCATCATCGTCAGAAGGATGATGTTGAAGATGAACTCGCGCCCGAAGAAACGCAGGCGCGCCAGCGCGTAGCCCACCATGGAGGAGAAGATGAGCACGCTGGCCGTCTGCAGGCCGTAGACGAGGAAGCTGTTGAACATGGCGCGGCCGATGGGTATCTGGGTGAACACCGCACGGTAGTGGTCCAGCGTGGGCTCCGTGGGTATGAGGTTCATGCTGTGCAGCTCGCGCGCACCCTTGATGGAAGTAGACGCCATGTACAGGAACGGCAGCAGGAACGTGAGAGCCCCGAGGGTGAGCAGCGCGTAGAAGAGCAGTTGCCGGAAGCTGAGCGGCCAGTTCTTGAGTCGGCGCTGCAGCTCATGGCCCGAGCGTGGCAGGGAGTTGGCGTTCTGGCTCATCAGTAGCCCACCTCGCGTTCCAGGTAGCGCCGTTGGACGACGGTGACGAGGAATATGAGCACGGCCAGCACCAGCCCGATGGCTGCGGCGTACCCCATGCGCAGGAACTGGAAGGCCTGCTGGTAGAGGTAGAGCACAAGGCTGAGCGTGGAGTCCAGAGGGCCGCCGGCGGTCATGACGAAGGGTTCGACGAACAGCGAGAAGCCACCGATGGTGGAGAGCACCACGACGAGGATGAAGGCCGGGTTGAGGAGCGGGAAGGTGATGTAGCGGAAGCGCTGCCACTGGGTAGCGCCGTTGATGCGCGCCTCCTCGTAGAGCTGCGCGGGTATGGCCTGCAGCGAGGCGAGGAAGATCATCAGGTAGTAGCCCACGTTCTTCCAGGTGGCCATGATGGCGATGCTGGGCATGGCCACACGAGGGTCGGAGAGCCAGCCCACGGTGCCGAGGCCGATCTGGGCTAGGAACTGGTTGAGAAGCCCATCGTCGGCGTACAGGCGCAGCCAGATGAGGCTGATGATGGCGCCCGACGTCACGTAGGGGAGGAAGAAGGACACGCGGAAGAAGCCGCGGGCGATGATCTGCTGGTTGAGCACCACGGCCAGCAGCAGCGCCACCGCTATCTGCAGGGGTATGTGGACCACGAGGAAGACCCCCGTGTTGAGGAGCGCGCGCCAGAACAGCTCGTCAGAGAAGAGGCGTTCGAAGTTGGCCAGCCCCACGAACGGTCTTTCGGGCCGCACGATGTTCCAGTTGTGGAACGTGAGGTAGATGGCGAACCCGAGCGGGTAGGCCGTGAACACGGCGAAGAAGATGAGGTAGGGGAGGGTGAACAGGTAGCCCACGGGGTTGGAGCGACCGCTGTCGCGCTGCGCGGCGGCAGCTTGACGACGCGTAGCCGGGTTGGGCCGGCCCCTGCCCGTCACGTCGAGCCCCTGACGCGCAGCGTCGGCGTTAGTTGCAGGGCTCTGGGGGTACCGAGGTCGCCGCTTTCCTCCAGCAACCTGACCGCCTCCCTGGCGCCCAGCTGGCCCAGCTTGCGCTTCTCTATGTGGAGGGTGGTGAGCGCGGGCTGTGACTGGCTGGCGAGGTAGATGTCGTCGCAACCTACGACCTTAACGTCGGCGGGTACGTTCAGCCCCGCCTGCTGCAGCGCCCGCTGGGCGGACAGGGCGGCGGGGTCGTTGGCCGCGAACACGCCGTCGGGCTTCGCGCCTGACTTGAGCACTTGATTCATGGCGTGAAAACCGCCGTCCCAGCTGTCGCCGCCTGCCGCTATGCCGGTGGCGAGCAGCTCTACGCCCTCTTCCTGTAGTTGGGTGCGGAACCCCTCCAGGCGCATGCGGAAGTTCGGGTTCTCGAGGTTCTCTGCCACGAACGCCGGGCGCGTGCAGCCGCGCTCAAGTAGGTGCTGCGCCGCCAGGCGGCCTGCCATGTGGTGGTCGATCGTCACGGACGGCAGGCCGGGGTAGCTATGGTCTACCAGCACCACGGGCAGCCCGCTGGCGGCCAGCAGGTCCAGATCTTCATCGGCTATGTCGCACCCCACCACCACCAGCGCGTCTACCCGGCCCTCGCGCGCCAGGTTGGCCAACTGACCGTGGCGCCTGAGGCTGCTGAGCAGGAGGTGCCGGTCGCTCTCTTCGAGCACTTCCTCGATGCCGCCTATGACTTCTGCGTAGAACGGGTTGAGGATCACGGGCGCGTGCCGCGACATTATGGCCACCCCGACGTTGCCGGTGGTACCCGTCTTGAGGCTGCGCGCCACGTTGCTGCGTGTGTAACCCAGCGCCTGCGCGGCCTGCAGCACGCGCCGGCGCATGTCCGGAGACACCTCAGGGTCGTTGTTCAGCACGCGCGACACGGTGCCAAGCCCCACTCCCGCTTGGGCTGCTACGTGTTTGATGGTGGGCTTCATTTAGGCGTGAGTCCTTCCGGAGGGATGGAGCGTGAGCCTGCGAGAGAAGCGACGACGCGAGCGGCGGATACTGGAAACGTTTCCAGTAGGATAGCCAATGAGCTAGGGGTTGTCAATCTGAGGTCGTGACGACGGTCGAAGTATGTAGCGGCTAGGTTTCGCGGCTACGTGTGGCCGGCAGCTAGCAGTGGTCGCGACCTTAGTCTCACACCGCTATGACCAGGCTCTCCAGATCACGCGGGTAGTAACTTAGCAACTCCGCTCCGCTGTCGGTCACGAGCACGGTATCAGCATGCCTGTACCCGCCTAGCTCGGGGTGATAGAGCCCCGGCTCGACCGCGAACACCATGCCCGCCTCGAGCGGTATGTCGGTGCCGATATCGAGATAAGGCGCCTCGTGGTTGCGAAGGCCGATGCCGTGCCCCGAGTGGTGGCGCCAGTACGGCTCCAGCTGGTTGGCACTGAAGAACGCGTTCACGGCAGCGTCGACGTCGGCGCAGAGCGCGCCTGGCCGTATGGCGCCGAACGCCACCTCCTGCGCCTCCTTCATGAGGCTGAACAGCCGCTGCTGCGCAGCGTTCGGTTGGCCTAAGAACATGGTGCGCTCGATCTCGGATAGGTAGCCCCACACCGGGGCCGTTGCGCCGGTCACCAGCACGTCGCCGGCAGAGAACTCCAGGTTGCCGGTTAGGGCGTGTGGCAGGCTAGAGTTCTTGCCGATCTGGCCACGGTATAGGGCTAGAGCTCCTTCGTTGAAGAAGCCCATGGCTTGTGGCTTGTACGTCGACCCGAGAGCGTCCTTCATCGCCAGAGTGGCGTCCAGGCTGGCTCGCATAGAGACCTCGGTCTCGGATACCCCGGGCTCTGTGTAGCGTTGCAGCAGGGTGTGGGCCAGGTTCGCCCACTTCATGCTCTCCTTTATCAGGCCGATCTCGGCGGGAGACTTCACGCTCATCTGGTGGTCTATGAACCGGTACGCGCTGGCCACCGAAGCCTGGTTGACTTCGCTTAGGGGCGGACCCGTGTAACCGAACACCCAGGGATAACCGTCGTGGTCTGCCAGCAACTTCCTGCCCCTAAGGGCCAGGCGGTCGAGCAGCTTGGCCAGCACGAGCAGCGGGTGCTCCAGGCGCGGGTACTCGTCGTAGCTATGCACCTCGTCAACGAACGATTCCTGCTTGGCGTGCTCCCACTCCAGGCGGGGAACGAAGAGATGGCTCTCACCCTCTGCGGTGACGATCAGCGCCACGGGCCTTTCGGTCGGGTAGAAGGCGAAACCCGAGTAATACAGCACTCGGGGAGCTTCGAAGACCAGCGCTCCGGCGGCGCCCTCTTTTCGCACATGGTCAGCCAGTCCTCGCATGCGCGCGGCGTACTCGGACGGCTGGATGCGCAGTGTGCTGGTGGGGATCGGCGCCACCGTGCTCAAGCCTCGCCCGGCAGGATCTCCGCGCTGCTCAGGTCGCCCAGCATGTAGGCGTAGTCGCCTGCGTGTACCTTGCTTATCACTCCGCGCACTAGCACCAGGTGAGTCTTATCGAAGGGCGCCCGGAACTCTTCGAGCACCTCGAAGGTCTGGGGGTTACGGGTCACGCCCAGTAGGGTCCCCTTAGGAACGCTCTGTCCCAGCTGGTCAGCGCGCACCACCGGGTCGAGGATCCCACCGTGTCGGGGCCGGACGATCGCTATCTTCGCCAACAGCGTCTGCCTTGGCGGCTTGATGACGGCGCCAGCCAGCACTCCTATGTGGCGCAGAGCGTTGAGGACGCCTTGAGTGCCGCGTTCCAGGTAGGAGTCATCGAACTGCCCGCCACCGCCGATCTCGGCCACCACCACGGGCTTTCCGATACGCTCGGTGAGCTCGGTACCGAACGAACCCGGGTAGCCGACCTGGCTGCCCTTGTACATGGTGGGGAAGAGGAAAGACCGCGAGAGAGCGAGGTCGTTCAGAGCGTAAACGTAGTCGACGGTCGGGACGGCGCCGCCGGCGTGAAGGTCGAGAAGTACATCTAGTTCCGGAACCAGGTTCTCTGTCAGCCTGGCGGCCAGGAGCTCCGAGAGCCAGGTATCGGCCGTACCCGGGAACACGCGGTTCAGGTTATGCATGTCCTGCGGCGTGTGGCGCGTGAACGTCTCGAAGGCGGTGGGGTTCATGAGGGGAACCGCCAGGATGCGACCCTTGACGTCTTTCGGATCGATAGCGTCCAGAACCCGGCGCACCACCTCGACCGGGATCAGTTCGTCACCATGGATACCTGCTGTGATGCCTACCGTAGGACCGTCTGCGGCACCCCTCAGTTCGTGTACGGCGACCTTAAGGTCTAGTCCCGTGGCCATCGTGGCTATGTCTATCCAGCGGGTCTCAAGCTTCGTCATATCAGGCCTCCACCTTCTCGAACGCTCTGTCGGTCTCTGCGAGGAACGCCTCGAAATCCTCGTCGTCGTGTGCGGCGCTGAACGCGGCGTGCAGGAGGGCTTTGCCGGGCACTATGATGCCGCCCGCCTCCAGGCTAGAAGCCCAGACGCTGTACGCGCGTGCGTCGGAAGTCGCGGCACTGCGGTAATCCACGACCTCTCTGGTCGTGAAGTAGGGCTGGAAGTGCCCGCCTATGGTGCACAACTGAACGGGCACTCCATGTTTGTGGCCGAGCGCTTCGAACGCTTCCTTGAGCTGGCGCGAGCGCTCGTGCAGTTTCGTGATTATGGCGCCGTCGGCCAGTCTCTCGAGGGTTGCCAGGCAAGCAGCGAGAGCGGGCCGGAAGCCGTTGAACGTCCCTACGAACGAGGAGTTCTCGGGTCCGGGTAACGTTCGCTGCATGGCGGCCTTGGTGCCGGACACCGCGGAGATGGGGAAGCCGTTGGCCAACGCCTTACCCCATATGGACAGGTCCGGTTTGACGCCGTAGTGCCCTTGAGCCCCACCCGGGCCGACGCGAAAACCGGTGAGAAGCTCATCGAATATCAGCACGATGCCTAGCTCGGCCGTCAGTTCCCTTAAACCCTGCAGGTAACCTTCTTCGGGCGCGATGAGCCCCACGTCGATCATCACAGGTTCGACTATCAGAGCGGCTATGTCGTCGCGGTTCGCGGTGAGCAGGGTCCGAGCCGTTGCCAGATCGTTGAAGGGCACCACTAGGCTCGACGAAACGGACTGCGGAGATAGACCTCCTGCGCCGGGAAGCGGCCTGGGCGAGGTAGCGGGCCCGGCCTTGCTCAGGTCGGGCCAGGTGCTCACGTAGACGTCGTCCCACCACCCGTGATACGCACCCTCGACCTTGGCTATTCCACTGCGGCCCGTTAGCGCGCGGGCCGTGTGAACGGCGTGCATCATGGCCTCAGTGCCGGTGTTGGTGAAGCGCACTTGCTCCGCCTGCTGCACCAGGCTGAGGAACGCCTCCGCGGCCGCTCCAGAGAGCTCGGTCTCTACGCCGGCCCCTATGCCCTCGTCGAGGGCGGCCTTGATCCTGTTGGTCACGTGGGCGTCGCCGTGGCCAAGGAGGACGGCCGCGTTGCCCATGACGAAGTCGGTCCATCTGTTGCCGTCCACGTCCCAGAGATGCGGCCCCTTGGCTCGCTCGAAATAGATGGAGTGTGGACTCCTTATGCGCGAGTTCGAGTGGGTTCCCGAGGGAACCGATCTGTTCACGCGTTCGAATACCTGTGCTGAGCGTTCAAGCCGCATGTTCTGTTCCGCCTTCCGTCCAATGTGCTTCCAGCGTCGATGGCGAGTGCATCTTGTCGTAGAGGTGGCTGACGGCGTCGCGCAGCCGCAGCGCAGGCACACGCTGTAACCAGCGGCCTACCACCGTGCCGCCCCACCAGTAACCGTAGACGAAGGGCGCCCTGAGCGGGTGGGTGACGAAGCGCAGCTTGGCTTCGATCCAACCCTCCTCGCCGTCGCAAGACTCGCGCAGGAACCGAGCCGCCTCGGAGGTGCTGAGCCGGCCCGTGTTGACTCCGTGGGCGACCTCGATGCTGGCGAGCCACTGGAGCCGTTCGTGCAGCCACGCGATCTGGTCGTGCTCTTCGTCCCTCCAGCCCAGCAGGTCGAGGCCCCGTTCGGCGATACCCTCGAACAGCACGCTAGATGCGGTGTTGGTTATGACCAGTGCCGTGTCGGCCAGCGCTTCCTGAGACCGCACGATGGCGTCTCGGTGCCCCATATGGGCGTCGTGGCCGGGGTACGACTCGTGGGCCACGATCTGCTTGAGTTCGGCATAGGTCAGCGGCACGTCGGCGTTCAGCCAGACGGCTCGCCCCGGGTAGTCGCAGTAGGCCGAGAAGGCCACGTCCGACACTACTTTCGTGCCGATGGTGTCCTCGGGTAGCCGCAGCCACGGCAGCTGACGCTCCGTGCGGCTTCTGAGCTCAGCTATCAGGCTCTTAACCTGCGCTTCTATCTCGTTCGGTGGTATCAGGTTGTCTGCTCTGTAGTCGCCGAACGAGCGGTAACCCGCACTTCGGAGAGCCTCATCTCTCGCAGCCCGTGCAGACCTGACGACTGCCCCGCTCGGCGGTCTGGGGTCGACGCGCAACGTGCCCGCCACCACCTCCTCGTAGCCGACCTCGGCGCCAGAGCGCCAGTGGAGCAGGTTGTAGACGGCCAACGACTGTTCCGTAAGCCAGTCACGCTGGTAGGGGTCGGGCAGGCGGCTCGCCTTTAGGGCGAGGTCGGCCAGCCGCTCCAGCACCTCGGCCCAGCTAAGGAACCGTTCGGGTTCGAGCGGTGACCAGTGGACGGGCACGAGCCCTTCCTGATCAAGGTGGTCACTGGAATCGGCAGCCAACGCGCGGTAGAACGCGTCGGCTCCGAGTACGGTGCGCGTGAGTTCTGTAGAGATGTCCTTGGCGTTCATCGCGTTCCTTTCACACTTCGCGAGGGTCTAGCACGTCGCGTAAACCGTCACCCAGTAGGTTGAATCCGAGGACCGTGATCATGATGGCCATACCGGGAAAGGTGGACAGGTAGGCGCTTTCGCGGATGAACTGTAGGCCGGTGTTCAAGATGGCTCCCCATGACGGTGTGGGGGGCTGTATCCCGAGACCCAGGAACGACAGTGCCGCCTCGGCGGTCACGGCCGAGCCGAGCCCCACGGAGGCCACGACGATGATCGGCGCGAGGGTGTTGGGGAGCACGTGACCGAAGAGGGTGCGGTACCACGGCGCTCCCAGCGCCCGGTTGGCGTCCACGAACTCCTCTTCGCGTAACGAGACGATGTTGGCGCGCACCACCCGGGCGTACGAGGTCCAGTAGATAAGCCCCAGCGCCACGATCACGCTGCGCTCCCCGGTACCCACGGCCGCTACCAGCAGCAGTGCCAACAAGATCGGGGGGAACGCCAAGAACACATCCACGACGCGCATGATCAACGTGTCCAGCCAGCCGCCGAGGAAGCCGGCGATGGCGCCGAGCAGCACGCCGACGGCAGCCGCTATGCCCACGGAGAAGATAGCTACTCGTAACGACACGCGCCCGCCGTGGAGTATGCGCGTCAACGTGTCGCGGCCGAAATTATCGGTGCCAAGAAGGTTGGTGCTGTTCGGCGGGGTGAAGCGCGCCCGCACGTTCCGGGAGTCCACGTTGTGGGGAGTCAGTACCGGGGCGAAGACTGCCGACAAGATGACGAGCAGGATGATGACGCATCCGACGATGGCGCTGGGGTGTCTGACGAAACGCCGAAGCACCCGGCGGCTGCGACTGCTTGGCGCTGACTGCGGGGCGTTATCCATAGCGGATCCTTGGGTTGATCCAGGCGTAAGAGAGATCCACCAGCAGGTTCATGAAACTGATGCTCACCGCTACGAGCACCACGCTTCCCTGGATAAGCGGGAAGTCGCGCTGGCTGATGGCGTTGACTATCAACCGACCTAGGCCGGGCCACGCGAAGATGATCTCGGTCACCACCGCGCCACCGAGGAGAGTTCCGAACTGCAGCCCGAGGATAGTGATGACAGATAGCAGAGCGTTACGGAAGGCGTGGCGGACGATGACTCTGCGCGGTCCGGCGCCTTTGGCGCGTGCCGTACGTACGTAGTCCAGCCCCAGGATCTCGAGCATCGATGACCTGACGAGCCGGGCCACGAGCGCGACGGAGGTCACCGCGAGTGTCATGGAGGGTAACGCTGCGTAGCGCAGCGCGTTGCCGACGTTCTTCAGGTCGCCGCTGGCGATGGCGGGGAATAGGCCAGGGCCGCGACCGAACGAGGGCAACCAGCCCAGGTTGAGAGAGAAAAGCAGTATAGCGAGCACTCCGAACCAGAAGATCGGCATGGAGACGCCTAGGAGAGAGATGAAGGTGGCCCCGTAGTCGAACGGTGTGTTCACCTTGACGGCGGCGAGCACACCAAGAGGGATGGCGATGACGATAGTTGCCAACATGGCCAGGATGGCCAGCTCCAGGGTCGCCGGGAAAGCCTGTCGGATGAGTACAGATACTTCGGTTCTGAGGAAGATGCTGCGTCCGAAGTCCCCTTGAGCGGCCCGCCACACGTAGATGCCGTACTGCACGGGCAGGGGTTTATCTAGCCCCAGGGCAGCCGTGACGCGTTGGCGGTCGGCCAGGGTGCCTTCCGGACCGACGTAGATAGCAGCGGGGTCGCCCGGGATGGAACGCAGGGTTATGAAGACGATCGTCAGCACCCCGAGTACGACTGGGATGAACATTAGAACTCGTCTGATGGCGTATTGCAGCATCGTTGGTTTGGTGGTGGCGACGTATAACGTCGCCACCACCTCACTCCGTAATCGCTAGTTGCCGAGGGTGGCGGACTCCAGGGACTTCCACGAGCCGGTCGGGCGCACGTCGAAGCCCTGCAGCCTGGGGTTGTTGACTACGACGTAGCCCTGGTCTACGAGGAAGATGTAGGGAAGCTCGTCGGTGATGATGCCGGCGATCTCCGTGTAGATCTCCTTGCGCGCCGCCTGATCCGTCTCGGAGCGGCCCAGTTCGAGAAGTTCGTCCACGCGCGCGTTGGAGTACGAGCCGTAGTTGCTGTCTCCGCCGGTCTTGAAGGAGAGGTAGGAACGGTCGGGGTCTGTGAGGTTGAGCCAACCGATGAGGCTGATCTCGTAATCGCCGGCCTCGACGTCAGCGATGAAGGAGGGCCACTCGTAAACACGAACGTTCGCTTCGATCCCTACCTGAGCCCATTCACCCTGCAGGAACTCGAGCACCTGCTGCCGGTTGGGGTCGACGTTGGTGGTCAGCTCGATGCTGAGCTTCTGGCCGTCCTTATCGAGGATGCCGTCGCCGTTGGTATCAGCCCAGCCCGCTTCCGCCAGGAGGGCGGCCGCGCGCTCGGGGTCGTAGTCGTAGACGTTGACATCCTCGGTGTAGTAGTAGGTGCCAGGCAGCAAGAACGAGTAGCCGGGGGTGTCCATACCGTAGAAGAGGACCTCGGAGATGGTCTCCCTGTCGGTGAGGTGCGCAAGCGCCTTACGCACGGTGACGTCGCCGAGCACCGGATGGTCCAGGTTGACGTTCAGGTAGGTGTAGCCCAGCGCGTTGATGGCGTTCACTTCAAGGTTGCTCGCAGCGCGAAGGCGGGCCAGGTCCTGCGGCGGGATGGGTGAGTGGATGAGGTCCAGGTCGCCCGACTCGAGCGCGATGAGCCGCACGTTGTTGTCTGGGATGACGCTGATCACTACTTCGTCTATGGAAGGACGACCTTTGAAGTAGGCGTCGTTAGCGACGAGCCGGATCGTCGCGCCTCTGTTCCACTCGGCGAGCTTGAACGGACCCGTGCCCACAGGCTGGTCGCCGAAGTTCTCACCCAGCCGCTCAGCTACATCAGACGGCACGATGCCCATGTCGAGGTACTGGAGGATAGGCGCGTACGGCTGCGCGAGGATGAACGTGACCTCGTAAGGAGACGAGGAGGTGATCTCTGCGATCGGGGTGTACAGCGACCTACGCGGGGCGCCGAAGTCATCGGCTATG
The DNA here is from genome assembly GCA_044462445.1 of Truepera radiovictrix. Taxonomy (GTDB): domain Bacteria; phylum Deinococcota; class Deinococci; order Deinococcales; family Trueperaceae; genus JAAYYF01. The sequence goes on along the minus strand of JBIQNJ010000008.1, from coordinate 10,208 downwards.
AGCGTCTGGTAGGTGTAGATGACGTCCTCGGCGTCGAAGGCGCTGCCGTCGTGGAACTGCACGCCTTCCCTGAGCTGGAACACCAGCTCTGTGGGCGAGACGAACTCCCACGACGCGGCGAGGTCGGGCTGCGGCACGACGGCCGAGTCGAGATAGACGAGGCCGTTGAACACCAGCTCTTGCATCCTCAGAGCCGTGGTGTCACGTCCTAAGCGCGGGTCCATCGTGCCGGCGTCTACGTCTATGCCGGCCCGCAGGACCGCCTGTGCGTTTACTGTTGCCGCGCTCAAAAGGAGCGCCGCGAAGATGGCGAATAACCGGACTACTCGCATTCTGCCTCCAACAAGCTGTTGTGACCGCGGTTCATGGTCCGCGCTCCCCCTGGCTGCGTCGACCCCTGTGGATACGGCATCGATCTGTATCATCTGGTCATCTATCACCCCTATCCGAGGAGAGTCGGTGTGGTCACTGCGACCACCTGAACGGGAACTTCTGACAAGTTGGCCAACTGGTGGCGCCGGTCCGACTTGAAGTGGATGCTGTCGCCTTCGTTCAGTTTGTACGTCTCGCCGTCGAGGTTCACGGCGAGCTGGCCGTTCAGCACGTAATAGAACTCTTCTCCGTCGTGGGAAGAGAACTCGCTCCTGTAGCTCGGCGGATACGTGACGAAGAGCGGCTCTAGAAGCCTGCCATCGAACGAATGACCCAGGCGGGCGTACACGACGTCGGCATGATCCATGCGGAAAGGCTCACGCGCGTAACCTCGCACCGCGACGCTATGCCCGTTGGGGTGGGGGAAGAACATCGAAGGGAGGACGTTCAGAGCTTTAGCGATGCTCGCAAGGGAAGAAACCGACAGTGACGTCATCTCCCGCTCGACCTGGCTAAGGAACGCCGCGGAGAGACCGGACTCCTCTCCAAGCTGCTGGAGCGTCATGCCGCGCCGCTTCCGCAATACGCGAATCTGGTGGCCGATCATGCGGGCCACCACCCAACCTTGGGTGTCAACATCCTGTTAGTTTAAGGATTCTTCTGTCTGATTTCCAGCCATCGAGTCTTCACCGAGTATTGAACGAAGATAATGCCCTTATATACGAGATGTTGCTCATCTGCCAGATTTTGAAATAGTGAATATGAGGCTTGATGATCGGGCTAAGCGGGACGCTCTGACCGCCTGGAGTGAGAGCCCCCCTCGGGGCCGGGGTCTCAAGAGTCTAGGTTCTGCCGTCGTGTTCTGGGGGCGTCTAGTGAGTAACTGACCCTTGCTTCTGCAGGAAGGTCGCTGTGCGCATGCGGTGCGCCCTGGCCACCATCTCCACCTGCAGCGCATCGGTCTTCGGATCTTTGAGCAGCCGCAGCAACTCTTCGTGGTCGGTTATGTCTTTCTCGGCCCGGTTGGGCACAAGATGGAACGAGGTGGCGGCCAGCATGGTGTCGAGCTGGCTCCAGAACACGCGGATGTTCTCCACCAATTGGCTGTTGCCCGACGCCTCGAAGATGGTGAAGTGGAAGTCGCGGTTCAGCTCTATGAACCAGCCCCACATGTCCTGGTTCATGGCCGCGCGTAGCCGATCGTTGATACCGGGCAGCTTGTCGGCGAACTTACCGGAACGCTGGGCCGCCTGGGCTGTGGCGTAGCCTTCAAGAACGGCCAGGATAGCGATTATCTCGACGATCTCCTCCGGCGCCACCCACGCGACCACGGCGCCCACGTAGGGGGTGATGGTCACGAGCTTCTCGGCCTCCAGGCTCAGCAGGGCCTCGCGTACCGGCAGCACGCTGGTTCCGATCTCGTCGGCTACCTGGCTGGCGGTGATGCGCTGACCGGGCAGCAGGCGCTTCTCTACAATCTGGCGCTTTATGAAGTCGTACGCCAGGTCCTTCTTCGTTAGAGTGGCCACGGACTTATCTTATAAGATTCCTTCATCTCTAACACCAGGGAGGCGTACATGCCGAACACGTTGCCGTTCACCGGAAGGCTCTTCGAGGACTTCACGGAAGGTGAGGAGTACCGACACTGGCCCGGACGCACGATCACCGAGACCGATAACAGCTGGTTCACCCTGCTGACCATGAACACGCATCCGTTGCACTTCGACCAGGAGTACGCCGCGGGCACGCGTTTCGGCCGACCGCTGGTTAATAGCTGCCTGACGCTGTCTGTGGTGGTAGGGATGTCGGTGCGCGACATGAGTCAGGCGGCGATAGCCAACCTGGGGTTCGAGGCGGTAGAGCTGCCTGCACCCGTGTACAACGGTGACACTCTGTATGCCCGGAGCGTGGTGCTGGAGAAGCGGGTGTCACGCTCCGACGCCAGCCGTGGCATCGTGCGCTTCAGGACCTCGGGTTTCAACCAGGACGGTGTGGAGGTGCTGCGCCTTATACGTTCAGTGCTGGTGAACCGGCGTGAGGCGCCTTGAATGCCTCCTGGGCGGTGAGTACCACGGCACACGTTCTGGAGGGACGATGGCGCGCGAAAGCGGTGGGTGCGTCAGGCGTCGCAGGCTCTTGCGGTTGACCGCCGCGCCGCTGGTAATATACGCTCTCTTATAAGATTTACAACTCGGTTGAGCGGCCACCCGTTCAGGACGGGAGCCTCGAAAGGAGACCTAGATGTTGCAACACCCTAAGATGCGGCTCGTCCTAGGCTTGGTGGTGGCCTCGCTGGTACTGCTCGGTACGGCGCTAGCGCAGTCTGGTCCGCAGTACGGCGGCTCGCTGCGAGTGGCCATAACCGGCGACCCGCCCACCCTCGACCCGCATACGAGCACTGCCGTCATCGTCCTAGAGGTCGCTTCCCATATCGCCGAGTACCTGTATGCACGCGACGCTGACGGCATCGTGCACCCCATGCTGGCGGAGGAACTGCCTGAGGTGAGCGCGGACGGGCTCACCTACACCATCCGTCTTCGCGAGGGGATCCCGTTCCACGACGGGCAGGTCATGGATGCTGACGACGTGGTGGCGTCGCTCGACCGGTGGCGGCGTATAGGTGCCGGCCGCTCTTATCTGTCTGGCGCGGAGATCGCCGCGGCAGACGGCCGCACCGTGGTCATCACCCTTGCTGAGCCAGTGGGTGTGCTCACGTCGGTACTCGGCTGGACGGAAGGGGCGGCTGTCATCTACCCCGCCACGCTGGTCGAGTCCGCTGGAGACACAGCGATAGACGCGCCCATAGGAACGGGCCCGTACAAGCTGCGTGAATGGCGTCGTGGTCAAGAAGTGATTCTCGAGCGCTTCGACGGCTATATAAGACTGGACGCCGAACCGTCTGGTGACTGGGGGGCGAAGAAGGCCTACTTGGACGAGATCCGCTTCATCGCGGTACCTGACGCGGCTACCCGCCAGGCCGGCCTGGAATCGGGCGAGTTCGACGTCAACTACCGGGCTGCCGCCAGCGACCTGGAGTTCATAGAGAACAGCGACCGCATGTACGCCTGGATGATGCGACCCGGCTACAACTACCTCGCCATCATCAACCACCAGTCGCCCGTGATGCAGGACGTTAACGTGAGGCGCGCCCTGGCAGCCGCTATCGATGTCTACCCCCTGGTGCTTGGGGCGTTCGGTAGTGACCAGGTGTTCGCGCTTACGCCGAGCATCGTGCCTGCTGAGTACGGCGCCATGTTCAACGATGAGGCAGGTGTTGAGTGGTACGACGTCGGCGACCCGGCGCGGGCCGCGCAACTACTGGCCGAGTCTGATTACGACGGCACCCCGATACGGTGGCTCACCTCCCGAGACTACGACTACCAGTACCGCGGCACCCTCATAGCCGTCGACCAGGTAAGCGCAGTGGGCTTCGACAGCGAGATCATCGTTCGTGACTGGGCCACTACGGTCTCGCTGAGATCAGACCCCACCAAGTGGGACATCTTCATCGGTAACTTCACGATCGCTCCAGAGCCGGAGATGATCCAGTACCTTACCTCCACCTACCTGAACGGCTACGACGGCAGCCCTGAGTACCGCGCCGCCATGGATCAGTTGTCGGCCACCACGGACCTGGCAGAGCGCCAGCAGGTATGGGCCCGCGCTCAGGCGGCGTTCTACGAGGACGTGGGCGCTATCCAGATGGCTAACGCCTTCCTACTTAACGCGTACTCTTCCGATGTGAACGTAGAAGCCAGGTACTTCCTCTTCCAGGCCTGGAACACCTGGAAGGAGTGACCTGCGAGTCTGGGTCGCGCCGGCCTTCCGGCGCGACCCAGACTATGTGCTTAACAGGGAAGCACCTGCCAGCGTCAACTCCCACATCACGGAGCCATGGTCGTTTACGTAGCCCGCCGCCTCGGATCGATGCTTGCCACCATGCTGGTGGTAGGCGTCATCGTCTTCTTCATCGTGCACTCCGTGCCGGGAGACGTGACGTCGGCGCTGCTCGGTCAAGAGGCCAGCCTCGAGCAGATCGAGGCGCTTCGTGAACGCCTCAACCTTGACCAGCCGCTACCAGCGCAGTTCGCAGCCTGGTTCGGCGGTGTGCTTACCGGGGACCTCGGGATCAGCCATTACATGCGCGTTCCGGTCATCGATGCCATCGCCCAGCGCATAGAGCCGACCGGCATGCTTGCTCTCCTGGCCACGCTGGTAGCGGTGCTGCTCGGCCTCGGGCTTGGCGTCGTGGCTGCGGTGCGGCACAACACGGTCGCGGACTACGTGGTGATGTTCGTGGCCATGCTCGGGTTATCGCTCCCGACGTTCTGGCTCGGCCTGCTGATGATCATGCTGTTCGCGGTGAACCTGCAGTGGCTACCCGCCGCGGGTTACGTCTCTATCGCCGAGTCACCTATAGACACACTCAGGTATCTAGCCATGCCCGCTATATCACTCGGGTTCAGTCAAGCGGCCGTAATCGCACGCATGACGCGCGCGAGCATGCTCGACACGCTGCGCGAGGACTACGTGCGCACAGCCCGCAGCAAAGGGCTTCCCGAGCGGCGTGTTGTAGTGCGCCACGCGCTGCGTAACGCTTTACTGCCAGTGCTCACTGTCATCGGCCTGTCGATAGCCACGATGGCTGGCGGTGTAGTAGTGACAGAGACGGTGTTCAACATCCCCGGGGCAGGGCGGCTCGTCATCGAATCCGTGCAACGGCGCGACTATCCGGTCATCCAGGGCGCGGTGATAGCTGTCGCCTTCGTGTACGCGGTCATCAACCTGGTGGTCGACCTCAGCTACCTGGCGCTGGACCCTAGGGTGCGCTACTCATGACCGCGTCTGCCGCTAGTAGAAGGTCGCCAGTCCTGCGAGCGTTGAGGCGGCCACAGGTGGCGTTCGGCGCCGTCATACTAGGGTTGATACTCTTCATCGCCAGCGCCGCACCGCTGCTCACTTCGGTAGGGCCCAACAAGCTGGATGTGCTGGGCCGTCTGGCCCCACCATCTGCTACTCACCTCATGGGTACCGATGACTTGGGGCGAGACATCTGGTCGCGGATAGCCTACGGTGCCCGCCTGTCTCTGACCGTAGGTCTCGCCACCGCGCTCATCTCGTCTATCATCGGCACCGCCTTGGCACTGGTCTGTGGCTACTACCGGTGGCTGGATGAGGTCGTCATGCGCATCCTGGACGGGCTCATGGCGTTGCCGGGCGTGCTGCTCGCCATAGCCATAATGGCTGCCATCGGGCCACGTGTGAGCAACATAATCCTTGCCTTGTCGCTCGTTTACCTGCCGCGCTGCGCCCGGGTGGCTCGCTCTGCCGTGCTGGTCGTGCGGGAGCACGTTTACGTGGAGGCCGCCAACGCCTTGGGCGCCCCTGACCGGAGGATCATGTGGCGGCATGTGCTACCGGGAACCCTGACGCCCGTGCTGGTGCAGGCCACATACGTGTTCGCTACGGCCGTGCTGCTGGAGGCCTCGCTCTCGTTCCTCGGTGCTGGTGCGCCGCCTGACGTTCCGAGCTGGGGGGCCATGCTCTCCGAGGGTCGACTGCTCATGCGGCAAGCGCCTTGGCTCACCATCTTCCCTGGCGCCGTTCTTTCGCTGACCGTCCTAGCCGTAAACATGATCGGCGACGGGTTGAGAGACGCTCTCGACCCCCGCCTGAGAAAGGGATGATCTTATGGGGAACCCTGTTCCCAGCGCCAGCAGCCCGCTCTCTGGCGTGCGTGTTCTAGCCATCGAGCAGTACGGCGCCGGCCCGTTCGCCACCATGGTACTGGCCGACCTTGGTGCCGAGGTCATAAAGATCGAGTCGCCGAGCGGGGGAGACATCGGCCGCCGAGTGCCGCCCTGGACGGCACAGAGTGACAGCCTGTTCTTCCAGAGCCTCAACCGGGGCAAGCGCAGCGTGGCGCTGGACCTGAAGCACCCTGATGGTCTGCGGCTGTTCCACCGTATGGTGGCGCGCTCTGACGTGATCTTCTCGAACACTCGGGGAGGAACCCCAGACCGCCTCGGCATCACGTACGCAGCGTTACGCGAGTTCAACCAGGCGATAGTATGCGCGTTCCTAACGGGCTTCGGTAGAACCGGGCCCCGAGCGGAGGAGCCAGGTTACGACTACATCGTGCAGGCTCTCACCGGCATCGCAGCCCTGGGAGGAGAGCCCGGCGGGCCGCCTTCACGGGCGGGCGTGAGCGTCGTCGACTTCTCTGCCGGCCTCGCGGCAGCGGTTGGCGTACTCGCCGGGGTTCACCAGGCCCGCTCGACCGGCGTCGGTTGCGATGTAGACAGCAGCCTGCTGGTCACGGCGCTCAACCTCACCAACTACCTCGCCAGCTGGACCCTGACGAAAGGGTTCCAGCCGGAGCGCCTGCCGTACGGCGCTCATCCATCCATCGTTCCTTCGCAGCTCTTCAAAGCCTCCGACGGCTGGCTGATGGTCATGTGCCAGACGGACGCTTTCTACCGAAAGCTGGTGCAGCGCATGGACCTGCCAGAACTGGCTACCGACCCCCGCTTCGAATCGATGTCCAGCAGGCTCGCCAACAAGGCGGAACTGCTCAGCGTGCTGGAACTGCGCTTCGGCCAGAAGCCTGTGGCCGAGTGGCTTGAGCGGTTGGAGGGCGCGGTCCCCGTGGCACCGGTGAACGACCTGGCCAGCGCGCTTAACGACAGGCAGGTGAAGGCGCTCGACCTGGTGGTGGAGTACGACCATCCTGTGTTCGGCGCCGTGCGCCAGGTGGGGGCTGCGGTTCAGGTCGGTGGCGCAGCTCCGGCTCCGCTTCCTGCGCCGACGCTGGGCCAGGACACGTGCTCGGTTCTGACGGAGTTGGCTGCCCTCGACGAGGACGAGATCAGAAGGCTGATGGCTGAAGGCGTGGTGGCGTGATGACCATGCGCCTTGTGCGACTACACATGGAGGTGCAGTGACAGTGAAAGGCATAGTAGCGGCGCCGCAGCCGGCAGCGGCCGAGTTGGGTGCGAAAGTGATGGAAGAGGGTGGTAACGCCTTCGACGCAGCCGTTGCGGCAGGGTTCATGCAGATGGTGGCCGATCCGTTCATGTGCGGGCTTGGAGGTTGGGGCTCCGCCACCATCTACCAGGCTAAGACGGGCAAGTTCGAGCACATCGGCTTCTGGCCCCGCATCGGCTCGAAGATGCGGCCTGACATGTGGGTCAACGACGTCAAGGGCTTCACCGACCTCTGGCGCTTCCCCCTCTTCGACGATCACAGGAACCTGCGCGGCTACACGTCGATCATGACGCCCGGCACAGTCGCAGGGTTCGGCGAGATCCATAGCCGCTACGCCTCCAGGCCCTGGGCCGAGTTGCTACAGCCTTCGGTAGACCTCTCGAGGGAGGGCTACCTTGTTCCCGAGTACGTGGCCGAGCATGTTCGGGCGCCGATGATCCCTGAGCTGCCGCACCCGCGCGAGAAGTACGCCGTGAACGACGCCGCCAGGGCGTTGTTCCACGGCCCCACGGGCTACATGATCGAGACCGGACACGCCTACCGCAACCCTGACCAGGCCCGCTCCCTCGAACGTATCGCAGAGCACGGCCCCCGGGAGTTCTACACTGGCGACCTTGCCGACGAGATAATGACCGACTTCGAACGCAACGGTGCGTTCGTGACGCGCGACGACCTGGCGAACTACAGGTCGGTGATAGAGGCACCGCTGAGGACGGACTATCGAGGCTACGAGGTCGTAAGCTCTGCCGTGCCTGGCGGGGGGCTCTTGACGCTGCAGATCCTTAACGTGCTCGAGCAGTTCGATGTCGGCAGCATGGAGCACAGCGGACCCGAGCACGGCTTCATAGTGGCGGCCGCCCTAGCCTGGGCGGGTGTAACGCGCGGTAACTACCTAGCGGACCCGGCTTTCGCGGAGGTCCCTACCGAGTGGCTTCTCAGCAAGGAGTACGCCAGGGAGATAGCCGAGCGCATCAAGCGCAGGGAGCTTCCTGACCGTAAGAAGCTCAACAAGCCCGGCTTCACCACCCACATATCGGTGATGGACGAAGAGGGCAACTGCGTGTCGATAACTCACACCCTCACCACCTGCGCAGGGATCGTCGTCCCCGGCACCGGGTTCACGTGGAACAACTGCGTGTCACTCATGGACCCGATACCTGGTAGGCCCAACTCCTACGAGCCGGGCAAAGCTCGGGCCAGCGCCATCTCACCCTCGATCATCATGAAGGACGGCAAGCCGTGGGCGGTCGTAGGCGCACCCGGCGGCTGGTCCATCTCCTCGGCGGTGTCGCAAGCGATAAGCAACATGATCGACTTCGGCATGACCCCTGTCGAGGCCGTGTCCGCGCCCCGCTTCCACTCGGAGGGCGACCCGGTGTACTGCGAACTGCGCGTGCCGCAGCGCACGGTTGAGAAGCTGCGCGGCTATGGCATGAACGTGCAGCAGTCGCTGCGCAACTACGAGAGGACCTTCGCCAAGGTGCAAGTAGCCGCTTACGTGGACGGCGTTTATAAGGGTGCGTCTGACCCGCGCAAGGACGGCGGGTCGATAGGCATAGCCAGGGGGTAGAGATGGCGCGGCTTGTCAGTTGGCTGTTCGTGCCCGGTGCCGCCGACAGATTCATGGCGAAGCTGCACTCGGTCCGACCCCATGTTGCTGTTCTCGATCTCGAAGACGGTCAGGCGGTGGAGGGTTTGGTGGAGGCTCGGCAGCGGGTGGCGAGGGTGCTTGGTGATACAGGCGCTTACAGGGGCGTTCGCCTGGCAGTTCGCACCAGCCCGGTTGCCTCGCCTGAGTTCAGGAACGACGTGGCTGCGCTCGGGCCGAACCTGTATGCGTTGGTACTGCCGAAGACCTCGGACACTACGGAGGTTCGTGAAGCGGCGGCTGCCCTCGAGAGGGCCGGCCTTAGCGAGGTAGCGGTGATACCCATGGTCGAGTCGGCTAGGGCCTTAAGGAATGCATACGAGATACTTACAGCCCACCCCAGCGTCGCAGGCGTGGCGCTGGGGGCCGAGGACCTGGCGGCCGATCTTGGGCTGCCGTATTCGGGGGGTTCTCCGGAGTTAGCGGAAGGGCGCGAAGCTGTGCTGGCTGCTGCAAGGGCCCATCTCGTCATGGCGGCGGCGGCGGCGGGCATAGAGGTCCGCATCGAGTCTCCCCACCTGGCGCTGGCGGCTGATGACGCGGTCGCAGCTGCGGCTGCGAAGGCGCGATCTTTCGGCTTCTCGGCCATGTTCGCGGTGCACCCTCAGCAGCTTCAGCCGATCGCTCGAGGCTTCATGCCCAGCCCCGAGGAGTCGGAGGCGGCCCGCAGAGTGCTGGCGGCCGGCGAGCGGGGCGGGGCGGGGGTTGCTGACGGGCGGATGGTGGATGAGGCGGTGTATAGGCAGGCTCGACGGGTGCTCGGATGACTAAAAGCCAAGAGGAGGGCGAGACCGGCTCTAGCGGGCAGGCTCGACGGGTGCTCGGATGACTAACCGAGCTGCACGAAGTGTGTCAGGCAGCGCTACGATGCGTTCTATGGAGCAGGGTTCTGAACGCGCTTAGGGACTTTCCGCTTCTGGGGCCGCAGCTTGTTGGTCGGTGGCAAAGCTACCGTTTCGTCTTGGGGCCCTGGCGTTGGATGGTGACCGTGTATCACTACGATGAGTGGCTCAACCGGGTAGAGGTGGTGTCTGTGTTCGATGCGCGGTCGGCGCAGTCTCCGCTGTTCTGATCTGCGCCGCGTTCTCCGCGTGCAGTGGCGGGTCGCTTTCATCGTGCCGTGCAACCGACCACAGTCAGCTCATAGAACTTGAGAACCCCGTTAAGCGGCGGAGCCGCCTGTGGCGGCCTTGGCCCTCAG
>JBIQNJ010000007.1:29468-64673 GCA_044462445.1 Truepera radiovictrix | reverse complement strand
CATTCTCTCCTTTCACGTGAAAGAAGAGTGCCTATCAAACCCAGTACGGTTCATGATGAGGTGCAACATGGACACTTCGGCTCCAACGAGCAAGCCCAAGCTAAAGACCTTCCCTTACGATGTCGCCGTCTTCCTTAGAACCCCTGAGGAGTGTGCCGGCTATCTCGATGTTTGGTTGGAGGAATCCCCTGAGGACATTCAGGGAATCTGCAAAGCAATTGGCGATATTGCCCGTGCGCAAGGAATGTCCGAGGTTGCTCGTGAAGCAGGGTTGAACCGTGAGAGTCTTTACCGGGCACTAGGCGAGAACGGGAACCCTAGTTTTGCTACTGTCATGAAAGTTCTGGCCACATTGGGAATCCGCCTAAGAGCAGAGCTCATAAGCCCCGATGTTCCTCAAGAAGCGGATTCAGACGCTCAGTCTTAGACCGCCACCTGGGGCAATGTTCAAGCGCGCCAAGCCTAGCTGGGATGCGGCAAGGGCAAGGTTCAATCAGGAGGCTCAGGGGGCCCAAGTGGAACACGAAATTGATGTCAGCTTCGACTTCAGGACCGACGCCGGAGCTTTTCGCGGTTCGGACCGGCTGCGGGATCCTGACAAGTACAGCCCTACACTTAGGAGATACCACCGACTCCTTTGGAGCAAACCTTTACCAAATGGACACCTGTTCGACTTGGTCGACACCACGCCTGGCGTGTACCTGCATCACCACTCTGATATAGGTGAGTTCAAGCTCTCGAGCGACGCCGTCGTGCCGTCCTTCCGCAAGCAAGAGACTTTGGCCACTGCGATCGAAAGCCTTCCTTGGGGCCGCTTCGAGCGGTTCATGCACCTCGGTTACACAATTGGCGGCATGATGGTCTTCCCCGAAAACAAGATTAACGGCAAGATGACCATCAACGGTGCCCGCGGCTGCCACCCACGCATCAGGATAGATTCGACCTGACTGTGGAGGGCATCCGGCGCCATTGTTCCGGCGGCGAGAGCCCTTTGAGCGCAGTTCTCACCCGCTATTCTGACTTCTTCGAACTATTCGATTCGTTTGAAGGTTATATCGACTTTTTCCTGCTGCAGGACATCGTGGGGGAAGACTACGGAAGCATCAACTTCCATGCTCCGTTCTCGGGTTTCGACCAATCACCTGTGCCGCACACAGCCGCCGCCTACAAGGAGTATCTCGACAAGGCTGAGAGGTTCATCCGCGCCCGCAACAGGAGGGTTCGCACCTCCATGCATGAACCCTCTCCCCTACACAGGTTTTTGAAGCTAGTCAGACCAAGGAAGTAAGGTCGGCAAGTGCAAGACTCAGCCACCAACTAAACTCGGCTAGAATCATGGCTAAATGACCACTCTTCGGGACCGGCTGTTTACTGAGATGCGTAGCGAGATTCTTCGCCTAGGAGAACTTCACGGTGCTTCAAACCTCCGTGTGTTCGGTTCAGTTGCCCGTGGAACCGAAGATGCCAACAGTGACGTTGACTTTCTCGTCGAAATGGAGGCTGGCCGCAGCCTCCTTGACCTGGGTGGCCTTCAGTACGACCTCGAGCAACTACTTATGCACCCGGTTGACGTTGTAACTGAGCGAGGCCTTAAGGCGCGAATCCGGGATCGAGTATTGAAGGAAGCAATCCCTTTGTGAGAGACCCCAGCGAACGCCTTAAGGACGTCCTTGAGGTATTTGCTGCAATTGAACGTCGAGGCCGACCCGTTCGATGGTCTCGGCTGATATGGGGCTTTGAATGTCAAGTGGCATGTTTGGGCAGCACCTCCAGGGGGTCGGGGTGCTGCCCGTTTCCGCGCTGAAGCTTCCCGGTGTTGAGCGTGTCGCTGTTTTCGACAGCGACCCTGGGTTACGGGGTCATTGCCGCAAGAGACCCGCACCAGCCAGCGAGTTCACGCGCACATGCGATGGGCACCAGAAGCAACGTTAGACGACCGAATAACGAAGCCTCAGGTACTCAGCGGGCAAAAGCACCAGCACGCCCATCAACTCTGTGCCCATATGAGCCCCGAAGTGCCACACGTCGCCAGTTATCAGGTGTGTGCAGTTGTTGGCCTTGGCAGCGGCTAATATCGGAAGGTCCTTCTCAGGTAGGTCAACGCTATCTGCGATCTCGGCAGGCACGGCGCTGTCAGGCACCACAGTCAAGCCTTCCAGTAGCCTCGTTAGCCTGACTACCTGGTCTTGGGAACTGAGGTTTCGTTCGGCCTCGGCAATTGCGTAGCTGGACGTAACGAGTTCCGTATTGGCCATAGCCCAAAGACGTGTCAAACCCGCCCCTTGGCAATAAGCCGCTGAGAACAACACGTTGGCATCGAGAAACAATCTGTCCACTGGCGCCTGTTTTCAGAATCGAACGTGCTCGATGGTGTCGGGATCCAGACCGAGCTTCTCGACCTCCGCTCTGGCCGCCAAGTAGTCCTGCTCGTCTACAGCGTTCGACAGCAGAAGTTCAGCCTTGCGCTCTGGTGAGTACATTTCGATGGGCACAGCTATTGCCGGCCGGATGAGTATGCCTTGCTCAGTTGCCTCGGCGATGATCATCGAGCCCTCGCCCAAACCGTAACGGCGCCGCAGTGCTGCCGGAATCACGAGAGTTCCCCTCTTGCCTAGTTTTCCAGCTACCGTTGCTGCCATAATCGCACTCTCCGATATTCAGAATAGCAGATAATCGGTATATTCGTGTTTACGACACGCCAACAGCTGGACTCTAAGCATGGCTACAACCTTGCCCACGCGCCTAACAGAATCCGAAACGGTAGCCCCAGTGAAACCACAGAACCCAGCCACCCACTTTCTTAGCTCAGTGGATATGCGGCGACTAGGCAGGAACCTAGAGGTAGTAGGCAATCGCATACTCGGCACTTCAGCTTGGTGAGTTCTCGCGTAGCATGGGTTGGTAAGGAGCAGTCATGAAGACATTCAGCGCGGTTGTCGAAAGGGACAACGAAACCGGACTCTACGTGGGTTACGTACCTGGCTTCGCTGGTGCTCATTCTCAAGCCTCATCCGTAGCCGAGTTACGTACAAACCTTACAGAGGTAATCTCAATGCTTCTAGAAGACGGAGAGCCAACCCTGACTGTCGACTTTGTTGGCATTGAGAAGGTATCTGCCTAGACATGGGAACCCTCCCCGTCCTCAAAGCGCGGGAGGTGATCAAGGCTCTGGAAGCCCTCGGCTTTGTTGAGATCCGCCAACGAGGTTCCCATAAACAGTTTCGTCACCCGGATGGCCGGCAAACCACCGTTCCAGTCCACGCCGGGCGCGACATCTCCCCAGCTCTCCTCCATCAGATAATCAAGAGTATTGGGGTCACCGCTGAAGAGCTGTTGCGATAGCAGCGAGCAAGTAACGGTGGCCGTACTACACTCAAGACATGCGGGTCGACCTACACCCAGCCACAGACCGCTTCACCGACTTCGCAACTGTAGTCGGCCCCAAGACAGGCAAGAACGGCTGCTGGTGCATGGCGTATCGCAAGTCGGGGCTCGATGCCAACGGGCGCATTGCCTACATGCAGGACGAATGCTCCCGTAAGCCGGGCCCGGGCGTCATAGCCTACGTCGACGGCCAGCCAGCGGGTTGGTGCTCGGTGGCGCCGCGCTCCACGTATAGCCGGTTGATGAACTCCAGGACCATCCCGCACCTTAGCGACCCTGATCCGTGGTCGGTGGTCTGCTTCGTAGTACGAGCCGGTTACAGACGTAAAGGCTTGATGCACCACCTGCTGGACGGCGCCATAGGACACGCGCGCAATATGGGCGCAGGCACGTTAGAAGGTTATCCAGCCGACGCTGGCGACGGCCGCATCGACGTCATCTCGGGTTACGTAGGCACCACTCGCCTTTTCGAGGCTCACGGATTTGAGAAGGCGGCTGAGACTACCGGTGTAAGCGGTGGTAAGCCGCGGTGGGTAATGCGGTTAGCGCTCTAGGGCTTTCCAACGCAGCAAGAGCCAAGTCTGAAACCCTTTATATGGTCAGCGCTTCCGTGCCGCCACAACGTAGCGAGTGGTGGTCTCCCCCAACACTGTCCTTCGTGCAATGTTCAGTTCGTCGAACTCACCTGCCCGAAGAACCTCGAAGCCGACGCGTTCGATGGTCTCAGCAACTGGTGTTGCGCTAGTAAGACCAGCGAACGGCCTTGCCGCAAACTCCTCCGCGGTCCACCCTAGCCGCCTCCAGAAACCATCGACCACGACAACATGTCCGCCTGGTCTCAACCACTTTCGCCACACCTCGAAGCAGGTTTCGGCGTCAGTCAAGTGCGTCAGCGCCTGCCGTATGACGACCCAGTCGAACTGCCTTTCAGAGAACAGTTCCAGTGAGTCGGCCTTGCCTAGCACGAAATCTGCCTCGTCCAGATCGGGGTTGCTTCTTACACCTTGCTGAATCATCGCCGCCGACGGCTCGAGGCCCACAACTGCCAAGCCCACCCTCTTGAGAGCCGCAGTTAGCAGGCCCGTTCCCGCGCCAACATCCAGCACCTTGCCGCCAAGTGGTTCTGGCCGGACCAGCTCTCGCATAAGGTCAAGCCATACGGCAACCTCCTGATCCGGCAGAACATGCTCTGGCTGGCCTTCGTAGGTTCGGGCAGCTTCAACGTCGTAACTCACAGCGCCTCCGTGTCATCAGTGTCATAAACGACGGCCGCTTACAGGCGTCGCTACTTCGAGCCGAGCACCCAAGATACAAGGATGTTTGGACTAAAACGCCTCGGATAAATTAACACCCTTGCCTATAAGCTCTAGGCTCCAATCTCTGGCGAATCTACTGTGTGGATGGTCAGCTTGGCTCCTGATGCCAACTCTGAAAGTCGGCCAGGTGATGCGCCTCTTATTGAACGATGGCTGGTACCAAGACCGAATCCGTGCCAGCCATAGGCAGTACAGACATCATCGCAAGCCTGGCACTGTCACGGTTGCCGGGAAGCCGTCAGACGACTTGGCTCTGGGCACAGGAGTATCCTGAGGCAAGCTGGCATTGAGAAGTGAGGTGTCGTATGCGGTACGCAATCGTTATCGAAAACGCAGGAAGCAACTTCTCTGCTTACGTTCCTGACTTGCCGGGCTGCATCGCCACTGGCCGCACCATAGCCGAAACCGAGCGAGCAATTAACGAAGCTATCGAGTTCCATCTTGACGGACTCAGAGCTCAAGGCGCGCCGATTCCTGAAGCGACCAGCCGCGTAGCTTATGCAGATGTGCACTGAAATCCACCAGTAAATCGCTATCAAAGTCCGCATTCAGCCGACAGCTAAAATTGATAGTTATGGGAGATACAGCATCGGAACACTCGCCAACTGATCCACACAACCTGGCGCGTTTCGTTCTGGAGCAAGAAGGCATCTACCCTACTGCGCTTGCAGAGCTTCAGGCCGGCCGCAAGCGCACGCACTGGATGTGGTTCATCTTCCCGCAGGTTGCCGGCCTAGGCTCTAGCCCAATGGCCGAGATGTTCGCCATCAACAGTCTTGAAGAGGCGCGCGCCTACCTAGCCCACCCACTACTAGGACCGCGGTTACGCGAGTGTGCTGCGGCGCTTCTAGCTCACCGCAACATGCAGGCTGTACAGATAATGGGTGAGGTAGACGCGCTTAAGCTGCGGTCTTGCATGACGCTTTTCACTGCACTCGATTCCGATGGCTCCCCCTTCAACACCGTGCTAGACACCTTCTTCGCTAGCCAAGTTGACCCCATGACCACCGAAGTTCTGGCCACTTGGGCCGCTAACAGCGGGGCGGCCCCCATGACCAGAAGCATGTGGGAGCAACCCGAAGTAGCCACCCGTTTCGCCGAGCGACCGGTAGACCACCGCCTGGTGAAGCTAATGGCCGGCGAGGCCGAGTTCGCGCCCGTTCTGTCTGCCTGGAACCCCGGCATCCCCATCCGGGCGCTCGACGTTGGCTGCGCCGGTGGCCGCAACACGGTCTGGCTGGCCGCGCACGGCGCAGACGTGTACGCGCTGGACGCGTCACACGCCATGGTGAACGAGACTCGAAGGCGCCTCTCTCCCCTGCTCGGCCACGCAGAGGCCACGAAGCGTGTGGTCCACGGCACGATGACCGACCTGGGTACGTTCGCTACCGACATGTTCGACCTGGTGATAGCACTGGGCGTGCTGCAGAACGCCCAGACAGACGACGAGTGGCACCGCGCCCTCTCCGAGGTCGCTCGGGTACTCAGGCCGGGCGGCCTGGTGCTGGTGGCCAACTTCGGTCCTGACTCAGCACCCCGCGGCACGCCGCTTACGCACGTCACAGGCACGCTGCACGTCTGGACAGGCTTCAATGATGACCAGTCGCGCATGACGCTGCCAGACCTGGACGACCTCGACAGGCACTTCAAGGCCCAAGGTCTTGTACCCGCTCTCCCCACGGAACGCGTCATCGCCAAGACCGAGAGCGGGCACCGGACCACGCTGAACGCCATCTACATCAAACTGCCTCCGAAGGCGAAGCCGTAGCTAGACGACCGGTCGTGAGCCTAAGTACCGCGCCCTCCTAGTGTCTACCGCTCTCGTGGTGGGCGTTCGGGCCGTCCTCATATGCAGCTTCAGCGGCCCTGCTAGTCTGGCCCTCACTCACCCTCAGGAGGCCACACATGCCCGAGACCGTTCACGCCATCAACTGGTTCGAGATACCGGTGACCGACTTCGCCCGCGCCAAGGCGTTCTACGAGGCCATCCTCGACACGACCATCGAGTCGATCGACATGGGCCCTATGACCATGGGCTTCCTCCCCTCCAGCCAGGATGGAGTCGGCGGCGCCCTCGTGCAGGGCGAGGGCAACAACCCCACGCACGCTGGCAGCCGCATCTACCTGAACGTCGGCGTGGACCTTGCCCCTGGCCTGGCCAGAGTGGAAGCGGCCGGCGGCAAGATAGTGCTTCCCAAGACCGAGATAGGCAACGACTTCGGCTTCTACGCGCTGTTCGAGGACACCGAAGGCAACCTATTAGGCTTCCATTCGATGAGGTAGCTCTAGCGTGTAAACCTGGTCTGCTGCAACCCGCCAAAACCGACCATGCTGGGCCTAGAGTGGATCATGACCACTCGATCGGCTCGGCGGTACGCGAAGGTGGGTTCGCGTGCGGGGGCCCGAAGCGCTCTGTTCTGCTTCGGGTTCGTTGCGCTGGCAGCAGGTCTCACCGCCTGCTACCGACCCGAGAAGCTCATATTCGAGACCGACGTCCGCATACTGCGGGGCACCTACGAAGGCACCGTGGACACTCGGGGAGCTCCGCGCTTCCTGCAGGTGTCTAGCGACGGCTCCTCGGTAGCGGCAGCGTGGCCGACGACCGTTGAGCTATGGGACACCGGTAGCGGTGACAGGCTGACGACCATCACCATGCCGGACGCAGACTTCCCGGCTATCACCGGGCTCAGCATGAACGGCAGCGCCGTCCGGGTGGCCGTGATCCAATACGGCAACGTGCTGCTGTGGGACGCCGCCAGCGGCACGCTCCTGAGGACGTTCGACCTGGAAGATCGCTTGGGAGACTGCGAAGGCTGCGCCGTGGAACGCATGGCACTCAGCGCACCCGGCCAGCTTCTAGCTGTGGCAGGGATGCTGCCCAAGGTGCTGGTTCTCGATACTGCCACGGGCAGCACTTTGAAAGAGTTCCAGACGGCCGGAGAACACGTTCGGTACGTGGAGTTCGGTGCCGACGGTGAGCTGTTCGCGGCAGCGTCCGAGTCTGACGGTGCCTACCACCTCCAGGTCTGGGACACGCAGCAGGGCAGCTTGGTGTTCTACCGCAACCTCTCGCCCAGCAGCGGCTACCCTCCTAGCTTCGCGTTCACCCAGAACGGGTCGTGGTTCGCGGTGGGCACCGGAGACAAGGTCTATCGCTACAGCGTGGCCGGAACGCTCTCGACACTCGATCTCGCAGGCTTCGAGGACAGCTATCTGCTGGCCCTCAGCCCGGATGGTACACAGGTCGTCATATACACCCAGGAGGGCGTGGGGTCCAGCCAGTCGGTGGTTGACTTCGCCACAGGCACCAGCTTGGCTCAGTTCGATACGACGCGCCAGGGTTTCGGCGCCGCTTGGAGCGCTGACGGTTCGCGGCTGCTGATCGCGGCCACCCTGGTCAGTTCCGCAGATCTCAGTGTCGTTCAGGACTATTCGATAGGGCAGCTCTACTCGCTCGAGCTAGAGCTTCACGCCCGCTTCGTGGACAGCAGTCGCTACAGCCTCTCGGGCATCGCAACTATCGACGGCGGTTCTGAGATAACCGTCACCGGCGAGGTTCACGGCGGCCTCTGGCAGAAGTACATCAGACAACAGATCGTGCCGCCACCCCCACCCACGCTTGACCTTGACTTCCACGGCCACCCCTGGCAGGTCCACGCCTACGCAGCAAGCAACTTCGTGCGCCCAGGCTCGAACTACGAGGACCACTGGATCGGTTCGCTGGTCAATGAGACAGAAGAGGAACACGAGGTCGATCGACGGTTCCGTATCTGGCGGGTCGACTAGGTCGAGGTCAAAGCGCTGCGGAGCCGAAACTCGACCTCCACCCGCTGCGTACCGCACTGGCCTACGGCCGGCACGCAGCGCGTGGAGGTTTGGGAATTTCATCGATGCTGTTCTACCGGCCCGTTACGCCCGCTTGCTAGCGCCCACGTACGACACCACGAGCACCGCCAACTCCACGAACAGGAGCAGCGCCATGGCCATATCGGTCCTCACGCCCAGCGCCATGGCAACCGCAGCGAGCCCCGTCAGGGGCACAGCTATCAGACCCACCACAGCCAATGCACCCGTGAGGATGGCGTCGTCCCGCTCGTCTGCAGTGCCGCCGAAGTGGCGGTCTATGGCCCCGGCTCGGTCCGGCCGCGTGCGGGCACGCCAGGCGGCCACGGCTATGAGCGCCAGCATGGCTGCTCCCCCGATAAGCATGCCGTTACCCATGTTGCCTGGGCCGTACTGTCGCAGTACAAGTCCTAGAGTTCCGGCCACTGCCGCGCCGGCGAGAAGTCCTATCACCAGCGGCGCACGCGCCGCACCCAGGGTTGCGTTACGGTTCGACATGGAATACCTCCTCGACTGATGTCTTGAAGAAGCGAGCTATGGCTATGGCGAGCGGCAGCGAAGGGTCGTATTTGCCGGTCTCGATGGAGTTGACGGTCTGCCTGGAGACCCCCAGGTGTTCGGCCAGCTCTCGCTGAGATAAGCCGGCGGCTTCGCGCCGTTGCTTGACGTCGTTCTTCATGCTTACTTCCTAAACTCCTAAGATCGGTCCGCGCTCCGGCCAAGAGCGAAGGTGGTCATGACCCTGTCAAGCATGCTTGACGTGTCAAGTATACTTGACTCCAAGCGGATGTCAAGCACCCTTGACACACTCCATGTTTGCGTCCCCTTTCAGCGGGTAGCGGTGAAGGCCTGGCTCAACGCCCTGGGCGCTCTATGCGTTTCCACGGCCACGCACTGGCGAGCCATTCGGCCACAGCGGCAGCCAGGGGCTCGTCCAGCTCTGCCCGCTCTGCACAGACCCACGACCGCGCAGCGACCTCGAACTCCGGGGCCTTCGACGGGTAGAGATACAAGCAGCCGATCACGTCACCAGAAGCGGGTTCTAGCACCGTGAAGGTGAACCCTGTGCGCTTCACGAAGTCAGCCGCATGCATCTGGAGGTCCTTGAGGTTGTTCTCCAGCGACATCCCACCTTCTGGCGGCCAACTGGCGTTCACGAACCCGGGCGTAGTCCGGATGTGCTGAATGCTAGACGTCCACGCGGCGTGGTCTAAGGAGTTGTGCTGAGGTCCGAGCGGCTCAAGGCGGAACTGTTCAGTTACGAGCGAGGTTGGCGGCTCGAAGCCGACGGGCACGAACAGGTCTTGGCTCATAGGAGGACTCTACAAGAGCACGACGGCCTCTCACCAAGGTCCGCACGCGCCGGCCGAAGGTGCCGCAGGGTTTGGGTTCGCCCTAAGGCCCCACATGCGTACCACATGCGTACCACATGCAATATAGTGGAACACATGCCAAAGATGATCCAGATCCGCAACGTGCCTGATTACGTCCACCGCGAAGTAAAGGCGCGGGCCGCGAAGGCCGGCATGAGTCTTTCCGATTACCTCTTGAAACAGGTCTCTCAAGGGCTTGCGGCGCCACCTGTGGAGGAAGTGCTGGCACGCCTATCCACCAGAAGGCGCCCAGAACTGACCGAGACGCCAGCTGAAGCCCTGCGCGCAGAGCGTTCCGCCCGTTGATAGTCGTAGACGCCTCAGTCGTCGTCGACATGCTGCTCGGAAGTGGCAGCCAAGCCGGCGATGACCTGGTGCGCAGGCTAGCAGGTGGAGAGACTGCCGCAGCGCCACACCTCTTAGACGTTGAAGTCGGGCAGGTCCTGAGGCGTTTCGTCCTACGAGGCGAGATATCAGCTGCACTGGCTCAGTCGCTCATGGATGAGTTGAGTCAACTCCCGCTAGCTCGGTACCCACATCAGGGCTTGGTGAATAGAGCCCTGGAACTGCTCAACAATGTCACCGTCTACGACGGCATCTACCTGGCTCTGGCAGAAGCGTTGGATTGTCTGCTGTTGACAGGCGATACTGCGCTACTTGATGTTCCTGGCTGCGCGGCCGAGGTTCAGGTTCTAAGAAGCGGGAGCGCCTGACCGGACCGTTGGGAACCTGGTTCGCTCCGACGAGAGATAGCCTTACCTACTCCATAGAACGAGAACTGGCCGAGTGTGCCATAGGCTCTCTACAGCAGGCCGCTGGTACAATCACGCGTTACAGCGAAAGTTGTGCGCCGGCTCGGCGCCAGAGACTCGGGTGATTAACGTGACGGCACCAGCGACCGACCGCCTTGCCGCTCTAGGCAGCTACGTAGACCAGATACTCCCAGGTTGGGCGGTTCCAGGCACAGCTATAGCCGTCGTGAAGGGTGACGATGTCGTCCACCGAAGCGTTCACGGCTTGCGAGATATCGAGAACAGCCTGCCACTGACCCCCGACACGCGCTTCCCCTTGGCGTCTGTCACCAAGTCGTTCACGGCCATGAGCGTCGCGCTGCTGGTAGACGAGGGCAAGCTGAGTTGGGACGAGCCTGTGCGCACGTACCTCCCCGAGTTCGTGCTGCACGACGAGTACGCCACCAAGAACGTGACCGTGCGAGACATGCTTAGCCACCGCACGGGCATGCCGCGCCACGACCTGTCGGCCTGGCGCCTAGACCTGCCCCGTTCGGAGTACGTTAAGCGCCTCCGGCACCTCAAGCCAAGCGCCACGCTGCGTGAGAAGTTCCAGTACAACAACCTCATGTACTACATGTCGGCGCTTCTCGTCGAGACCGTGGCGGGTCAGAAGTGGGAGGAGTTCATGCAGCACCGAGTGTTCGGTCCACTGAACATGGACTCGTCTAACCTGGCCCCTACCCCGCCCAAACCGGGCCAACCGTACGCAGAAGGCTACCGGGCAGAGCGAGACGAGAACGGCGTTGCAACTGGTTACGTGAAGATGCCGACCGGGGCCTTCCCCGACTTGAGCCCTGGCGCCGCCGGAGCACTTCACAGCACGCTTGCCGACCTGACAAAGTGGCTCAGTGTTCATGTGAACGAAGGCAAGAGTGGCAGTACCCAGTTCGTAAGCCCCGCCAACCTGAAGCAGATGCACCTGCCGCACACGATCATCCCGGGAGGCGGCATGAAGGAGGCGCTATTCGGCAACGCCATCTTCACTTACGGCCTTGGCTGGATGATCGAACCCTACCGGGGTTATACGCTCATCCAACACGGCGGCAACGTCGAGGGCCACAGCCTCATGATCGGCTTCGTGCCTCAGGAGAGAATCGGCGTCATCGTACTCTGCAACGCAGCAGGCACGCCTGTTCGCGACCTGCTTATGTACGAAGCTCTAGACCGCGCACTTGGGTTACCAGAGCAGGATTGGA
Organism: Truepera radiovictrix; assembly: GCA_044462445.1. Classification (GTDB taxonomy): domain Bacteria; phylum Deinococcota; class Deinococci; order Deinococcales; family Trueperaceae; genus JAAYYF01. Next base: position 52,767 of record JBIQNJ010000007.1, on the reverse strand, counting down.
GCGCCCGCTACCACGGCATCTTCGACCCGATATTCGCAGGCCAGAGCGCCAGCAAGCAGACAACGGCTGCCGAGAAATTGGAAGGCGCCCCGCCGTCACGGTCGCTGGAGCAGTTCGCCGGTCAGTATGAGTGCGCCGGCTACCCCGACTTTGCTGTGCGCGCTACAGCAGACGGCCTGCAAGCAAGCCTGGTGGGAAGCATGGACTTCACGTCGCTCACGCACTTGCACTACGACGTGTTCGAGTGGTACCTAGCCGACTTCGACATACGCATGAAGGTGCGCTTCCTGACCAACGACAACGGTGAGATAGACGCCGTATCTGTACCCATAGAGCCAGCCATAGACAACCACATCTTCAAGCGCAAGCAGCTCGAGTTGTCGGAAGACCAGATAGCCTCGGTGCTGGGCGAGTACATGCCGCCCATCGCCGGCATGAAGCTCACCGTAACCTCGGCCACTGGCAAGGTGTACATGACTGCCGAAGGTGGCGCCCCTGCAGAGATCAAGCCGTACAAGGTCATGGACCATGTCATCGGCTTCACTTTCAGCCGCATACGGCTCGACTTTGAGTTGAGTGGTGGTAAAGCCTCCAGGCTGCACTACAAGGCAGATGGTCTCACACTCGTTGCCGAGCGCATCTAGGTCGAAGCAAGCAGGTACAGAGTGGCTGGTGGCTCACTTAATGTCTTCGATGAACCCCGTGACGCTCCCGCCTACTTCGAGTGTGAGTTCGAATCAGAAGAGGCAGCCAGAGCCTACCGACCTCCGGAATTTGTTACTGCTGAGCTGACCGCAGTCCCCCGAGAGCTCTAAAGTATCCTCCACACATCACCTACCCGAGTAGAAGGGCGGCAAGACCATGAAGATCTTGGTAGAGACAACCGTTGATGCACCGCTAGCACGCGTGTGGCACGCCTACTCCAACCCGGACGACATCATCAAGTGGAACGCCGCTTCAGACGACTGGCACACCACCTCCTCCACGGTCGACCTGCGACCGGGAGGGCAGTTCTCCTCTCGCATGGAGGCCAAGGACGGCAGCTTCGGCTTCGACTTCGCCGGCACCTATACCAAAGTCGTCGAGAACGAGCTCATCGAGTACGAGTTCGGTGACCGTTACGCCACCATCGAGTTCCGGGAATCTCCTGACGGCGTCCGTGTGATAGTCACGTTCGACGCTGAAAACGAGAACCCGGTAGACATGCAGCGGGAAGGCTGGCAGGCTATCCTCGACAACTTCCGTCGCCACGTGGAATCCAGCCGCTAGGGCGCAGGCCGGCTTGTCCGCCCACTTCATTCTCTACGTCACAGACCAGGCGGCCAGCACCGCCTTCTACCGTTCGGTTCTCCAGATCGAGCCGCGCCTGGACGTGCCCGGCATGACCGAGTTCGAGGTAGGGAGCGGAGCGGTGCTCGGCCTCATGCCGCAGGTAGGCATAAAGCAGCTGTTGGGCGCGTCTCTGCCTGACCCAACGGCGGCCAACGGAGTGCCGCGCTGCGAGTTGTACCTAGTGGTGGAACGTCCGCTGGAGTATCACGACCGTGCGTTGGCAGCGGGCGCGAAGGCTCTGAGCCCCGTGACCTTACGTGACTGGGGTGACGAGGCGGGTTACTCGCTAGATCCTGACGGCCATGTTCTCGCCTTCGCCAGTGCCCGGAGGTGAGCCGAGTTGAGCAGTACCGTCAGGCCCCACCACGCCCAATTATGTGTTCCTTAAGAACCCGAGAGTAGCCTTCTTTCAGCCTCGTCGGTGCGTTGCCGGCGAGCCGGGAGAGGCGCGTGGGCGAAGCACAACCCGACATCTCACAGGTGGTAGCGGCCATGCCGCATTCTGACCTCCTCGCCTACCGCGACTACCTAGACGAGCGCATCAGAGGCGATAAGGCCACGCTGGAGGACTTCGGTAGGTTGTCGCACGTGCTGCAAGAGATCTCGCGGCGCGAGACCACGGCAGAAGCCATCCGGTGCATTTGATAACACGTGTCACCTGTTGTCGCCGGCCGAACAGTGCCATGATGCACTGCGCAGCGGCCGAGCTGACCGACTGGGCGCGGAAGCGAGACCACCCATGACAGACCCGTTCGCCAGCAAGTCGACCATCGACGACATACGCCGCCGCTTCGACGCCGACGTGGAGAGGTTCTCGAACCTCGAGACGGGTCAGACGGCTGCGGTAGATGCGGCGCTTGCGCTTGAGCTCATCGCGCAGGCCGCCGCTCGGGTCACTCCCGGCGCCACACGGCTTCTAGACGTCGGCTGCGGCGCCGGCAACTTCACGCTGCGGACGCTGAAGGAGCTTCCTGGCCTGCACGTCACGCTGGTCGACCTGAGTGAGCCCATGCTCGAGCGCGCCCGTGAACGCCTAACTACGAGCACGGCCTCCTCCGTCAGCACCGTGCAGAGCGACATGCGCGACCTCGAGCTCCAGCCCGGCGGCTTCGACGTCATCGTCGCGGCCGCGGTGCTGCACCATCTGCGCCACGACGCAGACTGGGAGAGTGTTGTGGCCAAGCTGGCCGCTGGCCTCTCCCCTGGCGGCGCCATCTGGGTGTTCGACATCATGCAGGCTGGTTCGGCCGCCGTGCAGCACCTCATATGGCAGCGCTACGGCGCCTACCTGGAGTCGCTCAACGGGCCGGAGTACCGGGACGGTGTGTTCGCCTACATAGCCAAGGAAGACACGCCGCGGCCGCTAACGTACCAACTAGACTTGCTCAGGAAGAGCGGTCTGACCCCCGAGATACTGCATGTGAACACCGGTTTCGCCGCGTTCGGCGGCATCAAGCCGCGCTGAGCCCGCTAAGCCCTTGTGGCGCGCCTCTCGTCCGGCAGCAGCATGACCAGCAGGCCCACGGCCGGCATCCACGCACACAGCCGGTACACGTACTCGATCCCGTTGGAGTCGGCCAACCCTCCCAGGAAGGCGGCCGCCACGCCTCCGGCACCGAACGCCAACCCGTACATGAGCCCCGCCACCATGCCCACCCCGCGCGGCAGCAGTTCCTGGGCGTAGACGATGATAGCCGGGAACGCGGACGCCATGATTATGCCGATGATGGCGGTGAGCACGATGGTCCATGGCAGGTTGACCCACGGCAGGGCCAACGTGAACGGCAGGGCGCCCAGCACGCTGCCCCACAGCACGACCTTGCGGCCGAAACGGTCGCCCAAGGGCCCACCCAGCACGGTGCCTACCACGACCGCCGCCATGTACACGAAGAGCAGTAGCTGGGAGGTCCTGATGCTGACCTCGAAGCGCTCTATCAGGAAGAACGTGTAGTAGCTGCCCAGGCTGGCGCCGTAGACGGCCTTGGAGAAGGTCAGGCCGACGAGCACGAGGATGGCCAGGACGATGCGCCCCTGGCTGGCAACGGGTGCGGCCCTCTTGCCGTTGCCGTACAGGCGCGCGAGGTTAGCCGCGTACCATCTGCCCACCCGGAACAGCACCACCATGGCCAGCACGGCCACGACGGAGAACCAGGCGATGCTACCCTGACCGAACGGCAGCACTATGTAGGCGGCCATGAGGGGTCCCAGCGCCGAGCCGAAGTTGCCGCCCACCTGGAACAGCGACTGTGCCAGCCCGGGCTGCCTGCCGGAAGCCATCTTGGCTACCCTCGACGCCTCGGGGTGGAACACGGCAGAGCCGAACCCCACCAACGCGGCGGCGGCGATGAGCAGCCAGAACTGGCTGGCGAACGAGAGCAGTATCAACCCGAACAGCGTGCTGGCCATGCCTGCCGCCATCGAATAAGGCAGCGCACGCCGGTCGGCGATGATCCCGACGATGGGCTGGAACAGCGAGGCGGTGGTCTGGAACGTCAGCGTCAGCAGCCCGATCTGGGTGAACGACAGCGCGTGATCCTCTTTCAGCATCGGGTAGATGGCCGGCAGGAGCGCCTGCATTAGGTCGTTCAGGAAGTGGGAGAAGCTGAGCGCGGCGATGATGCTGAAGACCGTGCCGGTAGCAGCGGCCGCGGTAGTAGTTGGCCTGGTGTTGGCGCCGTCCGGGGCGACGGCGGCTGAGTCTGTTACCGCGTTCAAGGTGGCGTCTTGCTGCAACTCTCGCTCATCTCCAAACTGTACCGAGACAGCAGGATCGGGCCATCGTCAGGCGCCGATGTACAAGTCGCTAATGTACCGCTTTCCGCACCCACGCATACCGAGGTTCGGCGCCGCCGCACCGCTACTCAGGTCATGGCAGAGCGGCACCCTGCCCGGTGAGACTGCTCCCATGAGCAAGCCCACGCCTGACTCTATCGGCCCCTCCACCACCGTCAACGACGTGCTTATAGCCCTGCCCGACGCCTCCGGTCTCCTCAACGACCTCGGCTTCGACACGTGCTGCGGTGGCAGCCTGACCCTTCAGGAGCAGTGCGCCGACACGGGCACCGACCTCGACTCGGTGCTTCAGCAGCTAGGCGAGCTGGCCCTCAAGCCTGCGTGATAACCGCAACGCGGGTCGCGCTGGCCGTGTCGCTCGTCTCGTTCGTGACGGCCAACAGCATCGGCGTGGCCATGGGTCTCAACTGGCTTCCCATCTACTGGCGTCCGGCTCACGCCCACCTGAACCTGCTCGGCTTCGTCACCTCCATGATCTACGGCGTCGCTTACCACGCCGTGCCGCGCTTCCGGGGGGTGCCGTTCAGGCGGTCACGCCTGGCGTTGGCGCAGGTCGTCGTGGCCACGGTCGGCATGCTGGGCATGGTCATCAGCTTCGGCTTCCTGCTGGGCGGCATGTGGGTAGGCATCTTCGGACTGCTGGTGTGGCTGGCCAGTGTGGGCTTCGCCCTGATGCTGGCTGAGGTGCTCTTCAGGAAGAAGTGAGCCGCTAGGCCCACAGACCAGACAGCCCCGCATGCGCCTCCTGCGGGCGACCGGTGCCCGTAGTCCGGCCAGCGGTCGCCGGTTGTTCCCCGATTGCCTCCCAGGCTATATCCGAGTAAACTCCTCTGGATTATCGGGCCGCGAGCGATCGCGGCAGACAGGCAGAGGCGACTTGAGCCAGGACGACGGCAAGACCGGCAAGGAGAACCGCGAACTCATCGTGACGACGGTGCTTAGGCGCGAGCGCATCAGCCCGTCGTACGCAAGGCTCACGCTCGGTGGCGGAACCCTACGCCACCTACCGAAACACGGCTTCGATCACTGGTTCAGGCTCTTCATCCCGCGCGCCGGGCACGAGAGCACTGACATACCCACAGGAACGGCTGAGCCGAACTGGCTCTCCCGGTACCAGGCCTTGGCCAGTGGCGAGCGGCCCGAGATGCGCTACGTGACGGTAAGGCAGCATCGCCTGTCCGGCGGCTCAGCCGGCCACGGCCCGGAGATCGATGTCGACATCGTCATCCATGGCGACCCGGAGGCGCCCCAGTGCGGGCCACTCTCCAGGTGGGCCCAGACGGCGGAGCCAGGTGGGCGCGTGGGCATACTCGATCAGGGCGCCCTGTTCCGGCACGAGCCGGCCCCTTCGGAAGTCTGGCTCGTCGGCGACGAGACGGCCTTGCCGGCGTTCGCCGGCATACTCGCGTCGCTGCCCGATCACACGAGCGGACGCGTCATCGTCGAGGTCCCCGACGAGGCCGACGTACAGCAGCTCAACGGGCCCCCGAACGTAGAGATCAGTTGGTTTCCGCGGACCGCTGACCTTAGGCCCGGCGCTCTGGCGCTGGCCGCGGTGCGGCAGCTGGCCCCGGAAGCCGGGCCATACGTGTACGGGGCCGGCGAGATGAACCTGACCAAGGAGCTCAACGGCTACCTGGTTCAGGAGCTCGGCTGGCCGAAGGAGAGCGTGCACACGGTGGGCTACTGGCGTGCCTGACGCGAGCTGCGTCGCCCGGTGGGCCGGTAGAGCTGCGCCGCTTGACAGCGTCAACCCCGGCTGTTAGCTTGTTGGCGCAAACCTGAGTATATTAGTCAGGTTTTGCTCAGAGGCTCAAGGAAAGAGGATCAATCATGCGCGTCCTTCGAGGAACGTTGGCTTTGCTCGTAACCTTCGTATGCGTGTTCGCTGCCGCCCAGAGCGGCAGCCAGGTGGAGTACCCGATCACCATCGAACACGCGTTGGGCACCACCGTCATCAACCAGAAGCCCGAACGCGTCGCCACGGTCAACTGGGCCAACCACGAGGTACCGCTGGCCCTCGGCGTCGTTCCCGTAGGCTTCGCGGCGGCCAACTTCGGCGACGACGATGGCGACGGCCTGCTGCCATGGGTCAAAGAGAGGCTCGACGAACTGGGTGCCGAAGTACCGGTGCTGTTCGATGAGGGGGACGGCATCGACTTCGAGGCGGTGGCCGCCACCAATCCCGACGTCATCCTCGCTGCCTACTCGGGCCTGACCCAGGAGGTCTACGACACCCTCAGCGAGATCGCTCCGGTCATCGCCTACCCCGAAGCGGCGTGGTCCACGGACTGGCGCGACATGATCAGGTTCAACAGCGCCGGCATGGGCATGGCGGCCGAAGGCGACGCGCTCATCGCCCAGATCGAGGCCGAGATCGCTGCGACCCTCGCCGACTTCCCGCAGCTGAACGGCCAGCAGGTGATGTTCATCACGCACCTGGACACCACCGATCTCAGCACGGTGCGCTTCTACACCGCTAACGACACCCGCGTTAAGTTCTTCCTCGACCTAGGCCTGACCATGCCACAGAGCGTGATCCAGGCGTCGGAGCCCGGTCGCTTCTCCGGCCAGGTGAGCGCCGAACAGATCGACATGTTCGACGACGTCCAGCTCGTGGTCACGTACGGCGGGCAGGCGCTGGTAGACGCGCTCACCGCAGACCCTCTCACCTCTAAGATGTCGGCCGTGGCAAGCGGCGCCATCGTAACTCTGGCCAACGACCCGCTGGGCACCGCGGCCAACCCCACACCGCTCTCGATCTCGTGGGTGCTGCGCGACTACGTGGCGCTGCTCGCGGCCGCCGTCGACAAGCTCGATTGAGCACTACCGCCACAGCGGAGAGTTCGCTCGGGGCGCCAGTTTGGCGCCCCGAGCGCCTGCGTTCCTTGTGGTTGACGTTGGCGCTGGCGGCTTTGGCGGCGCTCTGCTTCGCCTCCGTGACGATAGGCGTCCGGCAGGTATCCCTACAGGACGTCCAAGCGGCGCTTGGCGGCGCCACCGACACCATCAGCCAGGCGGCGGTGGCTAAACGTGTTCCCCGCACCGTGATGGCGTTGCTGGCCGGTGCGGCATTGGGCGTCGCCGGCGCCGTGATGCAGGGGGTCACACGCAACCCGCTCGCCGACCCCGGGATCCTAGGGGTCAACTCCGGGGCGGCCCTGGCGGTCGTCATCGGCATGGCCTGGTTCAACATCGCACTGTCGTACACGTACGTGTGGACCGCCATCGGCGGCGCTGCCGCCGCTGCCGTGTTCGTCTACGCGGTCGGCTCCCTCGGGCCGGGCGGGGCAACGCCCATGAAGCTGGCACTGGCGGGTACGGCCACCTCGGTGGCGCTCGCCTCCTTCATCAACGCGGTGGTACTGGGCCGCAACGACATCGCAGGCGGGGTGCGGGCCTGGATGATAGGCGGCGTCGGCGGCATCACCTTCGACCGCATCTTGCTCGTGCTGCCGTTCCTTCTTCTTGGCCTGGCTATATGCCTGCTGGCGGCCCGGCCTCTCAACTCGTTGGCGCTCGGCGAGGAGCTCGCCACGGGGCTGGGTGAGAACGTCGCGCTAGCGAGAGCCCTGTCCTCCTTAGGCGCCGTGACGTTGTGCGGCGCCGTCACCGCCGTGTGCGGACCCATCGGCTTCGTGGGTCTGGCAGTGCCCCACGCCTGCCGCCTGCTGGTGGGGGTGGACCACCGGTGGCTCATACCGTTCTCCGCCGTGGTCGGAGCATGCCTCCTGACGGGCACTGACGTCCTCGGCCGCGTGCTGGTGAGACCGAACGAGCTCGACGTGGGCATCATCACCGCCTTCATCGGGGCTCCGATATTCGTGTGGATAGCTCGCCAGCGCAAGGTCAAGGAGCTATGACCACCAGCCGCTCCATCTCCGCCTCCACGCAGCGGCTGGCCGGCCGCCTCGCGACGCGCAGGCGTCTACGCACGAACCGCCGCACACTGCTGCTGGCCCTGCTCGCCGTCCTCGTGCTTGTGGTCTTCGCCCTGACGCTGATGCTAGGGCAGTCGTTCGTTCCGCCTGGCGACGTGCTACGGGTGCTCATGGGCGAAGACGTGCCAGGCGCCACCTTCACGGTCGGCAGGCTGCGCCTACCGCGTGCGGTCCTCTCCGTGGTGGCCGGCTGCTGCTTCGGGCTCGGTGGCGCCGCTTACCAGACGATGCTGCGGAACACGCTGGCGAGCCCAGACATCATCGGCATCAGTTACGGCGCCTCTGCGGCCGCGGTGGTCGGCATCGTGTTCCTCGGGCTCGGGGGAACCGGGCTCTCGAGCCTGGCCATAGCCGTGAGCCTCGGCGTGGCAGGAGTCATCTACCTGCTCTCGTTCAAGGGTGGCGTCAGCGGCACGCGCCTGATACTGGTCGGGATCGGTGTGGCCGCCCTGCTGGAGAGCGTCATCGCCTACAGCCTCAGCGAGGCCGGTGAGTGGAACATGCAGGAGGCCATGCGCTGGCTGGCAGGAAGCGTCAACGGTGCGTCGTGGCCGCGCATCATGCCTGCGCTCTACGCCTTGCCTGTCTTCGGCGCCGTTCTTGTGAGTCGGAGCCGTGACCTCGAAACGCTGCGGATGGGTGACGCCGCCGCGGCGGCACTAGGCGTCAAGGTGGCGGTCACGCGGATGGTGGTGCTGGTGGCCGCCACGGGCCTCGTGGCCTTCGCTACCGCCGCAGCAGGTCCGATATCTTTCGTAGCGTTCCTATCCGGGCCGATAGCCACCCGCATCATCGGCCGCAACGGCTCGCCACTCCTGCCGGCCGCCCTCGTAGGCGCCCTGCTGGTGCTGGTGGCCGACTACTGTGGGCAGTTCCTCTTGCCAAGCCGCTATCCCGTAGGGGTCATCACCGGCGCCCTCGGGGCGCCCTACCTCATCTACCTGATAGTCAGGTCGAACCGTATAGGAGGCACCTGATGGCAGACCACACGCTCGTGGTCGAGGAGCTGGTCGCCGGTTACGGCGACCGAAAGGTGCTCGAGGGCATCGATCTCGAACTGCTTCCGGGCAAGGTCACGGCCATAGTAGGAGCCAACGCCTCGGGCAAGTCGACGCTACTTCGAGCCATGTCCAGGCTGCTCACCCCCAGCAAGGGTCGTGTCCTCCTCGACGGGTTGGCGGTTCACAAGACCCCGACCAGGCAGCTCGCGAGAACGCTCGGCCTGCTGCCCCAGTCACCCATAGCCCCGGAGGGCATCACGGTAGCCGACCTCATAGGGCGTGGCCGCCACCCGCACCACGGCGTCTTCTCGCGCTGGAGCAAGGAGGACGACGAAGCCGTGGCCAGCGCCATGGAAGTGACGCGCACGGCGGATCTGGCGGAGAGGGCGGTCGACGAGTTGTCGGGCGGCCAGCGGCAGCGCGTATGGATAGCCATGGCGCTCGCGCAGGGCACCGACCTCCTGCTCCTAGACGAGCCCACCACCTTCCTGGATATCAGCCACCAGGTAGAGGTCCTCGACCTGCTTACGGACCTGAACAGGGCGCGCGGCACCACGGTGGTGATGGTCCTCCACGACCTGAACCTGGCCGCCCGCTACGCAGATCACCTGGTGGGCATAGCCTCAGGTCAGCTCTGCGTCTCCGGTTCGCCCGAGGAGGTGCTCAACCCGGAGACCATCCGGTCACTGTTCGGCATGGAGTGCAAGATAATCACAGACCCGTTATCGGGCAGGCCGCACATGCTGCCAGTCGGCCGCCACCACAGGTAGACATGGCACTTGAGCGCCTACGTGCAAGTTAGGGGCGTCTGCCGCCGCCGGTCGGAACGCACGTCCCGCTCGGAGGCCGCCGGCCGGTAGCGAGGCCGCTCGCGAAGGAGTCGGCCCGGCTATCGCGACGTCACAGCAGCGACCTTGGCCAGCGCCTCTTCCCTGCCGGCAGCGAACCTGATCGGACCACCCCTGTTGCACTCCACCATCAGCGCCCGCATGCTGTCGCTGACGTCGGCCTCGTTCAGGCCAAAGACTAGCAGCGGCAGTCGGTAGTTGCTGAACTTCTGCAACACCGCGCCGGCCAGCCCTGAGCTCAAGTCCGCGAACTCAGGCGCCAGGTGCGCAGCCTCGACCAGGACGACGCTCGCACCGCCGAAGCTGGCGTTGCCCACCAGATCGGTGGCGTCGCGCTCGTTCGAGATGACGCCGCTCGTCACCTCTGCCACGGTCTTCCCTGCCAAGTCGAACAGCGTGAACTCGATCTCCATTCACGTAGGCTAGCCCAGCCGCGGGCGGTAACGGAGCATCTGAGGGGTTCTTTACACCTGCCGGCGGGCGGACCGCACAGCGTCGTGGTGTTCGACGACCGCTTCACTCGCGAGGATCCTATCGACTACATCGTCTCGCTGAACGGCCCGTTCTAGCTTCGTAGGTTATAGAGCACCGGGTACAGTGACGGCCTATGGAGATACTCCGCCTGCAGCCGCACCACCGCGCCGAATGGGAAGCCCTGTACGCCGGCTACGCCGACTTCTACCGCACGGAGCAGACGCCGGCGATGCGTCAGGCCGTGTGGTCGTGGATACATGACGAGGACGCGGAACTGGAGGCGTTCGTAGCGCTAGACGAGAGCGGCCGGGTGGTGGGCCTGGCGCACTTCCGCGAGTTCACCCGGCCTCTCTCCGCCAGCAAGGGCGGCTTCCTGGACGACCTGTTCGTCGACCCCGGCGCGCGGGGCAGCGGCGCCGCCCGCGGACTCCTCCTCGCCCTGCGAGACGAGGCCAGGCGCCGCGGCTGGTCGGTGGTGCGGTGGATCACCGCAGATGACAACTACCGCGCGCGCGGCCTCTACGACAAGCTGGCCACCCGCACGCACTGGGTGACCTACGACCTGAAGCCTTGAGCTGCGGGCAAATAGGACAGATGTGCCTAAGTTTCTAGCCGCCGTGTTGCATGCTAGGGCAGATGCAGACGGCCACCCAGATAGACGAGCGCATAGCGCTGCTTAACGACTGGCGCGGCGAGGCGTTGGCCACGGTCAGGCGACTGATCCACGAGGCCGACCCCCAGATAGTCGAAGAGGTCAAGTGGGTCAAGCCCACGAACGCGCTGGGTGTCCCGGTGTGGTCGCACGGGGGCATCGTCTGCACCGGCGAGGTGTATCACGACAAGGTGAAGCTCACCTTCGCCCACGGCGCCGGGTTGTCAGACCCCCACGGGCTGTTCAACTCCAGCCTGACAGGCAACTCAAGGCGCGCCATAGACATCCGCCAGGGCGAGGAGCTCGACGCGGAGGCGTTCAAGGAGCTCGTGCGCGCAGCCGTGGCTGCCAACCTGCGCTGAGCCGTTCCACACCGCATACAGGTAATCTTGAGCACAACGCTACGGATTGTTCTATAATCCCGAGTGTCTAACTATGGATTATCCATAGGAGAACTCCAGGCTTTAGCGAAGGTGGACTTGATGCCTGACCAAGAGTCGATCTCCGGGCCACTACCGGACGTAGCCAAGAGCTCGTCGTGTGGCGCCGTTACCGTAGTAGCCAGCCTCAGCGAGAACAGGTTCGTGGCGCGTTGCACGTGCGGGTTCATGCACCTCGTCTGGGACAACGCCTCCATCAGCCTGCGGTTCCGCGACCTGAGGCGCCTGCTGCAGAACCCCCTCCGGCAGAACCAGGTCTCCGCCAGGCAGTTCGAGATGCGCATAGACCCGTTCGGCGGCGTCCAGCTCTGGGCCGGCACCGGCGGCATACGCGTCAGCTCCGGCGAGCGCCTAGCTCTCGAGCACATGCTTCAACAGGCCATCGACGCCAGCGTCGTGATGGCCGCCAACGAGGCCCGCCAGCAGGCGGCACAAACCCCTCAACTCCTCAACTGACGCCTACCCCTGGTAGGCCACCCGCCGCCACTCCCGGGCCTAACGGCCACGCCTTAAGACCACCCCCCAAGGAGCGAAGACCCGTGTCAACCAACCGCTTGCTGGAAGTCAACAACCTCAAGGTCCATTTCGATACCGAGAACGGTGTGGTCAAAGCCGTAGACGACATCTCCTTCCACATCGACAAGGGTGAGACCCTAGCCGTGGTGGGTGAGAGCGGCTCGGGCAAGTCCGTGACATCGCTGGCCATCATGCGGCTGCTGCCCACACCCCCCGCCCGCTTCGCGGGCGGCGAGATCAAGTTCGCGGGGCAGGACCTCATGAAGTTCAGCGAGCGGGAGATGCGCAAGATCCGCGGCAACGACATCTCCATGATCTTCCAGGAACCCATGACCTCGCTGAACCCCGTGTACACGGTGGGCGACCAGATCGCCGAGGCCATCGTGCTGCACCAGAACAAGAGCAAGTCCGAGGCCATGAAGCTGGCGGTGGAGATGCTCGACCTGGTCGAGGTGCCCGAGCCGCAGAAGCGCGTGCGCTACTACCCCCATCAGATGTCGGGCGGCCAGCGCCAGCGCGTCATGATCGCCATGGCTCTCTCCTGCAACCCCAGCCTGCTCATCGCCGACGAGCCCACCACCGCCCTCGACGTCATCATCCAGGCGCAGATCCTCGACCTCATCAAGAAGCTGCAGCGCGAGATAGGCGCCAGCGTGCTCTTCATCACCCACGACCTGGGCGTCGTGGCCGAGATAGCCGACCGCGTGGTGGTCATGGAGAAGGGCGTGATAGTCGAGCAAGGCGACGCCATGAACGTGTTCACCAAGCCGCAGCACAAGTACACCCAGCGCCTGCTCGGCGCCGTGCCGCGCATCGACGCGCTCAAGCCCCCGCCGCCCGTGAAGGCCGAACCGAAGGTGCTGCTGGACGTGCGCAAGATGCGCAAGTGGTTCCCCATCAAGGGGGGCATCTTCGGCCGCACTATCGGTCACGTGAAGGCCGTCAACGAGTTCGATATGCAGCTGTACCAGGGCGAGGTCCTCGGCCTGGTGGGCGAGTCCGGCTCCGGCAAGACGACCGCCGGCCGCGCCATACTGCGCCTGGTGGAGCCGACCTCGGGCGAGGTCGTCTTCGACGGCGTGGACGTCACCAAGCTCTCGACCAGCGAGATGCGCGCCTACCGCCGGCGCATGCAGATCATCTTCCAGGACCCGTACGCCAGCCTCAACCCGCGCATGACGATCAGCGACATCATCGGCGAACCCCTCAACATCCACAACCTCGTGAGCACCAGAGCCGAGCGCGCCCGCCGGGTGGCAGAGCTGCTGGAGCTGGTGCAGCTGGACCCTTCCCTCATGAACCGCTACCCGCACGAGTTCTCAGGCGGCCAGCGGCAACGCGTGGGCATAGCCCGCGCCCTGGCCGTGGAGCCCGACTTCATCGTGGCCGACGAGTGCGTCTCGGCCCTCGACGTCTCCATCCGGCGCGACGTGCTCGACCTGCTCAAGGACCTGCGCGCTCGGCTCGGCCTGACCATGCTCTTCATCTCGCACGACCTGGCGGTGGTGGAGGACATATCCGACCGGGTGGCGGTGATGTACAAGGGTGACATCGTAGAGGTGAGCAGCGCCCACAGCATCTACCGCAACCCCCAGGACGACTACACCAAGGCGCTGTTGGCGGCCGTTCCTATCCCCGACCCCACCGTCAAGCGCGAACGCGTGCCATGGGACGCTCAGGCTTACATGAAGCGCCGCGAAGAGCTGCGGTCGGTGGCGTAAGGCAGCAAGGGCAACGGCGGAGCACCAGGGGTCCGGCCGTACCGGTACCCTCGCCCGGCACTACGCGCTAGAGAGGCGAGCGCCTCGGTCACGAAGACCGGGGCGCGCGCCTCTTCCTGTGGGCTAGTTCCGGCTAACGCCAGGCGCCGCGCTTGAGGCCTGCCGCGACCCCCGCATGATCGGCAGTAGTAGGCACGGGGCTGACGACCTGGAACGCCTTCAGGCGGGTGTCGGCCCTGATGCCCCGCGTCCCTCCCGCCGGAACGAACGCGACGGCGCCGGCCGCCAAGGGCACCGTGCCGCTATCCAGCGCCAGTTCGCCCTCCCCTTCCAGGATGACTAGGGCGATGTCGAGCTGCGGCGCATGCACCGGGATGAACTGGCCGGCCTCGAAACAGACCACCATCGCTTGCAGGTGGGCTCCCCGGCCTACCACGTTCGGGGTGAAGGCCTCCTCCCTGAAGCTGGCGGTGTCGTCGTAGTGAGGCTGGAAGCGGCTCTCTGGCGTAGGAAGTTGCTCGCTCATGCAGTAAAGCTACCGGCGGCTCGGCGCCACACGCTATGACCTGCGTCAGCACCGTCAAAGCGTGCACAAACCTACAGCGTCGGCAGGGGCGCAGCGCAGATACTTAAGGCATGGCAGAGGCACCGCTGGCGCGCCCCGAACCTCGACTCGACACCAGGTACCGCCACCTGGTACGCGGCGGCGGGCTGCTGCTCCTCCTGCTGTTAGCTAGCTGCTCCACCCTACCGAGCGAGCATCTCCCCGAAGAGACCGAGCCCGGGCAACAGACGCCCCGGCCTCTCGGCAGCGGTGAGGCCAACATGGGGTACCACGAGTACCTCCCGGCCAGCTACGCGGCCAGTGGGCGCCGAACGTACCCGCTGCTCGTGTTCTTCCATGGCATCGGCGAGAGGGGTAACGGCACCGACGAGCTCGCTAAGGTCCTCGTCAACGGGCCGCCGCGCCTGATCAAGGACGGCCGGTGGCTTGACGCCACCACCGCCCCTTTCATCGTGATATCGCCGCAGTCGGCCAGCGGCTCGCCGAGCGCGGATGAGGTTCATGCGCTGTTACAGACATTGCTCGCCACCTACCGGGTAGATACCGCCCGTGTCTACCTCACGGGCCTGAGCGCCGGCGGGTACACGACCTGGCGCTACCTGGCGAAGTACCAGGAACTGGTGGCTGCGGCCGTGCCTATCGCCGGGGGCGGCAACCCGAAGCTCGCTTGCGGTATGGGTCAGGTGCCGGTGTGGGCGTTCCACGGTGACGCAGATGCCACCGTAGGCGTCGACCAATCCAGCGCCATGGTAGACGCCATCAACGCCTGCTCGCCCGGCCCGACGGAGCGCGCCAAGCTGACCATCTACGAAGGGGTGGGCCACGACTCCTGGTCGCGGACGTACGACCTGAGCGGCATGGACTCCGCCGTGGTCAGCCCCGAGCGCGACCCTTACTCACTGAGCATCTACGACTGGCTGCTCACCCACACGCGCTAGCTCGAGTATGCGCCCTCGGCGGCTGTAACGGCGCCGCGGGAACTGCGCACCTCGACATCGCATGCGCGCTCGGGGCTGGAGGGCTGGAGTCTGCGTGAGGTTGCAGACCGCGCCGACATGGCATGCGCGCTCGGGGCTGGTACAGCGCCGCGCCTACGCCCGGGCCAGCTCCAGTAGCACGCGCTCGAGCACGGCGACAGACCGCAGGTACTCGTCAAGCTCTATGTGCTCGTCCGGCGTATGGTCCAGGTTGGAGTCGCCCGGGCCGTACGCTACCGTCGGCACGTTCCACACCGGCGCGAGCACGTTCATGTCGGAGGTGCCCGTCTTGAGAGTAGGCGTCGGTGTCCCTGCGTGCGCGCGTACGGCCACCCTGAAGGCCCGCGCCAGACCGCTGCGGGAGTCCATCTTCACGGCGTCAAGCCCGCGGCCGAGGTCGACCTGTGCGCCCGGCACCGACGCCTGAACACGGCCGGCGACCGCACGGGCCAGGTCACCATGCCCCCAGCGCACGGGCAGGCGCAGGCCGACCCTCGCGGCGCACACATCCTCGGTGCCGTCCGACCTGCTCTCGAGGCTCAGCAGGGCCAACTGCAACCTGTCGAACAGCCCGTCCACGCCACGGTTGTCATCGTCTACCCAGCTCTTGAGGTCGTTGTAGGCCGTTACCACCAGCTCGGCCGCCGTGCTCTCATCTCTCGAGGAGTGGGTGGCGTCCCTCCGCACGGTCACCGTGGCGCTCAGCTGCCCCTTGTAGCCCAGGGTGTAGCGCTGCCAGCCGCTGGGCTCACCGATGATCAACGCGTCGGGGCGAGGCTGGCTCCTCAGCAGGTGATGAGCGCCCTTGCTGGAGGGCGCCTCCTCTTCTACCGCACCCACCACCGTGAACGTTACCCGGCCCAGCACAGCCTCGCTAAGCCGGGCGCCCGCCACGAGGGCAGCGCACAGGCTCCCCTTCGCGTCGACCGTACCTCTGCCGTACAGCACCCCGTCTCGCACCCTCACGGGAACGTGGCCGCCGACTGTGTCCATGTGCCCGACGAACATCACGTGCACCGGGCCGCGGCCCCACCTGGCGACCGCGTTACCCGCAGCGTCTATGAACGCCTCGCGAGCGCCCGTAGCAGCACCCACCAGCAACGCGGCGACCCGCGCTTCCTGGCCCGAGAGGCTAGGGGTGGCCACAGCACACGTCAGCAGGTCGACAGCCCGGACGTCATCCACGCCAGGCACCCGCGCACAGCGTGCCCTTCCGCTCCTGAACCGGGCGCCGCACCGGCGCTCGCCTAACCTTCCGCAACCGGTGCCGCCGGCCCAGTGGCAAGCTCCAGCGTGAGCAGCTCCACCGCCCTGTCTACCTCGGCGGCCGAGACGTTCAGCGGCGGCAGCAGGCGGATGACGGTGGCGCCGGCGGCCACGGTCAACAAACCCCGGTCCCTGAGTCTGGCGATGACCGGCGCAGCACGCTCGCGCAGGTCCACACCGACCATGAGGCCG
Source organism: Truepera radiovictrix (assembly GCA_044462445.1). Classification (GTDB taxonomy): domain Bacteria; phylum Deinococcota; class Deinococci; order Deinococcales; family Trueperaceae; genus JAAYYF01. The sequence goes on along the minus strand of JBIQNJ010000007.1, from coordinate 36,049 downwards.
CGGCCCCTGACCTCCCTGATCCTCGTGCTCGTTATCCCGGCGAGCCCGCGGAGAAGCCTCCGCCCCATCTCGTTCACGTTGGCCAGCAGAGAACCGCTCTCCAGTTCGTTGAGCACCGTCAGGGCGGCCGCGCAGGCCAACGGGTTACCACCGAACGTGCTGCCGTGTCCGCCCTTGGGCATGGCGCCTGCGACCTCGTCTGTCATCAGGGTGGCGCCTATCGGCACGCCGCCGGCCAGCCCCTTCGCCAGCGTCACGATGTCGGCCTGCGCTCCGCACGCATGAGAGGCCAGGAGGGTGCCGGTGCGGCCGACGCCACATTGGACTTCGTCCAGCACCAGCAGAGCGCCGTGGCTGGCCGTGAGCTCCCGGGCGCCCAGTAGGTAGCCGGCGGGGGCCGGGTGCACGCCGCCCTCGCCCTGAACCGGCTCGACCACGAACGCGGCTACCGAGTCGTCGAGCATCCTCTCGAGCGCGGCCAGGTCGCCGTACGACACGAACTCGACGGGCCCCGGCAAGGGCTCGAAGGGCAGCCGGTAGCTGGGGTCCCACGTCAGCGCCAAGGCGCCGAGCGAGCGGCCGGCGAAGCCGCGCTTGGCGGCGATGACGCGCTTGCGGCCGGTCGCCGCTCTCGCCCACTTGACGGCCGCCTCGTTGGCCTCCCCGCCAGAGTTGCTCAGGAACGCCCGCCTAAGCGGCGGACCGGCCAGCGCGGTCAGGCGCTCCAGGAGCTCCGCTCGCACGTCGTTGCCCTGGCTCTGCGGACACACGACGAGCGTCTCCGCCTGCCGGGCTATGGCCCTCGCCAGGCCCGCGTGAGCGTGCCCGAGGCTGGCGACCCCTATGCCGGTCATGAAGTCCAGGTACTCGCGCTCGTCAGCGTCGTACAGGTAAGAGCCTCTGCCCCTCACGAAGGCGGAGCGCTGCGTGTACAGCGTCGAGTTGTGGTCCTGCTCGCGCGCCAGAAGCGCGGCCGTGGCGTCACAGCCGGTAACGACTGCGGCAGAACCGGCTTCGGAGGCAGCGCCCTTCGTACCACCGCTAGCGCCGACCGCCTGCCTAACATCAGGGCTCATGCGATCACCGTTCCGGCTCCCGCTAGCGCGCGCGTTATGGGCGCCTCGGTACAGGCGCTGCCGATGACCACCCGCGTCACGCCGCCCTCTACGGCCTCCACCGCTCCCATGACCTTCTTGCGCATGCGACCCTGCGCCACGTTCATGGCCTCTTCGACGCTCAGCTCGCTTACCGAGATCTGGTCAGTGCCCACCACCATGTTCCTACCGTCGACGCGTACCGCCGCCACCACCGATTCCGGGTCGCTCACGTCGGTCAGCAGCCCCGGCACGTTCGATAGGAGAAGCAACTGGCTGGCCCTCATCTCCACCGCGATCCTGGCGGCGGCGCGGTCGCCGTCGACGTTCATGGCTACCCCCTCGAAGCTGATGGCGGGCGGAGTCACGACAGGCAGGAAGCCGGCCTCGAGCAGCTGCCCTAGCAGGCTCACGTTCACGCGCTCTACGGTGCCCGTGTGGTCACCCCGCAGGAGCAGCACGCGGCCGTCCTCGACGGCGCGCACGGTGCTCTTGAGGCGGCCCTCAAGAAGACGGCCATCCAGGCCAGATAGGCCGAGAGCGTTCACGCCCCTACTCTGCAGGCTCTCCACCAGACCCTTGTTGACCTTGCCGCAATAGACCATCTCGAACACCTCCAGGGTGGCGCGGTCAGTGAAGCGGCTGGTGTGGCCGCTCGGGCTGGTGACGAAGCGCGGTGGCACCCCCAGCTGCGTGGAGACTCGGTTGGTCTCGGCGCTGCCTCCGTGCACCAGGATCAGGCGCTGTCCCCTCCCATGCAGGGCGGCCAGGTCGCTACAGAACGCGTCCAGGTCGATGCCCTCTGCTCCTCCCACCTTCACCACTATCAGGCCGCTCACGGGTGCAGCCCCATGAACTCCAGGCCCGCCCGTTCGGGCAGCCCCAGCGCGATGTTCAGCGCCTGCATGGCGTGACCGGCCGTGCCCTTCACGAGGTTGTCTAGCGCCGCCAGGAGCACGAGCCTGCCGGTCTGCTCGTCCAGCGAGAAGCCGACGTCGCAGTAGTTCGAGCCGTCTAGCACACGTGGGTCAGGCTGGCGGTAGATGCCCCGCCGGGCCCGCACGAGCCGCACGAAGGGCTCAGCATCGTACGCCTGCCTGAAGGCGGCCAGCACATCCTGCTCGGTCACGCCCTCGTTCACGAAGGTGTGGGCCGTGGCCAGCACACCACGAACGCGCTCTATGGCGGTGGCCGTCAGGTGCACGGGTGGCGCAGCCGGCAGCGCCTGCTCTATCTCGGCCAGGTGCCGGTGCCTGGTGGCGGCGTACGTGCGTACCGAGCCCGAGCGCTCCGGGTGGTGCGATGCCAGCGACACCTCCTTGCCCGCAGCGCTGCTGCCGATCTTGGCGTCCACAATGACGTCACGCGCGCGGTCCAGCAGGCCGGCTGCCACCACCGGATAGAGCGCCAGTATGGCGGCAGTGGCTATGCAGCCGGCGCCGGCTATGCGCGGGGCACCTGGAAGCGCGGCGCGGGTCAGCTCAGGGAGGGCGTACACGAAGCCGCCCAGCAGGTCGGGTCTGGGGTGCGGCTGGGCGTGGAAGCGGTCGTAGGCTTCCGGGCTGCGCAAACGGAAGTCGTCTGAGAGGTCCACCAGCACGCGTTGCGCCAGGCGCTCGTAGCGGTCGACGCTGCCCGCCAGGCCGCCATGGGGCAGGGCGGCCACGACGACGTCGGCAGGCTGAAGCTTGTCGGGGTGAACGAAGCGCAGCTCGGTGGCCGACCTGAGGTTGGGGTGCACGAGGTGAACGGCGTGGCCGGCGTGCTCCCGGCTGGTGACTTGCTGCACCTCGAGCGCCGGGTGGCCTAGGGCCAGCCTGAGGAACTCCCCACCCGCGTAACCCGAGCCACCGACGATGCTGACAGTTATGCCGTCGGCGGCGGCGGGCTGCAAGCTCTGCGTCACGCCACCACCGGAAGGTGCGAGGCGGCGTAGTGCACCACGGCGGCGGGGATGTCCACGCCCGTGGTGGTGATGGAGTTGCGGAACTCCATGGTGTGGTTGACCTCGATGACGAGGAGCCCGCGCTCGGACTCCACCAGGTCGATGGCGAGGATGCCCCCGCCTACCGCCTCTGCGGCGCTCAGGCACGTGGCCGTGAGTTCGGGTGTCAGGTCGCAGTTGCTGGCCACGGCGCCGCGGGCCGTGTTCGTGAGCCAGTGATCGGAAGTGCGGTAGATGGCGCAGATGACCCGGCTACCTACCACGAACGCGCGGATGTCTCTGCCGGGCTTCTCCACGTGCTCCTGTAGGTAATGCACCTTGTGCTCCGGTCCGCCTAGCACTTCCCTGTGCTCGATGACAGCCTCCAACGCCTCGGGGTCGGCGACGCGCGTGACCATGCGCCCCCAGCTCCCGACCAGCGGCTTCGTAACCACCGGGTAACCCAACTGCTGCGCGGCCGCCAGCGCAGAGTCGCGGCTTAGCGCCACGACCGTCCTGGGCGTCGGCACACGGTGCCTCACGAGCGCAGCGCTGGTCGCGAGCTTGTCGCCACAGGTGGTTATCACCTGGGGGTCGTTGATGACGACGGCGCCGGCCGCCTTCAGGGTGTGGGCCAGGCTTATGGCCCGCCACTGCGACGTGCAGCGCTGCAGGGCCACACCGGGCGCGCCCGAAGCCCCCAGCTCCAGAGTGAGATCCGGCGCATAGACGGGACGGTACGGCACGCCGAGGCGTTCGAAGGCGGCGAAGAGCAACTTCTCCTCCTCGCGCAGTCGGTCATAGACCACGGCCACCTCGTGGTTAGCCCCGAGGGCCGCCTCGGCGGTACGGCTCACTCGCCCCAGTCCTCGGCTTCCTCGGGGGCCACTTCGAACCGCAACGGTTCTAGGCCCACCACCTCCAGCTCTACCCCTTCGTCGGTCACCAGCAGCTCACCGAGCATGAGTGCGCCGAGGTCGGCTTCGACAAGTCCGTAATCTGTCTGCAGTTGCTGCATCATCTTCTCCCGAGTTCGCTTTCGATTCTTAAGTGTGCGGCGCCTAGGTCAGGCCGACAGGCGCAGACCGAACGGCAGAGTATGACTCGGCGAACGCTTTGTCAACACGCGGCTAATGCCGTTCCACACGCCATGTTTGACGATTCTTAGGCTACGCCCGTCAGCGGCATACGCTTCGAAGGCGCAGCTAGGTGAGGGCGCAGCAACCTAGGCTGAAGCAGGTATACGCTTTCGATTCGAAGGTTCTTAATACTTGGCGCCGGCCGGGAGGCGCAACCGCTGCACGGCCGCTCCCGACTACCAAGTGGCGCGGTCCAGCGCCGCCTCGGCCTGGCGTAGCGGCCACGTTGCTGCCAGGCGCAGTAGCCGGCTAGAGCAGCGTGCCGGTGAGGATGAGCTTAGCCAGCACGAAGAAGATGATGATGCCGACGACGTCTACGATGGTGGCGACGAACGGTGTCGAGGAGGCCGCAGGGTCTGCCCCGAAGCGCTTGAGCACGATCGGCAGCAGCGAGCCGGTCATAGACCCCCACAGCACGACCCCGACCAACGCCAGGGCCACCGTGACCGCTATCAGGAACCAGTCATCGCCGTAGGAGTTGAAGGCGAAGCGCCATACCGCTATGCGCAAGAAGCCCAGCAGGCCGAGGAGCAGGCCGAGCATGGCGCCCGCCGCCAGTTCACGCCGGGCGACGAGCCACCAGTCGCGCACCGTGACCTCACCTAGCGCCATGGCGCGCGTCACCAACGCCGCCGCCTGGGAGCCGGAGTTGCCGCCGGACGAGATGATGAGGGGCAGGAACAGCGTAAGAACCACCGCGCTCGCTATCTCGTCCTCGAAGAAGCCCATGGCGGTAGCGGTGAGCAGCTGACCGATGAACAGGATGACCAGCCAGAACGCGCGCTTGCGCACCACGCCCGCCAGGGAGATCTGCAGGTACGGTTCGTCGAGCGCGGAGACACCACCGAGCTGGTGGATATCTTCCGTAGCCTCTTCCTCTGCCACGTCGAGCACGTCGTCTACAGTGACGATGCCCACCAGCACGCCGCCGCCGTCTACCACCGGCAGAGCCGACCGGTCGTGCTTGCGGAACATGGCCACGGCCTCTTCCTGGTCAGCGGCTGCGCTCAGGGCTACGAACTGCTCGTCCACCATGTCGCCGATCTTCGTGTTCGGGTCTACGAGCAACAGTTCGCGCATGCGCAGGTCGTCGACCAGCACGCCGCCCGGGCCCGTCACGTACACCACGTTCAGGGTCTCGGAGTCCTGGCCGAACTTACGGATGTGTTCCAACGCCTCCGTGATCGTCCAGTACGGTTTCACGGCCACGTAGTCAGGTGTCATCAGGCGGCCGATCGACTCCTCCGGGTAGGCGAGGAGCGCGTTGGCGATCTTGCGCTCCTCGGGCTGGAGCAGGTTCAAGAGCCTGCGAGTGACCTTGCCCGGCACCTCCTCCAGCAGAGCCGTGCGGTCGTCCGGCGACATCTCGTTGATGATGGCCGCCACTTCGCGGTCGCCCAGGCCGGCCAGCAGCCTCTCCTGCGCGGGCAGCGAGAAGTACTCGAACGTCTCCTGCGCCCGCTCCTTGTCGAGCAGGCGGAAGAGGACGGCCTCGACCTCGTCGGGCGCCGCCTCCAGCACCTCCGCCAGGTCGGGGGTAGGTATGTTCCGCAGGCGGTCATGCAGCAGGTCGAACCTGCGGTCGGCCAGCAACCCCTCCAGCTCCTCGACGAAGCTGTCTATGTCTATCAGCACCTCCGGCATCTACCCACCTCCCTTCCTTGTGCGTCAATGCACAATAAAAATGCTTGTGCAGTTACGCACTAATAGTCTACTTGTACGCTATCGCACATACTCCACGCTCGTTCACATTGGCACATGGCCTTAGCTCGTGCGTTCGTGCACCGCCGCGCTTGAGCACCACCGCCTGCATACTAGTTGAGCTCGTCGAGGGTCAGGCGGAACGACGGCACGAACGTCTCCAGGAAGTACCTGAGGGCCGGGTCTTCGTCCGCCTGCAGTTCACGCAAGATGGTCTGCTCCGCCTTCTGGAACTCCTCGTTGCCGGCCTTCGACTCCTCGATGCACTTCAGGTAAGCGGTCACCTTATCGGCCTGCTTGACCACCCGCCACGCCTCCACATCGCTCTCCTGATGGAAGAACAGGCTGTCGTACGAAGGCCTAAGCTCCTCCGGCAACATGTTCAGTAGGCGGTTGCGGGCCACCGTCTCGATATCGAACAGCGCCTCCTTGATGGTCGGGTTGAAGTACTTGATGGGCGTGGGCACGTCACCCGTGATGACCTCCTCGGCGTCGTGATAGACGGCCAGCAGCGCGGTGCGGTTAGCATCGAGGCGGCCGCCGAACTTGGTGTTGCGTATGACGGCCAGGGCGTGCGCCACCATGGCCACCTGCAGGCTGTGCTCCTGCGTGTTCTCCAGCCTGGTGTTGCGCATGAGGCCCCAGCGCTGTATGAACTTCATCCGCGACAGGTAGGCGAAGAAATGACTGGTCACGCCCTCCATGCTACCGAAAGCCTTAAGC
>JBIQNJ010000007.1:0-29368 GCA_044462445.1 Truepera radiovictrix | reverse complement strand
CAGGTAGGCGAAGAAATGACTGGTCACGCCCTCCATGCTACCGAAAGCCTTAAGCAGAGGAGCCTACGCCCGTGCGTGCGAAAGGCCGCAGGGGCACGCATTAGGGTATGAAACAATCAGCTCCTGAACATGACGCGCAGATACCTCGCGTCCCATGCGTGCGAAAGGCCGCAGGGGCACGCTTTAGGGTATGAAACAATCTATAGACGCGGTAACCTCGCAGACTTAGGCTCACCCCGTAGGAGGACATCACGTGAAGCGTCTCGCCCTCATCGCCATTGGTGCAGTTGCGCTGCTACTGAGCGCCTGTGCGCCTACCTTCGACCTCACCAGCCAGGTGCCGGTCCAGATACTGTCCATCACGGCACCGTCCACCAAGGGCGGCGTGGTCGTGGTCCAGGGCCGCAACTTCGGCGACGGACGCACGGGCGGAGAATCGGCCAACTACGTGCTGTTCGCCCGCTCCTCGGATGATACGCACGGCCAGAGGCTGCCTACCAACAGCTGGACACCCACGCGCATAGAGTTCAACTCGCCGGAAGACGCCGGCAACGGCTGGATCACCATCGTGGCCAACGGCGTCTGGAGCGAGGCCATCCCGATCAGCCTCCCGTAACGCCGCGAGCCTTCACTCGTAGAGCAGGTCCTGGGCCGCCCGCTGGGCGGCCCTTCTCCGTGTTCCCTCCCTCCGCACCGCTATACTCTGCCCTTATGAAGCTGCAGGCCGTTAAAGGCACTTACGACATCCTTCCCGAACAGCAGGAGCGGTGGACCTCCGTCACACGCGCCGCCGGCCGCGTGCTGGGCGGCGCGGGCGCCGGGCTCTTGACCACGCCGATGTTCGAGTACGCCGAGGTGTTCGAGAAGTCGGTCGGTGAGTCGGCCGACCTCGTCGTTCAGAAGGAGATGTACACCTTCGAGGACCGGGGCGGCAGGCGCTTAAGCCTGAGGCCGGAGTTCACGGCCAGCGTCATGCGCGCTTTCATCGAGAACGGCATGCACACCCGCGCGCTCCCGGTGAAGCTGTGGAGCGCCGGGCCGGCGTTCCGGGCGGAGAACGTGCAGCGGGGGCGCTACCGCCAGTTCCACCAGGTTAACTTCGAGCTTATCGGGCTCTCCACGCCGCTGGCAGACGCCGAGGCCATCGAGCTCATCTACCGCTCGTTGGCCGCCACGGGCCTCACCAGGCACAGCATCAAGCTCGGCTCGGTGGGCGACCCTGAGGACCGCGTGGCGTACAACGAGTACCTCCGTGCCGAGCTCACGCCTAAGCTGGCGCAGTTGTCGGAGACGAGCCGTGAGCGCCTACGCCTGAACCCGCTGCGCATACTGGACAGCAAGGACGAGGGCGATCAAGAGCTCATCGCGCAGCTGGAACGCCCGCTGAGCCGGCTCGGACCCGCCGCCCGGCAGCACTTCGGTGAGGTGGCCGCCTACCTGAGCGACTGGGGTGTGCCGTTCGACCTCGATCCGGGCATAGTGCGCGGCCTCGATTACTACCGCCGCACCGCCTTCGAGGTCCACTACCAGGGCATCGGCGCCCAGTCGGCGCTGGGCGGCGGCGGCCGCTACGACGGCCTCATCAGCATGCTCGGCGGTCCAGACATGCCGGGTATCGGCTGGGCGTTCGGCATCGAGCGCGTGCTGGACGCACTGGAACAGGAGGGCACCGCCGACCACCCGGCCGCGGTCCCGGCGCTGTTCATCGTGCCGCTCGACGACGAGGCCGTCGGCGAGGGCGCGAGCTTAGCCCAACGCCTGCGGGCCGGCGGGGCATGGGTGGAGTTCTCGTACATTAAGCGCAACCCGGGCAAGGGCCTCAAGGAGGCAGACCGCAGCGGCGCGCGCCTCGCGGCGCTGCGCGGCTCGGCAGAGAGAGCAGGGAACGTGTGGCAGGTGAAGGACCTAGTGTCAGGAAGCCAGCAAGAGCTGACGACCGAGAAGCTGACGCAGCTGGTGCTGGAACGGTCGACGAACGGATCCGCTGCGCCCGGGCACGCTGCCGGGACGCAGGGCTGATAGGCTCGGGCGCATGAGAAGCCACACGTGTGGTGAGCTGAGGGCAGATGACGCGGGTCGGCAGGTCGTTCTGCAGGGTTGGGTCAACCGCCGCCGCGACCTGGGCGGACTCGTCTTCATAGACCTGCGCGACCGCTACGGCCTGACCCAGGTGGTGGTAGAGCCGGACAACGGCGCCGCCTTCGCTGCGGCTGAGTCGGTGCGGGCCGAGTTCGTGGTGGAGGTGCACGGCACCGTGCGGCAGCGCCCCGAAGGTCAGAGCCGCGGTGCGACCGCCACCGGCGCCATCGAGGTAGTGGCAGACGCCGTCGCGGTGCTCTCCCCTGCCCGCACACCCCCGTTCCTCGTGGACGGCTCTATCGACGCCTCCGAGGTGAGCGAGGACCTGAGGCTCAAGTACCGCTATATCGACCTGCGCAGGCCGGAGGCGCTGCGGCCGCTGGCCTTGCGCCACAAGGTCACCAAGGCCATCTGGGACTACCTCGACAGCCAGGGGTTCATCCAGGTGGAGACCCCCCTGCTGACGCTCAGCACCCCCGAGGGCGCCCGCGACTACCTGGTGCCCGCCCGCTTACAGCCGGGCGCGTTCTACGCCCTGCCGCAGTCACCGCAGCTGTTCAAGCAGATGCTGATGATGGCGGGCTTCGACCGTTACTTCCAGATAGCCCGCTGCTTCCGCGACGAGGACCTGCGCGCCGACCGGCAGCCGGACTTCACGCAGCTCGACATCGAGATGTCGTTCGTCGAGGAGGACGACGTTCTGGCGCTGAACGAGAGGCTGATGGCGCACGTGGTCAAGGAGGCGCTGGGGGTGGACGTGCCCACGCCGTTCCCGCGTATGCCCTACAGGCAGGCCATGGACAGTTACGGCTCCGACAAGCCCGACACGCGCTTCGGCTTCCAGTTCGTAGACCTGTCGGCCACCTTCGCCAACAGCGAGTTCCGCGGCTTCTCGGCCGCGCTCGAGGCCGGTGGGGTGATCAAGGCCATCCTAGTGCCCGCCGGTCAGGCCGCGCCCCTGAGCCGCAAGGTGCTGACCGAGCTCGAGGAGCACGCCAAGCGCTTCGGCGCCAAGGGCCTGGCCTGGCTCAAGCGCACGGCCGACGGCTTCAGCGGCCCTGCCGCCAAGTTCCTCTCTGACACCGAGGCCGCCGCCCTGACGGAGCTGGCGAGCGAGGAGGGGGCCACCCTGCTCGTCGTGGCCGACACCTGGAACACGGCAGTCACCGCGCTGGGCGCCGTCAGGCTCAAGCTGCCCGCCGCGCTGGGCATCACCATCCCCGAGGATCGGCTGGCCTTCCTCTGGGTGGTCGACTTCCCCCTCCTCGACCACGACCCCGATACTGGCGGCTTCACCTACATGCACCACCCCTTCACGCGGCCGCACGAGGAGGACGAGCCTTTGCTGGCCACCGACCCGGCGGCCGTGCGGGCGCACGCCTACGACCTGGTGCTCAACGGCACGGAGGTGGGTGGCGGCAGCCTCCGTATCCACCGCATAGACGTGCAGCGGCGCATGTTCGAAGCCATCGGCCTCTCGGCCGCAGAGGCGGAGAGCCGCTTCGGCTTCTTCCTCGACGCCCTCTCCTACGGCGCCCCGCCGCACGGCGGCGTGGCCTGGGGGCTGGACCGCTTGATCATGCTGCTGGCGCGCACGACGAGCATCCGCGACACCATCGCCTTCCCCAAGAACCAGCGCGGCGCCGACCCGCTGACGGGCGCCCCCAGCCCCGTGGCGGCGGCGCAGCTGGCCGAGCTAGGCATAGGGGTGCTCACCGCCTCAGCGCAGGGCGAGGGGCAAGCATGATCCCCTTGGTGGTGTTCGACCTGGACGGCACCCTCATAGGCGCCAACGGCCAGGTGGACACCTGCATCTGGGACGCCGTCGAGGAGGCGCGCGAGGCCGGCATCAAGATGGCCGTCTGCACAGGGCGGCCCGGCATCGGCGTAGCCCTCAAGGTGGCGCGGCGCCTCGGCCCCGACAACCCGCACGTGTTCCAGGCGGGTGCCCACGTGGGTTACACGGACGGGCGCATAGTCAAGGTGGTAGCCCTCAAGGAGAGTGACACGCGCAGGGTCATCGAGGTCTCGCGCGCTGCCGGGGCCGTGCTGGAGCTGTACACCCCCAATTCGCTCTACGTGGAGCGCACCACCGACCTGAGCGAGAGGCACGCCAACATGATCGGCGTGGCTGCCATCGTGCGCGACCTGGAGGACGTAGCCGCCACCGAGCCCGTCGTCCGGGCGCAGTGGGTGCTGCCGGCAGGCGCGGAGAACAAGCTGGTGCCGCAGGCCCCGGCCGGGGTGCAGGTGGCCACGGCCAACAGCCCCGCCCTGCCGGACATGAGCTTCGTCTCGCTCACCCGGGCCGGAGTGAGCAAGGCGAGCGCCGTGCGGCAGCTGGCGGAACAGATGCGTATACCCATCGAGAAGGTGATGGCCGTCGGCGACAGCACGGGCGACCTGCCGATGCTGCTCGAGGTGGGACACCCACGCATAATGGCCAACGCGACCCCCGACCTGGCGGGACGCTTCCCCAGCGTCGGCCACGTGGAGGAGTGCGGGGCGGTGCAGGCCCTCGAAGAGGCCATGGGCACCCGCTAGAGACTGATAGACTCCCCCTCATGAGTTACACCCCCATCGCCGAGCTTCCCCGTCATGTAGGCCAGACCGTCAAGGTGGCCGGCTGGCTCACCAACCTGCGTTCGAGCGGCAAGATAGCGTTCTTGCAGTTGCGGGACGGCTCCGGCTTCGTCCAAGGCGTGGTAGCCAGGAACGACGTGGAAGAGAGCGTGTTCGAGCGCGCCCGCCACCTAACTCAGGAGACGAGCCTCGTGGTCACCGGCAACGTGCGGGCCGACGACCGCGCCCCCAGCGGCGTGGAGCTCTCCGTCGTTGACGTCGAGGTGATCGGCGCAAGCAGCGACTACCCGATCACGCCCAAGGAGCACGGCGTCGACTTCCTCTTCGAGAACCGCCACCTGTACCTGCGGCATAAGGCGCCGTGGGCCATCCTCCGTATACGCGACGAGGTGGAGCGCGGCATCCACGACTTCTTCAGCGCCCGCGACTACGTGCGCTTCGACTCGCCCTTCTTCATGCCCACGGCGGTGGAGGGCACGACGAACCTGTTCGAGATCGACCTGTTCGACGAGGACAAGGCGTACCTCTCCCAGAGCGGGCAGCTGTACGCCGAGGCCGGCGCCATGGCGCTGGGCAAGGTCTACACCTTCGGTCCCACCTTCCGCGCCGAGAAGAGCAAGACTCGCCGGCACCTGCTCGAGTTCTGGATGATCGAGGCCGAAGCGGCGTTCCTCGACCACGACGGCAACATGCGGCTGCAGGAAGACCTGGTGTCCTACCTGGTGGGCCGCGTGCTCGAGAAGCGCGCAGCCGAGCTCGAGACGCTGGGGCGCGACATCGGCAAGCTCGAGCCTAGCGCCGAGGGGGCCTTCCCCCGCATCAGCTACGACGAAGCCCTCGACTACCTCACCAGCGTGGGCGAGAAGCTGGAGTTCGGCGACGACTTCGGCGCCCCCCACGAGACGCTGCTCGGCGACCGCTACGACCGCCCCGTGTTCGTGGAGCGCTGGCCCACCAGCGCCAAGGCGTTCTACATGGAGCCTGTTCCGGGCGACCCCACGCGCGTGCTGGCGGCCGACCTGATCGGCCCCGAAGGCTACGGCGAGCTCATTGGCGGCTCCCAGCGCATCCACGACCTGGCGCTGCTGGAAGAGCGCATCAGGGAGCACGGCCTGCCGCGCGAGGCGTTCGAGTGGTACATCGACCTGCGCAAGTTCGGTACTGTGCCCCATTCGGGCTTCGGCATCGGCCTCGAGCGCTTCCTCGCCTGGGTCACCGGCGTGCATCACCTGCGCGAGGTCATCCCGTTCCCGCGCATGCTGACGCGCCTCTACCCGTAAGCCGCGCACGCCCGTTCATGCGTGAGCCGTCCACACGGCGGTAACGACCGACCACCCAATGACCCGTCCGCGGGCCGGTTACAGCTCGGACGCCACCGCCACGTGCCCCAGCAGCGTGTCTGTCGGGCGGCCGTCTCGCAGGAAGCGCACCTCTACGACGCCGTTGCGTTGGGCTGTACCGAGGAGCGTGCGCGCCAGGGCGGTCTCCTGGACCACGCTCACTCCCACGGGCTCCGGCACGTGCAGGTCAATGACCGCCGCGGGCCCTCTAGGCCCTTGCACCACGTACACGCCGGGGGCGGGCAACTGGGCCGGCCACACGCCCTGCTGCATGGAGAGCTCGCGCAGCCGGGCGATGACGATGGCTAGCCGGGCGCCGGCTCCGTCGGGCAGCGCCAGCCGCTCGGACACCACCCGCTCCTGGCCCACCTCGTCGACCACCACGAATATCGTGTCCTGGTCGCGCAGCTCCGGTTCGGGGGTCTCCAGGTCGATGACCACCGGCGCCGGCGCCTCGGTCCGGGGTGCGCCCAGCAGCAGCGCCAGACCGCCCAGCGCCAGCAGCAGCGCCACCAGCACCTGCGGCGTCACCAGCGCTGCCAGCAGGCGGTCTCTCAACGCGACCCCAACGGGCCGAACGAGCCCTCGCTGAGGAGCTGGGCCAGGGCGTCTGCCAGGCGCTCCGGCAGGCCGTCGGAGGCGAGGTCGGGTGCTGAGAACTCGAGCAGTACGCCGCGCCCGGCTGCACCCCCGAGCACCTGCAGCGGCGCACCCTGCACGGCGTCGGCGCGGTAGCCGGCCACGGTGAACAGACGGCCCGCCAGCCCTTCGGCCGCGCGCCTGCCCACGTCCAGGTCGGTTATTAGGCCCAGCAGGATGCGGCGCCGCAGCTCGTCCACGGCCGCCGTGCGCAGCTCGTTGGCGGCGTTCTCCCTGACGGCCATCTCGAGGCTGGTGACGTTGGCGGCGTCGCCCAGGTAGTACACCCGGAACTCGCCCAGCGCCAGGTCGGCCGCATGGAGCGACACGAACAGGTCGGCGCCTATGCCCAGGCGTGAGCGCTGCTCCACCTGTACGTCGCTGTCGCTGTCACGGGTGAGCGAGACGGTCATGCCCCGCGCCCGCAGCGCGGCAGCGAGCCGCTCCGCGAACGCGAGGGTGAGGTTCGACTCCGCGCCGAACACGGGCGAGACGAGGCCGGTGTCAGCGCCCCCGTGACCCGCGTCGAGCACGATGTGCGCCAGTTGCTGCGCGGTGCGGCCCTGCGGGAAGAAGGCTACGTTGAGCCGGAACCCGCGAGCGTCCGGCACGGCGTAGACCTCGTAGTCCACGCCGTCGTTGAGCTGCATGCGCACCTCGGTCGCGCCGTTGCTGGACGAGGCCACCGCGAACGGGAAGGCGCCGCCCTCCACGGGGGGCAGCCTGACCTCGATGTCGGTGCGGTCTAGGTAGATGTGCAGGGTCGAGAGGGGCTCGTTGAAGAAGGTCGAGTACCTGACCGGCGCGCTGATCGAGAGCTCCAGGCGCTCGGTGCCGCCCTCGCTCCTCGCCATGGCGGTGAGGCGTCCGCGGGGCTGCACCACCAGCACCGTGTCGCTCTCGGCCACGTACGTGACGCTGGCTCCCAGCGCTTCGGCCACGGGCTTCACGGGCAGGAACAGCTCACCCTCTGACCACAGGGCCGCCCCTCCCGCAACCGGCCGCCCGTCGAGCCAGATGTTGCCTTCGCCGGTGGCGCCGGCGGCGCTCTCGGCTATGCGCACCTGCAGGACCCGGCCGCCCGTCTCCAGCAGCACCAGCCCGCGGCCGCTGTCTACGCCCATGGTGGCGCCCAGCGCCTGGGCCAGGCTGGCCCCGGCGGCGTAACTGCTGCCCGGCACGAGCACCGTGCTGTTGCTCGATATGACCCTGCCGTTCACGAGCAGGTTGGACTGGGCGTTGGCGGGACCCTGCAGCGCCAACACCAGCGCCAGCGCAGCCAGGAGCAGGGCCAGCGCGCGCAGGCCCGCGCGCACCGCCACGCTCATCCGCCCCTCCCGCCACGCGCCAGGGCGCGGTCGATCTCGCGCTTGGCGTCCTTGCGGGCCTCCTCACGACGCTTGTCGTGCTGCTTCCGGCCTCGGGCCAGCGCTATCTCGAGCTTGGCCCAGCCGTCCTTGAAGTAGAGGCGCAGCGGCACCACCGTGAGGCCCTTGCGCTCGAGCCCTTTGGTGATCTCGGCCAGCTCGCGCCGGTTGAGCAGCAGGCGCCTGCGCCGGGTGGGCTCGTGGTTGTTGTAGCTGGCCTCCTGGTAGATGGGTATGTTCATGCCCTCCACGTACGCCTGGCCCGCCTCCACACGCACGTAGGCCTCAGCTACCGAACCTCCGCCCTGCCGCAGCGACTTCACCTCGCTACCGGTGAGCTCCAGGCCCGCCTCGAAGCGGTCCAGCAGTTCGTAATCATGAGAAGCGCGCCTGTTACGTAGCATCTAGGTCTCCCCGACTCTCCGTTAGCCATGATAGCCCTACTCCAGCAGGGCGCCGACATCCTGAGGGTCGACGTCTACCAGCAGCTTGGCCGCGGGGTAGCTGCGGGGCAGCGCCCCCAGGAGCGTCTCGAGCCTCACCTCGTCTTCGGCCCTCAGCAGCACGTGGAAGAGGAAGCGGCCCTTCACACGCTCCACGGGGGCGCTGGCAGGCCCCAGCACCTCGCCCGGCTTGGCGCCCGCCGTCATCAGCGCGTCGGTGGCGTGCTGGGCGGCAGCGAGCGCGCTGCCGCGGTCCCTGGCTGTCAGCTGCAGCTTGGCGAGCGTGGTGAAGGGCGGGTAGCCGAAGCGCCGGCGGCGCTCCAGCTGGCGCCCTAGCAGGGCCTCCAGGGCCGCGTCCGGTTCAGCCGCGCCGAGCGCCTGCAGCAGCTCGTGCTCGGGGGCGTGCGTCTGGACCACGACCAACGGCCGGCGGGGCCCGCCGGCTAGTTCGACCAGCCTGAGCAGGGTACGGGTGGCCTCCTCCTCCGCCCGGTAGTCGGCGGCGGCGAGGTGGGTGTCGAAGTGCGTTATGCCCACCAGCGCCAGCTGCGGCAGCGGCTCCAACCCGAGCAGCGCCACCGTGCCCACCACCACGCCCGGCTCGCCGTCGTACATAGCGCTCAGGTCGTCGCGGTTGTCCTTGTCGTAGCGGTACACGGGGATGCCCGGCAGGGCCCTGGTCAACTGGGAGACGATCCACTGCGTGCCGGCGCCCTTCAGCGCGCCCAGTTCGGTGCTGCCGCAGTCGGGACAGACCGCCGCCGGCGGCTCCTCGTGCCCACACTGGTGGCACAGCAGGCGCGTCTCCTGCCGGTGGAACCTCAGCGTGAGGTCGCAGTTCGGGCAGGGCGCCTGCCAGCCGCAGCTGAGGCAGCCGAACGCTCCGGAGAAGCCCCGCCGCGGCGCCAGCACCACGGCCTGCCGCCTGCGGTCCGCCACCTGCTTCAGCGTGCTCATGAGGTCAGGGTGCACGGGCCAGTCGCTGGCGCCGCCCAGGTCTGCCACGTGCAGGCGCACCTTGGGCAGCGGCAGACGTGCTCTGCCCGGCGCGGGCACCCTAGCAGCGATGTCGGGCCCCGTGCACACGTCTACGAGCGTCAGAGCCGCCTGGGCGCTATGCGCCAGCAGGCGGGCGGCCTTGGGTACGAGTACGCGGGCGCCGGACTGCAGCTTGTAGGCGGAGCTACCGGCGTCCAGCACCACGACGCGGCCGAGCTTGGGTAGAGGCGCGAGCAGCGCCAGGTACGTGCCGACGAGCACCTGGGGAATGCTCCCGAGCTCGCGCCATAGCCGCAGGCGCTGCTCGTCCGTGGCCTCGCCGGTGAGGTAGGCGACGGGCAGCTCGGTGGCCAGCAGCGCGGCCGTGCGAGCTGCCAGCGCCTGATCGGGCGCCAGCACCACTACCGAGGTCCCTCCGTCCACGTCCGCCTTGACGAGCGGCGCCAGCGCGGCCAGCCGCTGCAGGCGCGTGCCGCCCACCAGGGCGCCGTCGCCGGCAGGCACGGGCGGGCTGTCCGCCGCCGGCGGCGGCAGCCTCCCCTCGGCCACCGGCGGGGCAGGAAGCGGCGGGGGCGGGGCGGGCAGCTCCTCGTAGCCGGCGTAGCCGCGCGTCACCAGGGTGCGGACGGCGCCAGCAGGCACGTCGGCGTCGCGCGCCAGCTGGGCCGCGCTCTCGCACGTGCCCAGCTCCAGCAGGTAGTCGAGGGCTCTCCTCTGCGCGGCGCGCCTCGCCCCCGCCAGGCCCTCGTCGGGCGGCCGGAGCGGCACGAGCGTGCGCCTCAGGGCCGGCCGCTCGTGGGCGCTCTCGTCCACCAGCCCCTGGTGCCGCAGGAACTCCAGCGCACGCGCAGGGACTACACCTGCGGCAGCCCATTCACCCCGCGCCAGCTCCTCCGGCAGCTCCAGCCGCTCTGCCGCGAGCGCCCGGGCCGCCCCTTCGTGCAGGCGCACCCGGTGGTCCAGGTCAGGCTGCAGGCCCGGCGGGTTGAGGGTCGCCAGCACGGTGCCCGGAGCGCTGGCCGTGGCGCGCGCTATGCGCTGCACCGCCTCCAGCGCCGCGCCGGACAGCCACTGCTCCGGCCCTAGCGCGTGTAGCACATGGCGCAGCTCCATGCCGCGGCCCGCATCGACCGTGCGCGCAGCCAGCACCACGCCTACGCGCACGCCTGACTGCCATGGCACCACCACACGCTGCCCCGGCCGCACCTCCGGGCCCTGCAACGGCGGCAGGAAGGTGAAGGCCGGCAGGGGCAGTGGCAGTAGTACATCTAACGCCTGCGGCACGAACGATTGTAGCCCTTAAGGAGTGAACCTTCAGGAGGGCCGGTGACTGCCCCCGGCCCACGTCTTCAGGCCGTCCACCAGCGTGGCGCGGCCGCTGCCGAGGCTGCCGCTGTCGCCGCGGTTGTCGGCGGCCGGCAGTATCACGGTGAAGACGGAGCCCTCGCCTAGCCTGGACTCCACCTCGACGGTGCCGCCGTGCTGCTGCACCAGCCATTTGACGATGGCGAGCCCGAGGCCCGAGCCGTTGCCCCTGCCAGAGCGCGCGCCGTCCACGCGGTAGAAGCGGTCGAAGAGGTGCGGCAGGGCCTCCGGCACGATGCCGGAGCCGTCATCGAGCACCTCAAGGCGCACCTGGTTACGCTCCACCGACACGGACATGGTCACCTTGTGAGCGCCGGCGTTGATGGCGTTCTGCACCAGGTTGAGCACCACCTGCTTGAGGCGCGCCGGGTCGCCCTGCACCTCCGCGAGGGGGCTGCGGGTGCTCACGACCACCTCGGTGGTGCGCGCCATAGGCGCCACCTCCTGGCGAACGGACTCCACCACCTCGACGAGGTTCATCGGCTGCAACTCCACCGTGAAGCCGGCGTCGGCCCGCGCCAGCTCTAGCAGGTCGTTGACCAGCTTGGCCATGCGCTCGGACTCACGCTGGATGACCTCCAGCGAGTCGACCTGGTCGCCCGTCGGGTGGGTGCGGCGCAGCAGGTAGCTGACGTGGCCGCTTATCGCCGTCACGGGCGTGCGCAGCTCGTGGCTGGCGTCGGCCGTGAAGCGCCTCTGCGTCTCGAACGACTCCTGCAGGCGGTCGAGCATGTGGTTGATGCTGACGGCCAGGTCCGAGATCTCGTCGCCGTTCCTGGGCACCGGCACACGCCGCGAGAGGTCGGAGCCGGACACGTGCCCCGCCGCCTCGGTGACGCTCTTGAGCGAGGCGAGGACCCTCTCGGACAGTACCCACACGCCCAGCGCGAACACGAGGAACGCCATGAGCACGGTGACGGTCAGGTCGCGCTTGAGCTGGTCGAGCGTCGCGGCTATGAGGTTGGCGGGTATGCCCACGAGAAAGGCGGCCTGGAACGAGCGCCCCTCGCGGGGGAAGTCGAGGCGTCCCAGCCGGCCGAGCACGCTGACCGCCTCACCGCCGATGTTGATGGTGGCGGTCACCTCGCCCTCGTCCAGCAGGCGCTGCAAGGCGTTGTCGCTCAAGGGCCTGAGCAGCTCGCTGTTGCTGTTGAGCACGTTGGTCACGCCCGCGCGGATCTGCTGCGCGCTGTCGAGCGGCCGGTCGGGCGAGCCCACGTAGACGATCTGGTAGTGGGTGTTGCTGGGCAGCTTCTGTAGCGCCTGAGTTATCGGCACACCGCTCGTGATCTCGTTCAGGGCGCGCTGGGCCTGGTCGGCCAGCCCGACGCTGAGCGAGCGCTCGGTCAGGAAGTACACGGACACCGCAACCGCCGACAGGATGATGGCGATGAAGGCACCGAAGACCAGCGTGAGCTGGAGCCTGAGTCTCACTAGTCTTTGTTGTCCTCACGCAACACGTAGCCCACACCGCGCACGGTGTGGATGAGGCGCCTCTCCCCCTCGTCCTCCAGCTTGCGGCGCAGGTAGCCCACGTACACGTCGACGACGTTGCTGCCGCCCGTGTACTCGGGCCACACCTTCGCCTCTATCTCGAAGCGGTCGAACACCTTGTTGGGGTAGCGCGCGAACATCTCCAGCAGCTCGAACTCCTTGGCCGAGAGCTCGATGCGGCGGCCGTCACGGAACACCTCGCGACCGTCCAGGTTCATCACCAGGTCGAGCACGCGGATCTCGCCCGTGACCGCCGGGCTCACGCGGCGCATGTGGGCGCGCACGCGCGCCAGCAGCTCCTCTATCGAGAACGGTTTGACGAGGTAGTCGTCCGCCCCGGAGTCGAGGCCGATGACCTTGTCGTCCACGGAGTCCTTGGCGGTCAGGATGATGATGGGGGTGTTGTTCGTCTTGCGTATGCGGCGGGCCACTTCCAGGCCGTCCAGCACGGGAAGCATGAGGTCGAGCACCACCAGGTCGGGGTTCTCCTCACGGAACTTGGAGAGGCCCGTGACGCCGTCGTACGTGACGATGGTCTCGTAGTTCTCCGCCTGCAACTCGAGATCGATGAACTTCGCGATCTCCTTCTCGTCTTCAACGATGAGCACCTTCGGTTTGCGTTCCATGGCACGCACTATGCCACCTTCTCTCATGAGAGTCTTGATTGAGTTATGAGAAATATATGAGAGCTAGTGGGCTCGGGAGCGTAGACAGCTTTCATCAAACCGCCGCAGCCGCGCTCGGGACCGGACTATCCGCTGCGCCGGCGCCTCGCCGCGGTTACAGTAGGTGCGCACAACTCCGATATGGGAAGGCAGCCTTATTTCTATGGATAAGCAAGACAACGGTGGCCGCTCGGGCAAGCCGCGCGCCAAGCAGGAGACCCCGTCACCGCGCCGCTTCGAGCCGCCGCGGGGCTACGGGATGTACGAACGGGTAGCTATCTTCATCGACGGCAGCAACCTCTACAACGGCATGCGCGAGAACCTGCGCAACACCAGGGTCAACCTGGCAGAGCTGATAAACCAGTTGCTCAGGGACCGGCCGCTGCACCGCACCTACTACTACAACGCGCCCCTCACCGAGGACTACGACGAGGAGCTGCGCGACGGGCAGACCCGCTTCTTCGAGTCGCTCAGGCGCATCCCGTACGTGACCGTGCGGCTCGGGCGCCTGCACCGCAGGCCCGACGGCACCACGGTCGAGAAGGGCATCGACGTGTCTCTGGCGGTAGAAGCGCTGTCGCTGGCGTTCCAGGACGCTTACGACACCGCGCTGCTGGTCTCCGGCGACGGCGACTACGTAGAGCTGGTCGAGACCCTCAAGCGCTACGGCAAGCACGTGGAGTGCTCGATGTTCCGCAACCAGTCTGCCGGCACGCTGCTGGAGCACGTGGACGTGTTCCACAACCTCGATGAGCTGGACTGGAGCCGCATCCTGTTCTGAAGCGAGGACGTTAGTGCTCGGTTAAGAGAACACCGAGTTCCGGCCACGGCCGGCCTGGCGCCGGGTGGTATCATCCGTCTGACAGCAAAAGAGGGCTGTTGGGCAACCGGTCGACCTGAAGCGGGCCCCTGGCAACCCAAGTCACTAGAGGGAGACACGATTCATGCGCAAACTGATCGCACTTCTGGCCGCCACGCTACTGACCTTCGGCATGGCACAGGACTACGTCCTCGGCATCGTCTATGACGCCGGCGGCAAGTTCGACGCCTCGTTCAACGAGGGCACCTGGCGCGGCGTTGAGCGCGCCCAGGCCGACCTCCAGGCTCAGGGCTACGAGGTAGACGTCGTCGAGTTCGAAGGCACCCCCGACACCGCCGCTGAAGGCCAGCGCCGCATCGCCCTCGAGGGCGCCGAGATCATCATCGCCCCGGGCTTCCTCCAGGCCGACGCCGTCACCGCCGTCGCCGCCGAGTTCCCGCGCACCTCGTTCGTCATCCTCGACGCCGTGTCGGAAGGCGATAACGTCCGCAGCGTGCTCTTCAAGGAGCAGGAAGGCAGCTTCCTCGTCGGCTACATCGCCGGCAAGCTCACCCGCACCGGCGTCGTCGGCTTCGTGGGCGGCATGGACATCCCCCTCATCCGCGCCTTCGACCTCGGCTACCAGGAAGGCGTTCTCGCCGCCTGCGCCGACTGCACCATCATCAGCAACTACGTCGGCGTGACCCCCGACGCCTGGAACGACCCCGCGCGCGCCGTCGAGCTCGCCAGCACCCAGAACGCTCAGGGCGCCGACATCATCTACGCGGCCGCCGGCGCTTCCGGTAACGGCGTCATCAACTTCGTGAACGACAAGAAGTGCCACGTGCCTTCCGTTCCGACCCGCGAGACCCCCATCGACGCCCAGCTCGCCAACATCGCCACCCCGGCCGGCTACGACGCCGCCTGCGGTGCCGGCTCCTACCCGATCTTCTTCATCGGCGTAGACAGCAACCAGAACCACCTCGGCGACACCGACGGCAACGCTGCCACCCTCAACTTCGGCCTCACCAGCATGCTCAAGGGCGTGGGCGTGGCCGCTTACGACGCCATCATGGACGTCGTTAACGGCACCTTCACCGGCGGCATCGCCAACGTGGGCCTCGCCGAAGGCGCCGTCGACTTCGCCCTCGACGAGTACAACGAAGCGCTGATCCCGGCCTCCGTCCTCGCCGAGGTCGAAGCCATACGCCAGCAGATCATCAGCGGCGAACTCGTCGTCACCGACTATCGCGAGCTGTAAGAGATAGCGCGCTGCTTCGGCAGCTAGCTGCAAGGAAGGTGGGCCTGACCCCTGTAGGGGTCAGGCCCACCTTCTTAGTGCCCACCCGGCTGCCACGACGCGGTTCGGTGTCCGGCCCGCAAGGCAACTACGTGCGCGCACGTGGTAAAATCTCCAGTTGCAGTGTGGGCGATCTGATCGCGCCCCGCGCACGGCGCCGGTGCCGGAGGTGGGGCCTAAAGCTCCGCCCAGCAAGGACCGGCGCGCACGCGGAGTGAGGAAAGTCCGGGCACCACAGGGCAGGGTGCCAGCTAACGGCTGGGCGCGTAAGGCGACGGCAAGTGCAACAGAGAGCAGACCGCCTCGCGGGCCCTTGACGGGCGCGCGGAGGTAAGGGTGAAAGGGTGCGGTAAGAGCGCACCAGTGCCTCTGGTAACAGGGGCAGCTAGGTAAACCCCACCTGGTGCAAGGTCCGATAGGGAGAGAGAGCTGCCCGGCTCGCTAGCATCTCCAGGTTGACCGCTACAGGGGCGCGGCGACGCGTCTCGCAGACAGATGATCAGGCGAGCTTGCCAAGCAAGTTCGTGGCGGCCGCTCCGCGACCGCAGCGAGCTCAAGCTCGGCGAGTTCGAACAGAACCCGGCTTATCAGCCCACCTGCATCGTGCCCTCTCCTTCTCGGAGGGGGCACACCTCTTTCTTGAGGCGGCTTCCGAGGCCTGAAGTGGGAGGAATCTAACTCATCAACTTAATTCTTGAGTTTCAGTGGGAAATCGTGGGGGTTTGTGGTAGAGTCTTGCATTCCGCCCGAGGGGGCGTCGCTGTAGCGGAGTCGCGCTAGACCATGGCGCGCGTGCGGGAATCCGAGACCTTCACGTGCGCCGGGCGTTAAGAACGCAGCGACGCCCCCTCATCAGGAGCCCTCAGAGAAGATGCCGTTCGGTGAGTATCAGTACAGCGTCGACGACAAGGGAAGGGTCATCGTCCCCCCTGCTTTCCGCGACTTCGTGGACGGCGGCATGGTGGTCACCCGCGGTCTCGACACCTGCCTGTTCGTGTTCCCCATGTCTTCGTGGGAGCGCATAGAGCGGCACCTGACCGAACTGCCGCTCACGGACCCTGAGTCGCGCAAGTTCGTGCGCTTCTTCTATTCGGGCGCCTCGAAGGCCAAGCTCGACTCCGCCGGCCGCATCACCCTGCCGCCCCTCCTCCGCTCGTTCGCCCAGGTAGATGGCAACGTCGTCGTGGTGGGTGCCCCCAACCGCCTTGAGATATGGAACGACAAGCTGTGGCTCGAGAGCCTCGAAGCTGTCCAGGAACATCCCCCTGCGCCGGAGCTGCTGCGGGAGCTGGTGGGATGACCGACGCACCGCACCTGCCCGTCATGCCTGCCGAGATCGTCAGCGCGCTGGCCGCAGCACCGGGCGACTGGGTCATCGACGGCACCTTCGGCGCCGGCGGCCATAGCCGCCTGCTGCTCGAAGCGGGCGTCAACGTGCTGGGCATCGACCAGGACCCCCTGGCCGCCGGCTTCGCCCGGCAGCTCGCGGCCGGCGGCCTGAAGGGCGCCCTCCGCTTCGCCGCCGGCAACTTCCGCGACATGGAGAGCCTCGCTGCGGCCGCCGGCGTCACCTCGGCGCGCGGTGTGCTCCTTGACCTCGGCGTATCGAGCATGCAGCTCGACGAGGGCGAGCGCGGCTTCGCGTTCCGGCACGACGGCCCGCTGGACATGCGCATGGGTCAGCAGGGCGAGTCGGCAGCGGATGTCGTGAACGAGTACGGCGTTGAGGAACTGGCCGCCATCATCTACCGCTACGGCGAGGAGCGACACTCCCGCCGCGTGGCCCGCAACATCGTGGAGGCGCGCGCCAAGGCGCCCATAACTACCACGGGCCGCCTGGCCGAGGTCGTGGCCAGCGCCTACCCGGGTGGCCCGAGGCGTGAGCATCCGGCCCGTCGCACGTTCCAGGCGCTGCGCATACACGTCAACGACGAGCTGGGTGCGCTGCAGGAGGGCCTGGAGGCGGCCGCGCGGCTCCTCGAGCCCGGCGGCCGCCTGGTGGTGCTCAGCTACCACTCGCTCGAGGACCGGATCGTGAAGCAGTACTTCCGAGAATCGCCGCGCCTCGAGCCGATAACGAAGAAGCCCCAGGAGGCCGACGAGTCCGAGACCAGCGCCAACCCCCGCGCCCGCAGCGCCAAGCTGCGCGTGGGCGAGAAGGTAGCCAACGGCAACGGTTCGAGAGCGCAGGCGGGCAGCCTCACCAGCCAGGCGGTGTACGCATGAACGTGCCCACCAGCCTGCGCCTGGCGGTCCCCGCCTACGTGCTCCTGCTACTGCTGCTCGCCGCTCTCGGGGCCGCCAACCAGGGCATGCTCCGCTCGCAGGTGCAGCTGATGGACGAGAAGGAGGCGCTGGTCACCGCCATCGCCGACACACGCCGCCAAGCCGCGCTCGTCAACGGCCCTACCGCGATCGCCAACTGGGCCGCCCTGCAAGGCATGGTGCCCATCCCCGAGGCCGCCAACGCGGTACTCGTAGCGCCCGAAGAAGTCACTCTCCCGCCTTTACCTACACCTTCCCTGGAGATCCGAACCGTATGGCGCTGAACACCCCCCCGTACTCGGGCACCGTCACCTACACACGTTCCACCGGCGTCTACCTGCCGCCGCCGGTGGCCGAGGACGCCTCCTCGGCGTCCGCCGCCAGCCACGCCGCCCCGCTCCGGTTCAGGCGCAGCTGGCTCATCCTGCCTGTCATCATCCTGCCGCTCCTCGCGTCGCTCGCGGGGTTCATCATCAAGCGGCCAGTCGTTCGGGAGATGCCCGCGCCACCTGTCGAACAGGTGGCGCGCGGGCGTATCCTCGCCGCCGACGGGACCGTACTGGCCGAAGGCCTGGCCGGCGCGCGCTATTACCCGCAAGGCTCCCTGGCGGCCAGCCTCATCGGCTTCACCGGCGCTGTGCAGCCCGACGGGCGCTACGGCCTGGAGGGTCTCGAGTACCGCCTCGACGGTGTGCTGCAGGGCGGCGGCGACGTGCGACTCACGATCGACCCCGTCATGCAGAGCGCGGCGGAGCGGCACATCGCCGAAGCGGCCCTCTCGTACTCCGCCGAGAGCGGCGCCGCCGTCGTGCTCGAGGTGGGCACCGGGCGCGTGCTGGCCGCAGCCTCCTACCCCACCTACGACGCCAACGAGTGGCAGTCCGCCGGCAGGGCGCAGATGGTCAACCGCGCCTTCCAGCAGGTGTACGAGCCGGGCAGCGTGGTCAAGCCCATGGTGGTGGCGGGGTTGCTGGAGGACCGCCTGCTCTCACCCAACGAGATCATCGAGGCGCCCATGACGCTGCGCGTGGGCCTCAAGACCTTCAGAGATGTCGCCTGGCACGAGCCCCTCCTCAGCGTGCCGGACATCCTGGCCTACTCCAGCAACTCGGGCATGATCCACCTGGGTCAGCGCTTCGAACCCGCCCAGCTGCACGACTGGCTGTACCGCTTCGGCATCGGGAGCGAGCTCGACATGCAGAGCGCCCTCACCCGCACGGGCATACTGAACCCCTGGTACAAGTGGGTGCCCCAGGACCAGGCGTCAAACTCGCTGGGTCAGAACCTCTCTGTCACGCCCCTGCAGCTGGCGGCCGCATACTCGATCTTCGCCAACGACGGCGTCTACGTGCCGCCACGTGTGACGGACGATGAGGTCCTCCCCGAACCGCACCGGGTGCTCTCGCCCGAGGTCGCTCAGGGCGTGCGCAGCATGATGGTGCACGTCATGGAGAACAGCGGTCTGCGGACCTCGATACTGCCGGGCATGAACGTCGCAGGTAAGACGGGCACGGCAGACGTGTACGACCCCGCCACCGGCACCTACCCGGCCGACGACTTCGCGCTTAGCTTCGCCGGCATGTTCCCCGCCGAGAACCCCGAGGTGGTGGTGGTGGTCATGCTGATGAAGCCTGAGACCGGCAGCACCTCCACCTACGTGGCGGCGCCGATATTCCGGGCCATCGGCTCCGAGATCGTGGCGCACTGGGACCAGCAGTCGCAGGCACCGGCCGTGGCCGCAAGCCGCTGACCGGACCGCGCCGTGGCGCCCCGACATCATGCAGTAACTAGCTATGCTCACATATCAGGCGTATACGCCTCATGTTGTGTAAGATGTTCAACATGTGGAGGATAGGTCTATGACGCTGCTTGCGCCGCAGACGGTGGCCGGGCTCACAGGAGCCACGGGTGCCGTAGAGCAGCTACCGGCCGCCACGGGCGTAGCCTTCAACAGCGCCCAAGTCCGACCGGGCGATCTGTTCGTGGCCTTGCCCGGCGCCGTCACCCACGGCATCGAGTACGCCGAGCAGGCCCTCGCACGCGGCGCCGCCTACGTCCTCTCCGACCGTCCACACCCCCAGGGGCTCCTCGTCTCGGACGCCGCCGAAGCGTTGCTGGCCTTGGGCCAGCAGGCGCGGCGACGCCTGCGCGGCCAGGTGATAGGCATAACGGGCACGGCGGGCAAGACCACCACCAAGGCCCTCACGGCCGCCGCCCTCCAGGCGCGCTCCACCCCCGGTAACTTCAACACACCCTTCGCGTTGGCTCAGGCGCTCGTGGCCTCACACCTGGCGGAGGAGTCCGCTCAGACGACCCAGACGCTGGTAGTGGAGCTCGGCATCGACCACGTGGGCGAGATGGAGCGGCTCCTGGACCTCACCCGGCCCGACCACGCCATCCTCACCACCATCGGCGCCAGCCACCTCGCCGGTCTCGGCACCGTAGAGGTCGTGGCCCGCGAGAAGGCGAGGCTACTGCAGTTCGCGCCCGGGGTCAGGCTCGTCGGCCGGCAGGCCGCGGCGTCCCTCCCGGCAGAGCTGCTGGACACAGTCACGGTGGTAGACGCGCCCGTGGAGTTGCTCGGCGCTCACGGCAGCACGCTGCACCTTTCCGGCACCGAGGTGTCCCTCCCCTGGCCCGGCCGCCCTGTGGCCGAGGGCGCCCTGTTGGCGCTGACGATGGCCACGCGCCTAGGCGTAGCTACGGACGTGGCTATCAGCAACATGCTGAGGGCCGAGCTGGAAGGTGGACGCCTGCAGCGCCGCACCGTCGGTGCACTCACCCTCCTGGACGACAGCTACAACTCCAACCCCGTCTCGCTGAGCGCAGCCCTGGAGGTGCTGGCCAAGGCTGCGGCACCCAGGGTGGCGTTCCTGGGAGACATGCTCGAACTCGGGGAGCGCGAGCAGTCGGAGCACCGCGCAGTCGGTAACGCCACACGAGACCTGGATCTGGTGGTGGCCGTCGGCGCCGCCAGCGCCTCGGTCGTCGAAACGAACCCCGACGCCAAATGGGCGCCCGACGCCGAGAGCGCCTGCCAGTACCTGGAGCTCATACCGGAGGGCGCTACCGTCCTCGTCAAGGGCTCGCGCGGCATGCGCATGGAGCGCGTCACGCGACGCCTGGAACAGGCCTTCGGTCAGCCGACCCCGGCACAAGGAGCCCCCGCATGAACCACCTGCTGCTAGCCGCGCTGCTCGGTCTGCTGTTCACGGGCACCTTCATCCAGTTCGCCAAACGCTTCGGCTGGGGCAAGAGCATCCGCGCGGCCGGACCCGACAGCCATCAGGTCAAGGCGGGCACCCCGACCATGGCCGGCGCGGCGTTCCTCCTCGCCGCCGCCGTCACATGGCTGCTGCTGCCCGGGGCGAGCGCGACCGCGCTGGCAGACAGGTGGGCCATGGAGGGGCCGATAGTGCTGCTGGTACTGGGCACCGGCCTCATGGGTCTCCTGGACGACGCGCTGGCGCTGCGCCGCAAGCGCGCCGCCGCGCTCGGCCTCGAGGTGGGCACAGGCCTGCTGGCGCGCTACCGGCTGCTGGGCCAGGGCGCGCTCGCGTTCGCCTTCTCGCTCTGGGCCGTCAACGCCGGGCACGCTCTGTTCGGCAGCGCCTGGCTGGACGTGCCGGTCTACACCTTCGTCATCGTGGGGTCGATCAACGCCCTCAACTTCACCGACGGCATAGACGGCCTGTCAGGTGGCGTGGCGGCCATCATCCTCGTCTTCTTCCTCGCCTCGCCGTTCGCAGGGACGCTCATAGGGGCGCTGCTCGGCTTCCTCTGGTTCAACGCCCACCCCGCCAAGGTGTTCATGGGCGGCGTAGGCTCGGAGGCGCTGGGGGCCGCCGTGGCAGCGCTCGCCATCGTTCAGGGCACCGTGTGGTACCTCCCGCTGGTGGCGCTGATCCCCGTGCTCGAGGTGCTCTCGGTCATGCTTCAGGTCACCTACTTCAAGGCCACGGGCGGCAAGCGCATCTTCCGCATGACCCCCATCCACCACCACTTCGAGATCCTAGGCTGGCCCGAGACGCGCATCGTGGGCAGGGCCTACGTGATCACGGCCGTGGCGCTCGCCGCCGCGCTGCTCATCAAGGGAGCGGTCGGCTGACCATGGCAGCACCCGCCACCAGCCACGACGACCCACTGGCCGCCGCCCCCAACGGCGCTAGCGCGAAGCGCCGGCTACTCGTCTACGGGCTCGGCCGCAGCGGCACGGCCGTGGTGCAGCGGGCGGTGGCTCAGAGCCACGCACCTTCTACCGTGTGGTTCTACGAGGCTCGCGAGGGCGGCGACGACGTGGCGCTGGCGCTGAGCCTGGGCGCGGCCCGCGTGGCCGACGTGGGCGCATGGCTGGCGCAGGGTTCAGACCAGGCGCTCGTGGTGGCGGCGCCCGGCGTGCCGATAGGCCACCCCGACCTCGTGGTCCTGCGGGCCGGCGGCGCCGAGGTCATCGGCGAGGTCGAGTGGGTGTTCCGCCAGGTGCCGGGACGCTACATCGGCATCACCGGCACGGCCGGCAAGGGCAGCGTCACCCGCTGGTGCGGCGACACGCTCGAAGGCGCCGGCAACGACGTGGTAGTGGGCGGCAACATCGTGCCCGCCCTGGCAGCCGTGGCCCACCCAGGGGCCATACACGTAGTAGAGCTGTCGTCGTTCCAACTCGAGCGCTGCCCCACCTTCGCCCCGGACGTGGCGGTCGTGCTCAACCTGGGCGAGGACCACATAGACCGGCACGGCACGGTGGCCGCGTACCACCTGGCCAAGAAGAACCTGATCAGGAACCTGCGGGCCGGCCATACGCTCGTCATCAACGCAGACGACCCGCTGCTGCCGGCCTGGGGCGACGAGGCCGAGGCCCGCGGCGTGACCGTGCGGCGCTTCTCGCTAGCTCCCGCGGCGTCCGGCGAGGCAGAGCCCGACGCCTACCTGGACGCAGCCGGCCGGCTCTGGCTTCACGGCAGCCCGCTCGCCGCCAGGTCCGAGCTGCAGGTGATGGGCGACCACCAGGTGGCCAACGCCCTGGCCACGGCGCTGGCGTGCTCCGCGCTGGGCGCCACGGCGGACCAGCTGCGAGCGGGCCTCACCGGCTTCGCGGGCCTGCCGGGACGGTACTCGCCTGCCGGCGCCGTGGGCGACGTCCGCTTCGTAGAGGACTCCATCGCCACCAGACCCCTGGCGGTGGAGGCGGCCATACGTGCCACCCCCCGCCCGCTCGTGTGGCTGGCGGGCGGCCAGGCCAAGGGCTCCCAGCTCAGCCACCTGGCGCCCCTAGTGGGCGAGCGCGTGGACCTCGTCCTCACCTTCGGGGCGAGCGCCGACGCGTTCGCGGACGCCTTCGAGCACCACGCGCCCACGGAGCGCATCAAGGAGCCCACGGGCGAGGCCACCATGCACGCGCTCGTGCGCCGGGCCGTGGACTACCTGCGGCAGCAGCATGGCGGCAAGGGCAGCGTGCTTCTGGCGCCGCTGGCGGCATCGTTCGATCAGTTCGCCGACTACCAGGCGCGCGCCACGGCGTTCCGGCAGGCCGTGGCGGAAGCCGCGGCTACCGTGCCGGCGCCCGCGCGCAGCGCCGCTCAGCCCCACGCTCCTACGGCCGCCGACGGCGGGCGGGGCCGCTAGATGGACCGGCTGCTGCTCACCATCCAGGTGCTGCTCGGCGTCTTCGGCGTCGTCGGCGTGGCCGCCGGCGCGCCGGCGCTCACGTTCGAGCAGTTCGTGCGCGTGATCATCGCCCTGATAATCACCTTCCTCGTCGCCCGCATGAGCGAGAAGCAGGTAGTGAAGCTCAGCCCGTACGTGTTCGTCTTCCTGCTCGCCATGCTGGCGCTGGTGCTCATCAGGGGCGTGTCGCCGGAGGGTTCCGACAGCAAGCGCTGGCTGCTGCTGTTCGGCGTCAGCTTCCAGCCCTCAGAGTTCATGAAGGTATCGGTCATCGCCTACCTGGCGGCGTTCTTCTACAACCACCTGGGCAACTGGGAGATCTGGCGGCCGATGATCGTCATAGGCGTCACGGGCGCTCTCGTCATCGTGCAGCCAGACGTGAGCACGGCCATCTTCATCTTCCTGTTGGCGCTGGCCGTGATGGTGGCGGCGGGCGCCACCATCACGCGCATCGTGTCCATATCGCTGGCCGCCGCTATCGTGGCCGGGCTGGTGGTCACCCCGTTCCTGGGCGAGTACCGTTACTGGGGCGACCGCATAGCCGGCTTCTTCGACATGTGGGGCCCGCAGGAGCACACGGCCACCGTGAGCTACCAGGCCACCGTGGCCGACAACGCGGTGCAGCGCGGCGGGCTCATCGGCATCGGTGCGGGCAGGCCCGTACGAGTGCCCGAGGCCGACACGGACTTCATCTCGGTCTCCATCCACCAGGCCCTCGGTTTCATAGGCACGGTGTCTCTGCTGCTGCTCTACGTGCTGCTCGCCTGGCACGGGCTACGGATAGCCCGCCGCGTCGTCGGCCCCGCCGCCCTGCTGGCCGCGGGGGCCACCACCTACATCGTCGGGCAGGCCGGGCTGAACCTCATGGTGGCCTCCGGCATGGCCCCGGTGACGGGTATACCCCTGCCAGGCGTCAGCTACGGTCTTAACTCCATGTTCTCGGTCGCCATAGCCTTCGGCTTCCTGCACCTGGCCGCGCGCCAGGGGCGTGCCCAGGCGCGGGCGGCCGACGCGGCGCCCCGTCGGACCAGCGTGGCAGGCCGCGCATGAAGCTGCTCTTCGCTACGGGCGGCTCCGGGGGGCACATCTACCCCGCCCTGGCCGTGGCCCAGGTGGCCCGGCAGGAGGGCGACAGCGTCACCTTCATGGGGCAGGCCGGCGGGATGGAAGAGAGGCTCGTCCCGGAAGCGGGCTTCGAGTTCACAGGGGTGCCGGCGGGCAGGTGGAACCGCAGCAACCCCGACCCGCGCGAGGCTCTCCGCGCCGCCTCAGGGCTATGGAGCGCCGCGCGCAGGGTGCGCGACCTGCGGCCCGACCTGGTGATCGGCTTCGGCGGCTTCGCATCGTTCCCGGGCTGCGTGGGCGCCGTGCTGGCCGGCAGGCCGCTGGTGCTGCAGGAGGGCAACGCCTTCCCCAGCCGCGTCAACCGCTGGTTCGCGCCCCGTGCGCGGCTCGTCATCAGCGCCTACGCGGAGGCGCTGGAGCACCTGCGCGCCAGGGCAACAGAGGTCGTTCCCTTCCCCGTCAGGGAGCAGCGCGTCGCCAGGGAAACGGCGCGCGCGCAGCTCGGGCTGCCGCCAGACGCCGTGGTCACGCTGGTCATGGGCGGCTCACAGGGCTCCCAGACGCTCAACCGCCAGGTACCGGCGGCGTTCGAACGCCTGCCCGGGGCGGACCGGCCCGTGGTGCTGCACGCCTCCGGCCTTGGCTGGCTGGCAGAGTTGCAGGAGCGCACGGCCGGTCTCACCGGCTACCACGTGCACGAGTACCTGGACGCACCGACGGCGTGGGCAGCCGCCGACGTCGCCATCACGCGCTCGGGCGTCGGCACCCTGTCCGAAGCGGCGTTCCACGGCGTGCCCCTCGTGATGGTGCCCCTGCCCACGGCCGCCGAGGACCACCAGCTTCACAACGCCCTCGCCTTCGAGGCCGCGGGGGCCGGTTCAACGGTCGAAGAGCGGAACATAGACAGGCTGCCTGACGTATGGTTGGCGGCGCTGCAGCCGGCCTGGCGCCGGGCGGCGTCGGCTGCTGCACGTAAGGGGTCGCCCGAGGGGGCGGCGGCGCGGATCCTCTCCGCGGCGAAGGGAGCGATCTGAGTTATGAGCACTATCCATTTCGTGGGTGTGGGCGGGGTCAGCATGCAGGCCCTGGCCCTGTGGTGCCGGCACGAAGGGTTCGAGGTATCAGGCTGCGACGCGGGCGCGTTCGACGCGAGTCGGCTCGAGGCTGCCGGCGTGCGCGTGTGCACGGGTCACGACCCGGCGCACGTCCAAGGCGCAGACGTCGTGGTGCACAGCATGGCCGTACCGTACGACCACCCTGAGCTGGTGGCGGCGCGGCAGGCGGGCAAGAGCGTGATGCGCCGCATCGAGCTCCTCGCGCAGCTGTTCGAGCGGCGCAAGGCCATAGGCGTCACGGGCACGCACGGCAAGAGCACCACCACGGCCATGGTGGCCACCATGCTCATGCACCTGGACCCGGACTGCTCCATCCAACTAGGTGCGTCTCTGCCGGCCATAGCGGGGGGTTACCGCTACGGCGGGGGTGACTGGCTGGCCGCGGAGGTCGACGAGTCTGATCCCGGCTTCGCCCAGCTGCAGGCCGCCGTGGGGCTCATCACCAACCTCGACGACGACCATGTGGCCGGCGAGTACGACGAGCGGCGCAACTACTACGCCAGCTACGAGGACCTCAAGCGGGCGGCGGCGGAGTACGCCACCCGCTCGGAGAGGCTGGTGTACTGCCACGACTGGGCCTCGCTGGACGACGTGGTTAAGGGGCACCCTTGCGCCGTGTCTTACGGCATGGACGAGGAGGCCGACTACCGCGTGAGCGACGTACGGCTGGCGAACCGCAGCAGCACCTTCGCTCTCACGGGCCCTGACCTACCGACGTTCCAGGTACGGCTGTCGGTGCCGGGCAGGCACAACGTCATGAACGCGGCCGGCGCCATCGCAGCCCTGCACCACGCAGGCTTCGATCCCACGTCGGCCCTCGGCGCCCTCGAGACGTTCGGCGGTGTGGGCAGGCGCTGGCAGGTGTGGGGCGAGCCGAACGGCGCCCTCATCGTCGATGACTACGCCCACCACCCCACCGAGGTGGCGGCCATGCTCGAGATCGCCAAAGACACAGGCCGCCGCGTTCGCGCCGTGCTGCAGCCGCACAGGTGGGTGCGCACGGCGCGGCACTGGCCGGAGCTGGCGGCGGCGGCGGCGGTCGCCGACGAGGTGCTGGTGCTAGACATCTACTCGGCCGGTGAGAAGCCCATAGCCAACGTCTCCTCCGCCCTCATCGTCAAGGCGCTCATCGAACAGGGCGTGCAGGCGCGCTCGGCGGACGTGGAGACGGCCACCACCTACCTGAGCGCCAGCCTCGCTCCGAACGACCTCGTCATCACCCTCGGCGCGGGGGACGTGTGGCGCGTGGCCGCGGCTCTGGCGAGTCAGGCGCCGGGTGGAGGCGATGGCGCGAGTTAGGCGGGTAGAGCTTAAGGCGTTCACCACCCTCAAGGTCGGCGGCCCGGCCGAGCTGTGGGAGGTCGAGAACGAGGCCGACCTGAGGGAGGCCACGGCGGAGCCCTACCGGGTCATCGGCGCCGGCTCGAACCTCCTCGTCTCCGACGAGGGCGTGTGCGACCGCGTCATCCGGCTGGGCCGCAGCTTCAACGACATGAGCGCCTTCGGCCACAGCCCAGACGTGTGGCTCGGCGCAGCCACGCCCCTGCCGGGCCTGGTGCGGCGGGCGCAGAAGGCCGGGCTCTCCGGCCTCGAGGGGCTGCTCGGGGTGCCCGCCGTGCTGGGCGGCGCGGTGGCCATGAACGCAGGTACTCGCTTCGGCGAGATGTCCGACACGCTCCAGGAGGCCGAGCTCTTCGTCAACGGCGAGCTCGAGCAGGTTCCGGCCTCTCTCCTCGGCCTCTCGTACCGGCACTCGGAGCTGCCCGAGGGCGCCATCGTCACGCGCGTCCGGCTGCGCCTGACCCCCAGCTCACCGGAGCGCGTACAGAGCGCGATGGACGCGGTGGACGCCGCCCGGAAGGGCCAGCCCAAGGTGAAGTCCGCCGGCTGCGCGTTCAAGAACCCTCCCGGCGAGTCGGCCGGGCGCCTCATTGACCTGGCCGGCCTGAAGGGTCTAAGGGTCGGTGACGCCATGGTGGCCCACGAGCACGGCAACTTCGTGCTGAACCTGGGCAACGCCACGGCCGCGGAGATGGAGCAGCTGATAGCCCTCGTGCGCAGCAGGGTTCCGGTACCGCTCGAGCTAGAATGGCGCCGCTGGGGGTGCTGACCCCCCGCCCGCACGCGTCAGGGGCACCGACAGCCTCGGTTCAAGGCCAAAGGCCCGTCTGCCCCCGCCCGCATGCGTCGGGGGCACCGACCCTTGCGGCCACCCCGCACTTGCCAACCGGCCCCGCCCCGTTTACCGTGCGAGGACTATGCGAGTAACCGGGCTCGTCACCCTCTTCCTGCTTGGCGCAGCCGTCGTCGTCAGCCTCTTCTACCCCAAGGTGGCGCACGTGACGGTGGAGGGCAACGCTCATCACACGGCGGAGGCCGTAGCGCAGCTTGCCCGGGTGCGGCCCGGCGACCCGTTGCTCTGGGTCACTCGCAACCGCGTGGAGGCGTTGGCGCAGGACCCGTGGGTGCTGCACGCGGTCGTCGTGCGGCTATGGCCCGACCGCATCGCGATAGCGGTAACGGAGCGCCAGCCGGCGTTGACCGATGGCGTCATCACCTGGGCGGACGATGGTACAGTTCTCTCCGGCGCCACCGCTGCCGAGACCGAAGGCCTGCCCCTGTTGCAAGGCTGGGGCGCACCCCGTACGGTCGAGGCGCTGGAGCTGCTGAGGCTGCTTAGGCCGTTCGGCGTCCGGGTGATAAGCTACTCGCCAGAAGGATTCGAGATTCTTTTGGACGACACCGAGCTATTCACACCCGGGGCTGAGGCCTTACGCCAACAGTGGGCGGCGTTCGTGAGCCACCGCGGTGGCCGCATTGCGGTTTACCCATGGGGAGTGAGCAGGGCTAATGAGTGAAGAACGAATCATCGTCGGGCTCGACATCGGGACCACGAAGATCTGCACAGTGATCGGCGAAGTAGCCTCCGACGGCGTGCTCGACATCATCGGCGAGGGCACCGTGCCCTCCGACGGCCTGCGCAAGGGCGTCGTGGTCAACCTGGAGCGCACCATCGCCGCCGTGCGGCAGTCCGTAGCCGCCGCGCAGCGCGTAGCGGGCGTCGAGGTCGGCTCGGCCTGGGTAGGCGTGGCCGGCAGCCACCTGAAGGCGCTCACCAGCCACGGCATGTCGGCCATCCGTCGAGGCTACGACGTCACCCGCGTCGACGTCGAGCGCACCATCGAGAACGCCCGCGCCGTGCCCATGGAAGCCAACATGGAGATCCTCCACGTCATCCCGCAGGAGTACGTGGTCGACGGTAACGACGGCATCAAGGACCCCATCGGCATGTCCGGGGTGCGCCTCGAGGTCGACGTGCATATCGTGGCGGGCGCTCAGGGGCCCCTCCAGAACCTGCGCCGCTGCGCCACGGACGCCGACATCATGGTCGACGGCATGGTCGTGCAGGCGCTCGCCTCCGGACTGGCCGTGCTGAACCACGGCGAGCAGGAGCTGACCACCTTACTTATCGATATCGGCGGCGGCACCACGGACGTCGGCGTCTTCCGCCGCGGCACGCTGGCGCACTCCGCCGTCATCCCCTTAGGCGGCGATCACATCACTCAGGACATCAGCCAGCTCTTGCGCATACCGCCCGACGAGGCGGAGCGCGTGAAGCGCCGTTACGGCGTGGCCCTGCCCGAGCTGGCGGACCGCGACGTTGAGC
The DNA here is from genome assembly GCA_044462445.1 of Truepera radiovictrix. Lineage (GTDB taxonomy): Bacteria > Deinococcota > Deinococci > Deinococcales > Trueperaceae > JAAYYF01. The sequence continues at coordinate 519 of JBIQNJ010000007.1, read as the reverse complement.
TCGAGGTCGCCAACCCCAACTACACCGCCTCCATCTCCACCTTCGAGCTGGCGCAGGTCATCAAACCGCGCGTGGTCGAGATCCTCGACTTCGTGCGGCGCGACATCGAGCAGCGCATGGGCGCGCTGGAGCTGCTGGCCGGCAACGTGGTCATCACCGGCGGCGCGTCGCTCATGCCGGGCGTAGAGCAGGTAGCCAACGAGCGCTTCCGCCTGCCCGTCCGCATAGGCAAACCCGACGGCGTGTCGGGTCTCGCCGACGTGGTAGCCAGCCCTGCCCACGCCACCGCTGTGGGCTTGGTACGTTACGGCATGGCGCACGGTCAAGGGTCTGGCGCCGTGAGCCGCAGGGAGGGGCGGCGCCCGGTGACAGCGGATGACGGTGGCATCTTCGGCCGGATCAAGAGCATCCTTAAAGATTTCTTCTGAGCAGGGTCGGGAGCGTGAGGCGAGTATGACCATGAACAGTACAGACAACGCGGTCATCCGGGTCATCGGCCTGGGTGGGGGTGGCAACAAC
>JBIQNJ010000006.1:33758-68402 GCA_044462445.1 Truepera radiovictrix | reverse complement strand
TGTAGGTCTTGCCGACGCGTCCCTTGTTGTCCTGTCTGAACGGCATGGTGAGAGGAACATACTTACGCTTGATGAACGACACTTCCGTACTCTGAAAGCTGTCGGTGGCCAGCCCTTCCGGCTATTACCGCGTGACTGGTACTAGCCGGAAGGGCTGGCCACACGGGACCATAGACTCATCGCTTAGCCAAGAGCCGCGAAAGCTAGCCGTGTTCGTGGGCTTGTCATCGCGGCGGATTCTTCACCAAGCACTCATAGGCTGTTGACCGGGGCACGTCCAGTCTGTAGGATTCTTTGTAAGTTGGATAAACATACATCTGCATCAAAGGGCACGAAAGAGGCCCTGAGGCTCTACAACTCCCGGTTGGTCCTCACCAAACTGGTTGAGCGCGACCAGATAAGCCGGGCAGAGATCTCGCGCATCACGGGGCTCTCTAGGGCAACGGTTTCTGAGATAGTCGCCCGCCTGATCGAAGAGGGGTACGTTTCCGAGGGCAGGCGCGACAACAAAAGAGGCGGCAAGCCGTCGATACTTCTGGAACTGAACCCCGCGTCACGCGTAGTAGCGAGCGTGGACCTGAGTGGGCCGCAGTTGCGGGGCGCGCTTGTGGACCTGAAGGGGAAGGTCGTATGCGAGACCTCTGTGCCCTATGGGAAACAAGGTGACGCTGCCGATGTTATCGCAAGGATCGGCGAGCTGGTAGCTAAGCTGCTGGAGGCGTCAAAGGTCTCGATCGTTGGAATCGGCTTGGGCTGTCCCGGCCTTGTGAACCCGCATGAAGGGGTCCTGCGCCTCGCCCTTAACCAGGGTTGGGAGAACCTCCGGCTAGGTCCAGTTCTGGAAGAGCGGTTCAACCTGCCGACGCGCCTCATGAATGACCACACTGCGGCTGCGCTTGGGGAGTACGTGTTCGGAGATACGCCGCATGGCCCGAACCTGGCACTAATTCGGTACGTGGATGGCATCGGTCTCGGTCTGGTACTTGAGGGAGTGCCGTTCCTAGGTGACGACTTCTCTTCCGGCGAGATCGGTCATGTGGTCGTGGACCCCAACGGCGAGCCGTGCGATTGCGGCAACAACGGATGTCTCGAGCGGCTTGTCGGAGGTCGTGCGATAGCGAACAAGGCGAGGGTGGCGGCTCGCCAGAGCCGGCCCGACCTCTTCGCATCGTTCACCAGCAAGGACGACCGTTCTCTGATGGACGAGATGCTCTCGCTGTTGGCTAGCGGAGACGATTTTCCTATGCCCTTCTACGACGAGATCGCGTTGCGTATAGGCGATGTGCTGGCGACCATGCAGGGCGTCCTGAACATAAGTGAGGTCGTCATCAGCGGCCCTCTTCCAACCTCGGACCTCCGCTTCAGCCAGAAGCTGCGTGGTGAGGTCGCCAGGCGGATCCTGCCCGAGATGTCACAGCGTATTCGCGTATCGCATTCGCGGCTAGGCGAGGACATCGTGCTCGTCGGCACTGCAGCCTACGTGCTATCGACCGAGCTGGGCATTTACGAGACGAGCAACCACTTCCATCATTCGAAAGCCAACCACATAAACCTAGGAGGTGTGCCTGCCTGAGCCTGACCGTCCATTGGCTGTGCGCTGTAAACCCGATCTCACACGCAAGGGAGCACAATAGTGGCTAAGTACTCTCGGTTGATCGTAACTCTCATACTCGCAATGGCCCTGGGGACGGCCTTCGCTCAAGGTAGTGTCGACTGGAGGCAGGCAGAAGGCACCCAGCTCTTCCTGGGCATGAACAAGCATGCCTACACAGATGCCTTGGAGCAGTTCATTCCTGAGTTCGAGGCGCTGACAGGGATAGACGTCATATTCGAGGTCTACTCGCAAGACGAGTTCATGACCAAGCGGTTGATCGACCTGTCATCAGGCGCCGGAGCGTTCGATGTTGTGATGATGGACCAGGCAGTCGTGCAGTATGGACGCGCTGGCTGGATAGAACCACTGGAGAACCTGTTCAACAACCCTGACCTCATAGACCTTGAGGCCTACGACATCGACGACTTCTTCCCCGGCATGTACGCCATCGGCACGGTAGACGGCGTCCAGTACTCCGTGCCCATCTCCGGTGAGACCCAGATCCTTTACTACCGTAAAGACATTCTTGAGGCAGCCGGGATCCCAGTGCCGACCACGATGGATGAGTTGTACGAGGCGGCTGTCGCGCTGAACAGGCCTGGCGAGATGGCCGGCATACTGCTGCGTGGCCAGAAGATCCACACCGCGTGGAACAGCTCCGGCTTCGTCTGGGCCTACGGCGGCCGCATCTCCAACGATCCGGTCAACCCTACGGAAGCGGCGTTCAACAGCCCCGAAGCCGTAGCTGCGATCTCCATGTACGCCAAGCTCCTGCAGGATGCAGGACCGGCTGGCGCAGGCAACTACACGTGGTACGAAGCGGTAGCTGACTTCCAGCAGGGCAAGGCCGCCATGTACCTTGACGCCTCCGTGTTCATGGGCGACATCGAGGATCCCAGCAAGTCTCAGGTAGCGGGGCTTGTTGGTTACGCCCCGATGCCGGCCGGCCCCGCTGGCAGGTTCGCGAACGTCGGCTCTTGGATGCTCAGCATAAGCTCTGCCTCGAAGAACAAGACGGGCGCCTTCCTGTTCTTCGCCTGGGCGACCGGTAAAGAGACGAGCCTAAAGATCGGCGCTGCGGCTGGTCTAGGCGCGCGCGCCTCCGTGTTCGCTTCACCCGAACTGCACGCCAAGTACCCGGCCGACTGGGCAGAGAACACGCTCATCTCGATGATGTCGGAGAACCCCGAGCCCCGCATGCCGAGGATCACGGCCATCGACGAGTGGCTCGATACCTACGGTGGCGCGGTGAACGCGACTATCCTGGGCACGCCCGCTCAACGAGCACTCGATGAGGGCGTCGCCAAGATGAACGAGATCCTGCGCCGCTCCGAGTAGATCGGTTAAGCGGCTTCTGCTTGGGTTCCCGCCTACAGATGGTAGGCGGGAACCCAAGATCCCAAGCGTCGGTCAGTCGGGGAGTACATGAGCCACCAAGTCAGGGCCGCGACACCTAGGCCCTCAGGACTGAAGCCCAGAATTCGCAGGTAAGAGTCAGGGAACCTCCAGATGCTAAGTAGTTCTGCACCCACGCCCCGTAGGAAGTCTCGCCCGAAGGGCCACTGGATCTTTCCAGTTGTCTTCTTGGCGCCCGCACTCATCGTTCTGGCGGTGGTCAACTTCGTTCCGCTTTTCTACACGATCTATGGAGGCTTTGAGGAGCACTACCTGCCTCGGGCTGCAAGCCGGCATTTCACCGGGCTTGCCAACTACTTCGAGATATTTCGTGATAGTAGGTTCTGGAACTCGCTCAGCCTGACGGGGATATTCGTCAGCGTTTCCTTGGTTCTTCAGGTCGTGCTCGGCTTCATTATCGCGCTCCTGCTGTTCAGGCAGCGGAAGGGCGTCGGACTGATCCGGGGCGCGATCCTCATGCCGATCTTGCTCACCCCGATCGCTATAGCCTTTCTCTGGCGCCTGCTATTCAGCCCGTCGCTCGGCCTGCTTAACTACCTGCTTTCTACGGTCGGCATCGCGCCACTAGAGTGGATATACAGCCCTTATCAGGCATTACCGGCAGTCATCCTCGTGGACGTATGGCACCATACTCCGACGCTTGTGCTGATCATATTTACCGGCTTGCTGACACTACCCGACGAGTTGATGGAGGCCGCCATCGTTGACGGGGCCTCCGCTTGGAGCCTCTTCTGGTGGGTGAAACTGCCCCTGCTGACGCCGATCCTGCTGGTGGGGGTGTTGTTCAGGATAATCGACCTGTTCAAGACCTTCGACGTCATCTATATCCTGACGCGCGGCGGTCCTGGCATAGCTACAGAAACGCTTGCGCTATACACGTTCACTAACGCCTTCGGGTTCTTGCGTATGGGTTATGGATCAGCTCTAGCCACGATCCTCTTCGTGGTCGTGCTGGTGATCTCGATAGTCGTGATGCGGGTAGGGAGGGTGCGTTTTGACTAGGGTGAACCGCTCTAGACAGGTCGTGGGATGGTTGACCACTATCGCGCTCGTCGCGATAGCGCTAGCCTTCCTAGCCCCCATCATCTGGGCCGTGATGATGTCGTTCAAGACCCGCGTCGACGCGCTAGCGATGCCCCCCAAGTGGTTCTTCGTGCCGACGCTCGACCATTACAAAGCGGTCTGGAGTAACGGTACTCTGCTCCTGAACGCCAAGAACAGCCTGATCGTCGCGTTGGCTTCTACCACCATCGGCATGCTTCTCGGCGTCCCCGCCGCTTATGTCCTATCGCGCATCAGGTTCAAGGGCAACCGCTTCGTGCTACTCACTATCCTCGCCACTCGCATGATCCCTCCGGTGGCGTTCATCATCCCCTTCTTCGTGGTGTTCACCAGAATCGGGCTGAAAGACACCGTGACGGGCCTAGTGATCATGTACCTGACGATAATTCTTGGTTTCGTCATTTGGATGATGCGCAGCTACTTCGTTGACATACCCAAGGAGATCGAGGAAGCCGCGCTAGTCGACGGCTGCAATCGGTGGCAGACGTTCGGTATGGTCGTGATCCCCCTGTCGCTGCCTGGGCTTGCCACCTCCGCGATATTCTCCTTCATCTATTCGTGGAACGAGTTCCTGTACGCCATGGTGCTCACCAACCGCAACGCCAAGACCCTTCCGCTGGGCATCTTCAACTGGGTCTCCTACGAAGAGATCAAGTGGGGAGAACTGACTGCCTCGGCCGTCCTTGCCATGTTGCCGGTCATCGTCTTCTACTTCTTCGTGCAGCGTGCCCTGGTTCGAGGACTGACGATGGGGGCGGTGAAGGGGTGAACCTATCCGTACTCCTGACAAGACCATGAGCAGGCGACCTGTGATCGCTGTCGTCGGCACGGGGTTCATGGCGCAAACGCACCTATCCGCGTACTCAAGGCTCCAATGCGCCCAGATAAAGTACGTGGTGGGAAGACGGCCGGACGCCGCGGCGGTAGCGGCGGCAGCCGTAGGAGCCGTCGGCATCGTCGGCCTCGAACGGGTGCTCGATGATCCCGACGTGGACATCGTAGATATAACTGTCCCCACGCCTCTGCACCGCGACCTCGCAGTAGCGGCGCTTCAGGCGGGCAAACACGTGATCGTTGAGAAACCCGTCGCCCTCGACCTGGTACAGGCGGACGAGATGATCGCAGCCGCCCGCCAGTACGGAAGAGGCCTGCTGGTGGCTCACGTTCTGCGTTTCTGGCCGGTGTACGAAAGCATATCTGAGATAGTCAGGTCCAACCGTCTTGGCAAGGCACTCTACGCGCGGGCCTACCGGCTGGCAAGCCCACCCAGATGGGCAGCTTGGCTGGCAGATCGAAAGCAGACCGGGGGCGCAGCGGTTGACTTAGGCATCCACGACGTCGACTTCTTGAACAGCCTCTTCGGCCCGCCGACGTCCGTCCAGGCGTGGGGCACGCACAGCGAAGACGGGATCGCCCTCCAGTACGTTGCGAGTATCGAGTACCGCGGCCTGGTTGCGTTCGCAGAGGCTTCGATGGCTATGCCAGACCACTACCCGTTCACGTCCGGGATACAGGTTCACTTCGAGGGCGGGTTGGTAGAGCACCACTTCAGAGCTGGCGGAGCCAGCTTCGAAGAAGGTGAGGGTGTAGACACGTCACTTATCACTGTGTCGGGGCGCTCGCCCGAGCCGCTTGTTGTCGGGAACCACGATCCGTTCGAAAAACAGCTCGGTCACTTCGTTGACACCCTGTCAGGTAAGGAGGATAAACCGGTCGTGACTGCCGAGGATGCACGCTTAGCTCTGGCGGTCTCAGACTCGATAAACAGATCGATACGTGAAGGGCAACGAATCGCGGTCTAGATGGTGCGTGTAAGCCTCTACATTCAGAGCATAGAAAGCGCTAGGTGTTCATGGACAGCACGGTTTTTGAGACGGGTCTCCTCGTTAAGCTTGAAGTCGAAGAGGGCCCCGAAGCGGCCATTCAGAAGGTCAGCGACTTCGGTCTCCACTGCTGCCACATATCGACGTATGAGCCGGAGAACTACACGGACGAGATGCGTGAACGTCTCCGCCGGGCCGCTTCCGAGAAAGGCGTCCGCATCGCCGCGCTATGGGCTGGCTGGCCAGGGCGCAGGGTCTGGGACCTGAACGAGGGCCCCGAAACCATCGGCCTGGTTCCCTACGATGTTAGAAGGGAGCGTGCCGACATGGTGCTCCAAGGTGCAGATTTCGCTGCGTCGCTGGGTATCCCGACGGTCATAACGCACTTGGGGTTCATCCCTGAGGACCCTAAGGACGAGCGCTACACGTCTTTGCTTCCTGTGCTGGCCGAGATCGCAGAACACTGCGCTGGCCTGGGACTCAACTTCTGCTTCGAGACGGGTCAGGAGACGCCGGTCGCGCTCCTCAGGATCATAGAGGACCTTGGGTTGCCGAACGTGGGTATCAACCTGGACCCGGCCAACCTTCTGCTTTACGGCAAGGGCAACCCGGTCGACTCTATCGACGTGTTCGGTGCGCACATCCGGGGCGTTCATGTCAAGGACGGCGAGTATCCGACCGATGGCCGGAACCTCGGTCAAGAGAAGCCGGTTGGAGAGGGGCGTGTCAACTTCCCCCTGTTGCTTGAGAAGCTGTGGGACGCCGGCTACAGGGGCGAGCTGTGTATCGAGAGCGAGTTCACCGGGGAAGAGCAGCTCAGAGCGATAGAGACCACTAAGCGGAGGCTGCGCGAGTGGGTGAACGAACTGGGTAAGGCCAAGGGCGTGACGAGCCTAGCGGAAAGATAGCCTTCCGCATCAGTCCCGCGGATCCAGCGCATCCCGTAGGCCGTCGCCCACAAGGTTGAAGGCGAGCACAGCCACCGAGATGGCCAGTCCGGGGAAGATGAGCAGCCAGTTCGAGTCGGGTAGGAAGTTGCGCCCGCGGTTCAGCATCTCGCCCCAGTCGGCGGCGGGCGGCTGGATGCCTAGGCCCAGGAAGCTGAGGCCAGCCAGGCTGAGGATGGCGTATCCGACGCCCAGGCTGGCCTGCACGCTCAAGGGTCCCAGGGCGGTGGGGAGGATGTGCCGGAACATCTTGCCCGGCGTGCGCACGCCCACGGCCGTGGCCGCCTGCACGAACTCCTCCTCACGCGCGCCCAGCACGACGCTCCTTACTATGCGCGCGTATTCGGGGATGCTGACGATGGCCACGGCTATGACCGCGTTCGTCAGCCCGGGCCCTAGCGTTCCGACGATGGCGAGCGCCAGGAGTATAGAGGGGAACGCCAGCAGTACGTCCATGATGCGCATGAGCACGCTGTCTAGCCAGCCGCGGTAATAGCCGGAGACGAGCCCCAGCAACGTGCCGATGATGCCGGCCACGGCCACGGGGATGGTGCCGGTCAGAAGCGAGACGCGCGCGCCGTAGACGACACGGCTGAACACGGAGCGGCCGAACTCGTCGGTGCCGAACCAGTGCTCGGCTGACGGAGGCTGCAGCCTGGCCCTCAGGTTCTGCCTGGCCGGCGGCTGGTCGGCTAAGTACGGGGCGAACACGGCCACGAGTATCAGTAGCAGCACTAGTACTAGACCGAACACCGCCATGCGGTTGCGGAAGAAGCGCCTGACGGGCGGCGACCTCAGGATGACGGCCAGCATGCTCGGGTGCCTGCCGGCTGGAGCGGGAGCGTCAGCCATAGCGGATCCTGGGGTTAAGCAAAGCGTACGAGACGTCTACGAGCAGGTTCATGACGATGAACACCACGGCGATGAAGAGCACGGTGCCCTGCACCAGAGGGCCGTCTTGCGCACGGATGGAGTCGACGACCAGGCGGCCGATGCCGGGCCAGGCGAACACCGTCTCGGTTAGCACGGAGCCCCCAAGCAACCCGCCGAACTGCAGGCCTATGACCGTGACGATGGGCAGCATGGCGTTGCGCAGGGCGTGCCGGAGGTTGATGCGCCGCTCGTCTAGGCCCTTAGCCCTCGCGGTGCGCACGTAGTCGGAGCGCAGCACCTCGATCATGCTGCTGCGCGTAACCCGCGCGATGATGGCAGACGACGCGAAGCCGATGGCCGTGGCGGGCAGCAAGAGATGACGCCAGGTTCCGAACCCGGATGCGGGCAACCAGCCCAGCTGCAGAGCGAAGAAGAGCATGAGCAGAAGTCCTGACCAGAACACGGGTATAGATACTCCCGCCAGGGCGAGAACGATGGCTAGATAGTCGACGATGGTGCGGCGATAGACGGCCGCGAGCACGCCGAGGGTTAGGCCGATAGAGAGAGATATCGCCAGGCCGGTGGTGGCTAAGAGCAGCGTGGCCGGCAGGCGGGAGCCGATCTCGCGCACGACCGGCTGCTTGGTACGTACGGACTTGCCGAGGTCGCCTTTGATGACCCCGCTCATGAAGGTCAGGTACTGGCGCACCGGGTCGGTGTTGAGGCCGTACTGCTCGCGCAGTTCATCGAGCGCCTCGCGGCTGATGCCGCGCGAGTCCTCGCCCAGCATCGCGATGAGAGGATCGCCAGGGGCGATCCTCATCATCACGAACACCAGCACGGTCACGCCTAGTAAGACCGGCAACAGGCCCAGCAGGCGGCCGGTTATGTACCTGAACATGTACTCCTAAACGCCAGTGGCTCAGCGGTTGAGGGTGGCGTTACGCAGGTCGAACGTGATCACCGAGAAGTTCACGTTCTCGCCCTGCAGCGCGTCGCCCTTGGCGAAGGTGGAGAGCGGGAAGTTCACCGTCACGAACGGCAGGTCTTGCAGGATGATCTCCTGCACCTCGTGGTAGGCGGCAGCGCGCACTTCCGGGTCGGGGTTGTTGCGGCCTTCCTCGAGCAGCGCGGTCACGTGGTCGTTGACGTAGTTGCTGTTGTTGCTGCCACCGCCGCGCTCGCTGGGGTGCAGGAAGCCGTAGAGGGCGTAGTCGGCATCGAGCGTGACGGTGCCCCAGCCGGACGCGTACAGCTCGAGGCTGTCTTCGAGGACGGCCTCGGCGTAGGCGGCGTAGGGCTGCGACCGGATCTCGAGGGTCACGCCGATCTCGGCGAGCTCGGCCTGGAGGATCTGAGCGATGGTGTCGAGCGTGGGGTCGGTGTACGTGTCGATGCGCAGGCTGAGGTTGCTGACGCCGGCCTCGGCCAGCAGCGCCTTGGCGGCTTCGGGGTCGTAGGGGTACGGGTCTTCGAGGTCCTGAGCGGCGTAAGCCACGGTCGGGGGTATAGCGGCCACGGCAGGGATGCCGTTGACGATAGAGCCGATGAGCTCCTTGTCGATGACGTGAGCTATGGCCTGGCGCACCCGGATGTCCTGCAGCTTGGGGTTGTTGAGGTTGAAGCCGACGTAGTTACTGCCCCAGCCGAGGAAGCTCTGGGCCTCGACGCCGGGTGTGCTGGCGATGGCGTTGAAGCTGTCGGCAGGGATGCCGTAATAGGCATCGATGCCGCCGCTGCGAAGCTCGACGAGGATGGTGGAGACGTCAGGGATGATGCGCATGACGAACTGCCTGATGGCCGGCTCGCCGCCCCAGTAGTCGGGGTTGGCTTCCAGCACGACCTCGGCGTCCTGCTCCCATGAGACGAACCGGAAGGGCCCCGTGCCCACGGGGTGGCGCTCTAGGCCCTCGCCCAGACCGGCCTGCACGATGGCCGCCACGGGGTGGGCCAGGTGGGCGAGCAGCGGGGCGAACGGCGTTTCGGTCTCGAGTTCGACCGTGTACTCGCCGGTGGCGCGGACGGCGCTCAGACGGCTGAGAACGAAGCGGCCGGGGTTAGTGGCGTTGGGGTCGAGGAAGTGCTCGAGCGAGGCCACCACGGCGGCGGCGTTGAGGGGAGTGCCGTCGTGGAACGTGACGCCCTGACGGATCTGGAGTTGGAGGACGTTCGGCTGAGTGAACTCCCAGCTCTCGGCCAGGCGCGGCCTCACTACACCGTCAGTGCCGAAGTACACGAGGTTCTCGTACACCTGGTTGGTGATGGAGAAGGAGAGCCCGTTGAAGGTGCGGTTAGGGTCCAGTGTTACGGGGTTGGACGTCTGGGCCATGGTGAGGCGCTGCGCCATGGCCATCGGCGCCAGGAGTAGAGCTCCTAGTACGAGCAGCTTCATAAGGGTGGACACTCTTTGCATCTTTCCTCCGATGTCGTCCGGGCGCCTGCGCCCCCTCCCGAACGGTTCATGAACTATAAACACGGTTCGGCATGGTCTGCGTCGGTTAGGAAGACATGCCGCGCTAGACGCACTACTCGTCGTTTCGCGTGGCGAGATCAAGCGTGCGGGTGGCTACGGCTTCGACCAGCCGCCTGTCGTGTGAGGCCATGAGGATCGTACCGGAGTAGCGCACAAGCAGCTGCTCCAGCGCCTCGACCATGGTGATGTCCAGGTGGTTGGTCGGCTCGTCAAGCACCAGTAGGGGGGCGCGTGTGACGCTCAGCCGCGCCAGGGCGAGGCGTGTGCGCTGTCCGCCGGAGAGGTCGCCTATGCGGAAGGTCGGGTCGTTGGGCAGCCCCATGCGGGCCAGGAGGTAGTAGAGGTCCTGCTTTCGCATGCCGCTCTGAGCGTCCCGCAACGCTTCTTCCAGCGTGGTGAACCGCTCCAGCTCCTCGCCGTTCTGACCGGCGGAGAAGACCGTCAGGCCGGCGCCCAGGGCCACTGCGCCGTGGGCGGGCTCCAGGTCGCCGAGCACCGTGGCGATGAGGCTGCTCTTGCCGCTGCCGTTTGGTCCCAGCAGCACGAGCTTCTCTCCGCGGCGGAGCAGCAGGCTGAGGTCCTCGATCAGCGTGCGGCCCCCGCGCGCGATGGTCACCGAGTCGAAACGCACGACCTCGTTCGGGCCTGTAGGGACGTCGGGCAAGGGTATGGCCGCCAGGTCGTCGTCCTCGAACGGCGCCGAAGTGATCTCCATCTGCTCGATGCGCTTCTCCAGCGCCTTGGCGCGGCGGGCCATAGTGCGTGAGACGCTTTCCGCCTTGGCTTTGGCGAGGATGAGCGCCTGGTTGCCGGCTCTCCTGTGACTAAACTTTCCTGCGCTGCGGCTGACGGAGCCCAGGCGTGACGCTTCGGCTTCGAGCTGCTTCTTCTGCCTGGTCTGCGCGTCATGCTGGCGCTGTTGGGCGGCCTGCGCTACCTCCTTAAGCGCCTTGGCTGCGGAGTAGTTGCCTGGCCACACGGTCAGCCTGCCTCTCTCAAGCTCGGCCACGCCGGACACGGTGGCGTCAAGGAACGCGCGGTCGTGTGACACCAGGATCACCGTCGCAGCGCTCCCTCGCACCCAACCCTCCAGCCACGCCAGCCCGTCCTCATCAAGGTGGTTTGTAGGTTCGTCGAGCAGCACCACCTCTCCGGGTGCCAGCAGCTGACGTGCGAGCTGGACCCTTCGCTGCTGGCCGCCAGACAGGCTCGAGACTGGGAGGTGCGGGCTCAAGCCTAGACCGGCCAGGGTGGCCTGAGCCTTAGCCTCGAACTCGTAGCCGCCAAGGTGGCGGAACCGCTCCTCGGCGTCTGCGTACCTTGCCAGACTCTCGTCATCAGGAGAGCCGAGAGCGGCTTCGGCTGCTGCCAACTCGGTTCTGGCCGACCTCAGGTCGGCGGGAACCACCTGGTCTATCGCTGGGCTCGCTTCTGCGTGGGCGTGCTGTTCGAGCAACGTGACGCGCCCCTGCACGTGGACGGTCCCGGCGTCGGGCTGTTCGAGGCCGGCTATGAGACGCAGCAAGGTGCTCTTGCCGCTACCGTTGGCGCCGATGAGCGCCACTTTCTCGCCATGCCCGACGACGAGACTCAGGTCTTCGAAGATAGTTTTCCCGCCGTAACGCTTGGTTACGGCCTGCATGCGCAGACTCACACTGACCTCCTGGGGGAGTAGAACTAGAACCTACTTAGGGTCTGGTCGTCAGCGTGCTGCGCGCATTCAGTACGTGCCTCTCACAAGGTTAAGGGGTGCGCGCCTGGTTAGCCGGGCGCGTGACTGAGAGTATACCAGCGTCTGCGGCGCACTTGAGTTCACGGCCGTGAGCATGAGAGGCTGGCGGCATGAGCCAACCCGAAGGCACCCCCACCAACGACCCGTTCACGTTCGTGCAGAGCCCCGCCGGTCGCTTCGGCGGCGTTCACACCATCATGCCCACGCCGTTCACGGACGCTGGTGCACTCGACCTGCACAGCCTGGAGCGCTTGACGGAGTTCCTGATCGGCCTAGGGGTGGATGGCCTGGTCGTGCTGGGCGTGCTCGGCGAGGCGCCCAAGCTGACAGAGGAGGAGCGAGACGCGGTTCTTAGGACCACGGTCTCGGCTTCCGCCGGTAGGGTGCCGGTATATGCCGGGGCAGGCGGCGCAGGAACCGACATGGCCATAGAGCGTGGGCGCCGCATGCTGGCCGGCGGAGCGGCAGGGCTGATGGTGGCGCCTCCGCCGGTTCAGAACGACGCGGTCATCCGCACGTTCTATAAGCGTCATCACGAGGAGCTGGGTGCGCCGATCATCATCCACGACTACCCTTCGGCTACGGGGGTAAGCATCAGCGCTGAGCTGGTAGCTGAGATGCACGCGGCGTTCCCCTCCATCGTCGTCATCAAGTTGGAGGAGACCCCGAGCCTGCCGAAGATAACGAAGCTGCGGCAGATGGGCTCCGACATCGGCATAGTCGGCGGACTCGGCGGGCTGTTCCTCTTAGAGGAGTTGATGCGCGGTTCCGACGGCGTCATGACCGGCCTGTCGTACCCGGAGGTGCTGGTCAACGTCATAGACGCCTGGTACAAGAACGACCTGGAGCGTGCGAAGCGCGTGTTCTACGGGGCCGCACCGCTGCTGCGCTATGAGTTCCAGCCGGGCATAGGGCTGGCTATCCGCAAGGAGGTCTACCGCAGACGCGGGGCCATAGCCTCGGCTCACGTCAGGCACCCGGGCGCTCAGGTAGACGAGCATGTTCGCTCAGAGCTGACGGCGGTCATAGAGGCGTGCGGGCTCTAGAGACAAGCTGGGCGGCCGGTTAAGGCCGCCCAGCGCTAGGCAACGCTCGCTACTACGCGGTCGTTACGGGGTCACGTTGAGCTCGATGAAGGCGTAACCGACCTGTCCGAGCGCGTCGGTCACCTCGACCAGGAACGCGTAGAAGCCGGAGTCAGATGTGGTGCCGACAACAGCACCCGTATCCTCGTCGATCTCGATGCCGGCGGGCGGCAGCCGCAGAGTACCTACGTCTTCTACGTCGTCGTAAGGCACATCATCGTAGTTCTCAGGCCAACCGGCGGGTGGCGTGGTGGTGAACGCGTAGGTGTAGGGAGCGAGCCCTCCAGCTACGCCAAGGTCGAGGTCCAGGCTATCGCCGGCCTGAAGGTCAGGGGTGTGGTACTGCGCCACTGCTACCGGAGCGTGAACCGTAACATCCACAGTGTCGCTGAACGTGGTGTCGTAATCGGAGGTGGCCGTGATGGTGGCAGCGCCTACAGCGACTGCCGTCACGAGACCGTTCTCGTCGACAGCGGCTACGGTTTCGTCGCTGCTGCTCCAGGTGACGGCAGCATCTGCGCCATGTAGTGCGGTCACATCGGCCGCAAGCTGAACCGTTCCGCCGATCGCCAGGTCGCTGGCAGCAGGTAAGACGGCCACGCCGGTGACACCGGCCACGTTGACGGTGGCCGAGCCGGAGACCGTGTCGTCGAAGTCGGAGATGGCGGTGATCGTGGCTGTGCCGGGTGCGACAGCCGTGACCAAACCATCTGCGTCTACCGTAGCGATGTCTTCGTCACTGCTGGTCCAGCTGATTGCGTCTGACGCGCCGCTATGAACGGTCACGGTCGCCGTGAGCTGTTCAGTGTCGCCGACATCGAGAGTTGCTTCGGTAGGAGCGACGTCAACGCTAAGGACTGCCGGTGCTAGGACGGTGATCTCAGCCGACCCGGAGACGGTGTCATCGAAGTCGGAGGTAGCGGTGATAGTGGCTGCGCCTGCAGCGATTGCCGTTACGAGACCGTTCTCGTCGACGGTAGTTACAGTTTCGTCGCTGCTGGCCCAGGTTACGCCGTCGTCGGCGCCACCTGCGGCAACGACAGCGACGGCGAGCTGGAGGGTAGCGCCGAGCTCGAGATCAGCAGTCGCAGGATCGACCGTGACGCTCATCACGGCGGGAGCGTCGGAGACCGTGAGGGCGGCACTCCCGAAGACGGCGTTGTCGAAGTCGGAGGTAGCTGTGATGGTGACCGTACCCTCGGCCAGGGTGGTCACGAGGCCGTTCTCGTCCACAGCGGCGATATCTTCGTCGCTGCTGGCCCAGGTTACGCCGTCGTCGGCGCCGCTGACAGCGTCGACGGTAGCAGTGAGTTGCAGGGTGTCGCCGGTCGCTACAGCGGCCGTAGACGGCTCGACGGTGACGCTGCGAACTGCAGGAGCAAGGACCGTTACCTCTGCTGTGCCCGACACCGAAGTGTTGAATACCGAAGTGGCGGTGATGGTGGCGGAGCCAGCTGCAACAGCGGTCACGAGGCCAGAATCGTTGACCGTGGCCACGCTTACGTTGCTACTCGACCAGGTGACTTCTTCGCTAGCACCCCCCACGGCAGCCACCTCGGCGGTCAACTGCTCGCTCTCGCCTACCACCAGCGCAGTGGTGTCAGGCGTCACCGCTACGGCTGTGACTGCAGGGGTCTCTGGCGCCGTGCCCTCTGTGGTGAATGACCAGCTGTAGGCGCTGGAAAGGCGACCACCGGTGGTGGAGCGAAGACTGGTTGCCCAGAACCCTGTGTAAGCGGTGCCGGGGTCCAGGTCCTCAACAGGCGTGAACACGGCGGTGCGGGTCGCGCTGTTGAACGTCAGGTTGCCCGCGACCGGCCCATCAGCCGATGACAGGCTGAAAGCGCCGACAAGCGTGTCACCGGCGATGGTCACGTTGAAGGTAGTGGTCACGTTGGCGGTGACACTTACGTCTGCCGCAGCGTTTCTGGGTGAGACGGAGGTGACGCGAACGGTCGCTGGTGGCGATGGCGTGCAAGCCACGATCAGCAGCACTAGGAGCAGGGGTATTGCGGCGAGTCTACGTACCATGCTTCTCCTTAAGGCGCTTAGCGCACTTTGCGAACTTGGTGTAAGGGCGGTCCACCTGCAACCCTTGCAGGGAATCGCCTATGATCACCGTACGTTACGGGTACATACCTTTGTAGCGTGTGCCTTCCATCAACTGCGTTCCGCGTGTGATGCCTATGGGTCTGCTATCTGCGGCACTTTAGGTATTCACGCCACGTTCAAACGCTACCGTCTCATCATACCAAACGGGTAAGCTTGGTCTCATTGTCAGGAGCGGATGGCTGGAATCATATGCACCCCCATGTGGTCAATCGCACTTTCGTAGTAGGCCTTCTTTTCGGCATCGTCTCGGCCGCCGCGTTCGGCGCCTCGGGCCCACTGGCGAAGGGGCTGCTCAGTGCCGGGTGGACGGCCACGGCCGCCGTGGCCTGGCGCGTGGCCATCGGGGCGCTCGTGATGCTGCCCTTCGGCCTACTGGCCATGCGCGGGCGGTGGCACACCTTCCGTAAGGGCTGGAGACGGATCGTCATGTTCGGGCTGGTCTCGGTGGCCGTCGTGCAACTGGCGTTCTTCCAGGCCATCGAGACGCTGCCCGTGGCGGTGGCGCTACTCATCGAGTACTTGGGCATCGTGATGGTCGTGGTATGGCTATGGCTCAGGCGGGGCGAGCGGCCGCGGCCGCTCACGGTGATCGGCGCTCTACTGGCGCTGGCCGGACTTGTGCTCGTGCTGGACGTGTTCGGTGCGCAGGGCGTAGACGTGGTGGGTGTGCTCTGGGCGCTGCTGGCAGGCGTGGGCTTGGCGTCATACTTCCTGATAGCGGCGGAGACCTCCGATGGGCTGCCCGGCCTCACCCTGGCCTCCGCCGGGCTGGTCGTAGGCGCCATCGCCCTGTTGCTTGCGGGCGCGGCGGGCGTCGTGCCCTTCACCTGGAACACGCAAGAGGTAGAGCTGGCGGGGCGCCTGGTGCCCTGGTGGCTGGACGTCGCTGCGTTGGGGCTCGTGGCAGCGGCCCTCTCCTACGCCACAGGCATCCAGGCCACGCGCCGGCTGGGTTCTAAGCTGGGCTCGTTCATCGGGCTGTCCGAGGTGCTGATGGCCGTGCTATGGGCCATGCTGCTGTTAGGCGAGATGCCGGGTCCTATGCAGCTCATCGGCGGCGCGCTCATCCTCGGTGGCGTCGTGCTGGTGAAGCTCGACGAGGGCGAGCCTGTGCCTACTCCGCAGCCCGCTTAGCGCGGTACATCCTGGCGTCCGAGAGCTTCATCAGGCGAGACACGTCATCTGTGTGACCACCGTCGACGTCGTAGCTGGTCACCCCGATGTCGATGCGCACCGGCCCCAGGCCTACGTCGATGGCCGCCACGGCCTCCTGGATGCGGTCGGCCACCCTGGCCGCCTCTGCGTACGGAGTGTCGATCAGCACACCCATGAACTCGTCCCCACCGTAGCGCGCGACCACGTCGATGGTGCGGATGTTGGCGCGGATGGCGTTCGCCACCATCTTAAGAACCGTGTCGCCCTGATCGTGCCCGAACGAGTCGTTGATGGCCTTGAAACCCTTGAGGTCCATGTGCAGCACGCTGGGGCCGTGGCCGCCGCGACGCGCACGCGCCACCTCGCGCTCGAGCGCCTCGTTGAACGCCCGCCTGTTCGCCAGCCCGGTCAGGTCGTCGGTCATGGCGGCCTTGTGAAGCAGCTCCCTTGTCCGCTGCCTATGCAGCAGGCTCGCCAGCGGCGCTCCGAACAGGTGCGCGAGCTTGAGGGAGTCCTCGCCGAAGTACTCGGAGCTTCGCTGGTTGTCCAGGTCGAGGACGGCCATGACCTTGCCGTCACGCAGCACGGGCAGGCAGAGGGTGGCCTGGATCTGGCTGTAGCGGGTGGCGTCCGGGTCGATGTCGGGGGTCGCGGTCGTGCCTATGTCGCTGATGTTCGACTCGGGGGCCGTGAGGATGCGCGGTACGCCGAGCGACCAGCCATCGCCGTCGACGCCGTACCAGGCGCGCACTGCCTCCTCGGTGAGCGAGTGCTTCCGCAGGCCGGCGAGGTCGAAGCCCACGGCAGCCTGGAACGTGAAGGGCGCGGTGGGGTCGGTCCTGGTGATGAGCGAGCCGCTATCGGCCCCGGGCACCAGCTGCAGGGCCGTCCGGAGCACCCGGTCGTACATCTCCGAGGATTCCGTGTCTTCTGAGGCGCGGTTCAGCTCGAGCAGTTCTGTGAGCACCCGGTCGCGCCAGCTGGCGTTCAGAACGGGGGCCATGACGCTGGCCACCTCATCGAGCAGTGGGAACAGCACGCCGTGGTTCTGCTTCGTCTGGGTGAACCGCAACACGAGAACGCAGCGCGCCGGGCGCGTAGTGGCTATCGGCACAGACACGAACGCCTCACAGTGGCGCAGCGCGCCCGGCGCGTCTATGCCTTCGCGTGCGACGTTCATGACGTAGGCGTCCGCCCCGGGCTCGGCGGCCCAGTCGCCTACCGAGGCGAGCGTCGTCAACTCGTCCGTCCGGCGCAATATGACAAGCGCGGCTTCCGCCCCCAGGTTGGTGGTGATGACCTCGGCGGCCCCCTGTGCCACAGCCTCCATGCCCAGGTCTGTGGTCATGGCCGTCCTCAACTCGCTCACCGTCTTACGCACCAGCCGCGTGGTGAGTGCGTTCACGTGCAGGCCGAGGTCACCGGCCAGATGCTTGAGCGTGTAGCCGACCTCTACTAGCGGGTGCTCACACTGGTAGGCCCTGATGGTCGCCAGCAGATCGCCATGCTGGTAAACGGGGAGGTCCAGGGAGGGCTCGGTAGGTGGCTCGACAGGGCCTGCGTCCGCCCAGAACAGCTCGACGCGCGTCTGAAGCAGGTCGGCTAGAGCCTCGGTGGCGCGCTGGAGGAACAGCCCAGGGTGACGAACACCCGCCACGGAGGCAGGGATGTCTAGGAGTCGTTGGGCCAGCATCTGGCCCAACGACACGGGGGCTCCAAGCACTTCGGGCGCTTCGGCAATGCTGTCCAGATCGTTGCGCTTCACTTGCACTTCGCCTCTTCCGCTGCCACATCTCGTTACCCTTAAGAGGGCGGTACCTGACGGCCACTCTACTGTGTGATCTATAACAGGAGCATTAGTGACCCTATCTAGGGTTAGCCTACGCGACTAAGGTGCGGAGCATTCACCCATTCCAACTGCAGTGCATAACCTCGTTCTTCATGACCACCGCCAGCAGCATGATGATGGTGATGGTGCCCCTTTATGCCGTGAACCTGGGGCTCGGCCCGCAGTGGCTAGGCATACTGGTGGCGCTGCCGGGCATCTTCCCGGTCCTGCTGGCACTGCAGGCCGGCCGCATGGTCGACCGTGGCGGTCCCGGTCGCTGGTTCCTCATAGGCATGATAGGCATGTGTGTCGCGCCGGCACTGCTGGTGGTTGCCCCTGGCGTCTTCTCGCTCGTGGCTTCGAGGATCGTGGTGGGCGCCTTCGTGCTGTTCACGGCGCTCTCGGCCCAGTCGCTGACGGCAGCGCTGGACAACGGCCGCAGCCACCAGGCCAACTACGGCGCCTACTCCACGTGGCTGGCGGCGGGGCGCATGCTTGGGCCCGTCCTGTTCGGCGTACTGCTCGATGCTTTCGGGTTTCGGACCGCGTTCGTGTTCATCCTGGGGATCATGCTGGTGGGCACGGCTATCGCGTACCAGGTCTTCCGCGCCACGGCTTCGCTGAGGTTCGACGAGCCCTCGGGGGTGGTGGGCATGGGCAAAGGCGTGAAGGGCATACTCTCCAATGTCGGTTTCCAGCTGGCCGTGCTGACCAGCGCCGGCATATTCCTGGCGCTCACTGTTCGCGAGGCGTTCCTGCCGGTGATGCTCGAGGAGCTCGGCATGTCTGCCACGCTCATCGGCACGCTTGTGAGCATAGGGTCGGCCACCGCCGTGCTCATCAGGCTCTTCATGTCGAAGGTCGTGAGCGCGCTCGGTGGCACGGGCCGCACGCTCATCTGGAACATGGCCGCGGTGGCTGTGGGCATCGGGTTGCTCGCTTTCGCCAAGTCGGCGACGGCGTTCGTCATCCTGGCGGTGGTCGTGGGCTTCGGCACCGGCATCGGCTTCCCCCTGAGCATCGTGGCGGTGGCCACCCATGTGCCGCCGCGCCAGAGGGGCATGGCGCTGGGCCTCAGGCTGTCGGCCAGCCACCTGGTAGAGACGGTCGTGCCGGCCGTGGCCGGGCTCCTGGTGGCGGTCACCAGCTACGCCTTCGGCTTCGGCGTCGCCGGCCTGATACTGGCCGCGCTCACGCTCGTTGCGCTGGGCCGGCTCTCCCGCTTCGAGGCCATGGAGCGCGCCCTGGAGGCCAGCGAAGGGGCCTCCGGTGTGACGGTGGTGACACCTGCGGAGGCCCCGGCTGCAGCTAAGGACGAGGCTACGCCCTAGAGGCCGCTAAGCCCCCGCGAAACTGACGTCGGCGACGGCGATGCTGGGGACCTTGGCGACGCCGGTCCAGCCCACCAGCCACTCGGCGTCGTCGCCGACCTCCTCGACCCGCTCAAGGAGGTCGAACAGGTTGAACGATATGGCGAAGTCGTCCACGGGCCGCGACTCGCCGCCCACCGTCTCCAGGCCCATGGCCTGCACGCTCACGTCGCCGGTGATGGGGTTGGCACCTGCATGTACGCCCATCAGGTCGGTGACGAGGACGCCGTCGGCCGGAGTGATGCCGCTGCCTGGCAGCAGCAGCAGGTTGCTCAACCCCACGTCTAGAGTGCCCTTGTAGCGGCGCGACGCATGACCTGTGTTCTCCTGCCCCGTGCGCGCGGCGGTGTCGGTGTTGTGGATGAACGAGCGGAGCACGCCGTCCTCGATGATCACCAGACGCTTGGCGGGAGTGCCTTCTGAGTCGAACGGCCGGCTGCCCAGGCCGTCGGGTAGGGTCGGGTCGTCTACGAGCGTGACGAGGCTCGAAGCTATGCGCTGGCCCAGCTTGCCCGCCAGCCGGCTCTTGCCCTCGGCGAGAGTCTTGCCCGATATGGCGAAGCCTAGGAGCGCCAGCAGGGTGCTCACGACGTCCGGCTCGAACACGGCGCGGCGCCGGCCCGTCTTTAGCGGAGTAGCGCCGAGGTGGCGTCCGAGCTTGCGTAGTGACTCCTGGGCCGTGCGGCCGGGGTCAAGCTGGTGGAACTCACGCTTGGCCGTGCGCTCGTAACCCTGCTTCACGCTCTCACCCTGGCGCATGACCATGGCCGTGAACAGCGACGTGTAGCCGACGTTGTAGGCGCCGTCGACGCCTGTGGTAGAGCCGATCTCGACCTCTGCGCGCACCTCGTTGTAGCCGGCGTACTGCACGGCCTGCACGCGCTCGTCGGTGGCCACCTGCCGCTCCAGCTTGATGGTGGCGGCCTTCTTGTCCTGCAGCGCGGCGGAGAGCCCCTCGTCTACCAGCTCGTGCCTGCCGAGGGCGACGCCTTCAGGCAGCGAGACGCTGCCGCTCTCCTGCAGCTCCGCGTTGGCAACGGCCTCGCTCAAGGTCCAGCCCAGGGCCTCTTCCGACAGCTCCTCCGTGTAGGCGTACCCCACGCGGCCGTCGGTGACCACGCGCAGGCCGATGCCGCCCGAGCGGCTCATGCTGACGTCAGAGGTAACGCCTGCGCGCGCCTGTATGGACAGCGACGACTCGCTGGTGGCGAGGACCTCGAGGTCTACGCCACGCTTGGCGGCCTCGGTGAGCAGCCAGGTCTTGGCTTCGCTGACCTTCATGCCTCGCCTCCGATGACGATGTCGCTCACGAGGAGGTGCGGCTGACCGACCTCTGTGGGTATGGAACCCGACATCGAGCCGCACATGCCGGGCTCGTTCGAACTGTCGTCGGACACGGCCACGATCTTCTTGATCGAGTCCGGGCCCTTGCCAAGCAGCATCGCGCCACGCACGGGCTCGGCTATCTCGCCGTTGCGGATCATGTAGCCCTCCTTCACGGCGAAGTTGTACTCCCCCGAGCCCGGGCGGACCTGGCCACCGCCCATAGCCTTGGCGTAGAGCCCCAGCTCGATGCCGTCGAACAGCTTCTCCCTGGGGGTGTCTCCGTTGGTGACGAAAGTGTTGCGCATGCGCGAGGTAGGGGCGTAAGTGTAATCCTGGCGCCGGCCCGAGCCCGTGGCGCGGTAGCCGGTCTTGAGTGCGCCCCAGCGGTCCACCATGTAGCTCTCGAGCACGCCGTTGTTGATGAGCACCGTGCGCTCGGTGGGCGCCGCTTCGTCGTCGAAGCGCGAGGAGCCCCAGCCGTGGGGGATGGTGCCGTCGTCGACGTAGGTGACCACCGGGCTAGCTATCTGCTGACCCAGCATGCCGCTCAGGGCCGAGGCGTTGCGCGCCACCGCCGTGGTCTCGAGAAGGTGACCGAGGGCCTCGTGGAAGATGACCCCACCGAAGCCGTTGCCCAACACGACGGGCATAGAGCCGGCCGGTGCGGGCTTGGCGCGCAGGTTGGTGAGGGCCAGCTCGGCTGCCTTGCGGCCGACAGCCGCGGGGTCGTGTAACTTAAGCAGCTCGAGACCCGTCGATAGGCCAGGACCGATATGCCCGGTCTGAGTCTCGGCGCCGTCGGAGGCGATGGCCTGCCCCACGAGCCTGGTGCGCACGCGGCGGTCCTCTATGTAGGTGCCCTCGCTGTTAGCGATCCATACGTCCTGCTCCCACTCGAGCAGCGTGCCCTCCACCTGCTTGATCTCGGGAGAGATCCGGGCGCCGGCGTCGAGCTCGCGCAGGCGTTCCAACCGCCAGAGCTTGTCGTGGGCCTCGAACGGTACCTCGGGAGCGTGGATGTCTGGACCGGCCGACACTTTGCGCAGGTCTATGCCGCCACGGCCGGCGGCGTCCGGCCGCCCGGCGGTGGCGCCGCGCAGGCTTGCCAGGCTGGTGACTAGCTCGCCCAACGCGGCGTCTGACAGGTCGTTGGTGTAGCCGTAGATAACGTCCTCGCCGAAGAACAGGCGAACGCCCGCCCCCAGCTGGATGCCGCTGGTGGCCTCCTCTACCCGGCCGTTGATGGTGCGCAGAGCGCGGCGACGCCACCTCTCCACGTACACCTCCGCGAAGTCGGCGCCGGCGCTCTGCCCCTGCGTTAGCAGGGTTGAGAAACTGCTGGTACTAAGCATGAGTGATGGTAACAGCCTTTAGCGCTAGCATTGACGCATGGTCATACGGCAACCTGCCACGCCGGTCCGCGGCGGCGCGAGTTTCGAACACACGGCGGACGACCTGGCGCGGGCTCTGCGCGGCCGGCGTGTGGCCGTGCTCAGCGGCGCCGGCTTGAGCACAGAGTCGGGTATCCCGGATTACCGGGGCGAGGACCGCGTCGGGCCCGTGCGCACGCCCATCACCTACCAGCAGTTCGTCGGCAGTGCCGAGGCGCGCCGACGGTACTGGGCCAGGAGCGCCGTCGGCTGGTCTGCCATGCGCAAGGCGGAGCCCAACGCCGGGCACATGGCGGTGGCGGAGCTCGAGGGCCTGGGGGTGGTGAACGGTGTGATCACCCAGAACGTCGACGGCCTGCATCAGGCGGCGGGCAGCGTCACTGTGGTAGAGCTGCACGGCTCGCTCGCTCTGGTCCGGTGCCTGCGGTGCGGCCGCACCGAGTCGAGGGAGTCGCTGCAGGGGCGCATCAAGCTGCTCAACCCGGAGTTCATGGCGGCGGAGGTGCGCGTGCTGCCAGACGGCGACGCCGACCTGGACAACTCGCTGATCGGGGGTTTCGTCGTGCCGGAATGCCTCCACTGCGGGGGCGTTCTCAAGACCGACGTCGTGTTCTTCGGGGAGAACGTGCCGGCGGCGCGTGTGGCGCGCTCGGTGGCGCTGCTGGACGGTGCGGACGCCCTCCTGGTGCTGGGCTCGTCACTGGCTGTGCGCTCAGGTTACCGCTTCGTGGTCAACGCCAAGGAGGCGGGCAAGCTGGTCGCCATCGTCAACCACGGGCCCACCCGGGGCGACGCCGACGCGGACGTGCGTGTGGAAGGGCGCTTAGGGCAGGTGTTACCTGCCCTCGCTCGTCTTCTGGCCGCCCCACCCCCTTAGTTAGCCGGCTCGAACCTCATGCTGCTGAACACGGCGGTCGTGTCGCCACCGTGCGTGGGTGAGGCCGTGGCAGGTCGAGCGGCCAGCAGCGCCTGACCGGCGGGGGGCAGACCGGCGCTCTGATCGACGATCACGATGTCGAAGGTGCGGTCGACGCCCACGTGCAGGGTTATCTCCAGGCCGCTGCAGGAGCGCCCTACACACTGGAAGGCGTCGTACTCGTCGCCCGTCCTGCGCGGGTAGGTGATGGTGCGTTGAGCCGAGGGCACATCTATGGCAGTGAGGCCCGCCATGCGCGGGATGCGCAGCGTCATCTGGCTGGCGCCGCGGGGCGAGCCCAGCCTGACGGCGATCAGGCGCTCGCTGCCTACCGTGGTGTCGCTCAGTACCTCGAGCGTGGGCAGCAGGTAGTCCATGGCTGGAGCCGGCACCGTGAGCGGGCTGCCCAGGCCACCGGGTAGGGCGGTGCGAGTAGCCCCGAAACCACCGACCTGCGCCAGCGCTGCCGGCAGATCGTCTGAGTTCACGCCGGAGACGTACCAGTGGCTGCTGCTCTCGGCAGCCGCTGTCGACACCTGCGCGTAGCCTAGGTTGAGCCTCTGCGGTCTCTCTGCGCTGTAAGCGGGCACGCGCGTAGCCCAGACCGCGCCACCCGCCGCCACGAGGAGAGCGAGGAGCATGAGACCGCCCCTCACCATGCCCGTGCCGCGGGGCGTGGCGAGCAGCGGCGCAGTGGAGCTGAGGGCCAGGGCGACTAGCAGTCCGAGGGCGACGGCGAGCCCGAACCCGAGCGCCAGCTCGAACATGTACGCCAATTGCAGCACTAGGTAGCCGGTGGCGAACACGCTTACAAGCACGAGAACAACGGGTAGCCAGCCCACCGTGGCGCTGCGGCGCGCCGGTAGCCCGACGCCGAACAGCGCCAGCAGCGCGAACAGAGTGGTGGCGATCAGGGTCGGGAGCAGCGGCATGACGGCCGTGCCGGGCAGCAAGACGGCGGCGGCTATAGACAGCGCCGTCCACCAGAGCCACACGGCCGCGGCCATGCCCCAGAAGCCCGCGCGCCTGGCGGCCAGAGACGTCACGAGCAGGTAACCGAACGCCGCCGCTGCCCATACGGCTATGCGGGTTGGGAGGGCATGGGCGTACCAGGGCTCACCTGCGCCCGTAAGCATCTTGATAAGTTCGGCGACACCCATGGCAGCGCCGGCTGCCGCGGCCAGGGCGACGAGCGTGCTCACCAACGCCACGGCAAGTCCGCCGCCGGTGAGGGCGCCCGCTCCGAGCAACGCCAGTACTATCAGCAGCCACAGCACGAGCGCCCCACCCGCCATGAACACGCCCCAGCCCTCAGGCGCTCTAACGACGAGCCCTGGCAGCACGTCCTGGTAGATGGCGTTGCCGGCCGGCATGGACGACAGGTTGGCGTTGCCGAAAGCGCGCACCGCGGCCAGGACGTTCTCGCCCTGGTGCTGGAACGTGTCGCGGTCCAGGTACTCCAGGTTGTCCAGCACCGTGTGGTAACGCTGCACGTGCTCTACGAACGCGAAGTTGATGCCCGGGATGCCGGCGTCCAGGTACACGCTCAGGTCGGTGTCGTTCGGCAGCATGCGGTAGATCTCGTACAGCAGAGAGCTGGTGGCGGGCCGGGGTGCTGCGCTTACGTACTGGTCTATCAGCCAGGCGTTGCCGGGGCTGGTCTGGAACAGGAGGCTCTGACCGCCGGTGCCGCGAGCCTCGTAGTTGGCTATAAGGCCGACCTCGTTCACCCATGGGTGGTTCATGAAAGCCTCGGCGCCGAGAAGCCCCGACTCCTCGCCGTCCGTGATGACGAACAGGACGGTGTTCAGGAGGGGCGGTGAGCTTCTGAGCATGCGGGCCACTTCGATGATGGCGGCGACACCCGCCATGTCGTCGGCCACGCCTGGGCCGGCGCCTACCGAGTCGTAGTGCGCCGTCACCATCAGGGCGGGTCCGGCGAGCTGACCAGGCAGCCTGACGAGCACGTTGTTCGCCAGGCCACACGTCGTGTACTGAACCCGGCACCCCCAGGCGGTCTGCAACTGGACCTCGTAGCCCAGCGCCTCGAACTCGGCCACCACACGCTGACGCATGGCGTCTCCGGCTTCGGTGTCTAGCGGATGCGGCAGGCCGTCGGCGTAGAGCCTTTCGAGGATGGGCCAGGCGCGCTCCGCGGAGAACTGTTCCTGACTGACGGTAGCTGGTGAGGCAGGCGACGGAACGACGAGCTTCTGCGCGGCGAACAGCCCCGCGGCGAGCACGAGTATCCCCAGGAGCAGTGCAAGGGTCGGGGCTGGGCGAGGGCCCGCAGCGTTAGAGGGTTCGGTGTGCTGGTACATGTGCGTGTACGGCCTCCCGTTCGCATCGCCTAACTGTGGGCGCCACATAGAGGCGTTCCCATCGCAGCCGTCTTTCGGTACTGGTGCCGCCAGTATAAGGAGAGGCCCGTACCGAAAGAGCGGCACGGCAGCAGAGCGGTGAACGAACTCTGTTGCCGTGCCGCCTCCGGGGCCCCCGCACCCGGTTCGGTTACAGGTGAGGCTTGGTGCCTCACCCCCTTGTCATCAGCCTGGGCAAGGCCGGCACCCAGGCTCCCTCTCTTTGACCCACATGACCGAGACCCCTGAACGTGCGCCGGCGATCGCCTGGCGCACGTGGGGATCAGCGTGGCGACAAGCGCTTGGCGTCGTCGTCACTGGTCATGCCGATGCCGCTGGAGGGCGGGCGCCCGAAGGGTGCCACGCCTTCCGTCTTGCGCCTAAGCGCAACTACGTCATCGTCCGAACGCAGCTCGGGTGCGGGCCTTGCGATCCCGAACCCTTGCACGTGGCTCACGCCAAGTGCCGCTAGCTCCTCACATGCGCTCGGATCCTCAATGCCTTCTGCGACCACCAGCTCGAACCTCTGGGTGACCTCATGAACGAACTCGAGCGCCACCTTCTGCTCGATGTTCGGAACCGGTAGCCCCAGCAGCGCCTGGATGACGCTGCGGTCTATCTTCACGCCGTCTACGGGGGCGTCGAAGCGGGTGCGCACGGCCAGGTCGGTCGGGGTGACGTCATCTAGCAGCACCACACCGCAGCGCTCCTTGAGCAAGCGCAGCTTGTTGGCCAAGCCGCCGCCGTCGGCAAACACCTGCTCGGTCAGCTCGATGTGCAGGCGACAGCGCACCGTGGGGAGCATGCCTTCGAGCATGGTGAGAGTGTCTGGCAACAGCACCTGCGCCGGACTGAGGTTCACGGATATCTTCGCCGTAGGGTTCGCGACCGCGACGCGGCCGGCCCGGTCTAGGGAGAAGGCGGTGAACGCGGAGAGCCGGGAGGGGCTGAGCCAGTACGGCAGTATGTCTAGCGGGCCCCGGATGGTTCCGTCTTTGAGCTGCCAGCGAACCAAGGCCTCCGACCACCCCTCGCTGGCGCCTAGCGGCACTACGGGCTGGAACAGATGCCTTAGCTCTTCAAGGCGAGGTAGCTGGGTGGCGTCGTGGAGAGTCTTGCGCATTCGGGGGAAATGCAGCCTCTGGGTAGTCGGGTAGCGTGCGCGGCGACCTCAAGGCCGCAGCGCCGGGGCGCCTAGCCTACGTCGTACTCGTTGGGCTGGCCGCTGGTGTCGGCGATGATGGTGCCGCCTTGGAGCGAGCCGACGTCGTATTCGTTGGGTTGGCCGCTGGTGTCGGCGATGATGGTGCCGTTGCCGAGTGAGCCGACGTCGTATTCGTTGGGTTGGCCGCTGGTGTCGGCGATGATGGTGCCGCCTTGGAGCGAGCCTACGTCGTATTCGTTGGGCTGACCGCTGGTGTCAGCGAGGAGGGTGCCGCCACTGAAGAGACCGAACGCGACGGCGCCGAGACCGAAAGTGAGGATGCTGGCCAGTACGAGGTTGCGAACGTTCTTCATAAGGTAAGTGCCTCCGATGGCGTTGACCACAAGCTACGGAAATGGGCGCTTCAAACCCGCTTCATCTGGTTCTCAGAAACCTGAAGCGGCCTTGAAGCGCACCCCCGACTAATGTGTGACCCATAGCAAGCGGGTTCAAGCTGCGTTAGAGGGGAAACACGGATGACAAGAGAGCAAGCTCGCCTCAGACTAGAGCACACCAGCAACTTCACCTTCGTAGGTGGTCGCGTCCTCATCACTGATCAGCGCACTCTGGCCACGGTTGCCGAGCTTGGTCAGAGCAGTAGCAGCGGCGGCCAGCTGCACTCCGCCTCCCAGCGGCCTGCGCCTACGGCTGTCCGGAACTTCGCCTAGATAGCTAGATAGTAAGAATCCCACACCAGCCGCACGGCTAAGCTTGAGCCGTGTGGCTGCCCCGCCAAGTCGAGAAGGTCGAGTCGTCTCCGAACCCGGTCACGTTGCTGGGCGGCGAGGAGTACGGCGCACCTTACATAATCGACTCGCTGCGCCAGCGCCAGCGCCTCGCCTGGTTCGAACTGGGGCCCCGCACGTATACGGACCCGGTCGCTCAGGGCAACTCCCTCGCCCGCGCGGTCAACGCCACGCTGCCGACACCCCTCCTAGGCCTGGCTCTGCCTTTCAAAACACAGTTGAGCGCGCTCAGGCTGTATCGCGCCGAGCTCCAGCCGCTCTGGCTGGCAGTCACGGTTCACGCGCCGTCTGAACCTCTGCTCGAGGGGCTGCTCGACCTGGCCCATCACGGCTACTCCATCGTCATAGACCTACGGGGGCAGGCGAAGGCGCCCGTCTTCCTGCGCGAACGCACCACCGTGCTAGACCCCGTCCAACTGAAGCTGAGCCCCGAGGACGCCTACGAGCTGCTGCCCAGGGCGCTCACGTCGGAGCAGGTGGAGCAGGTGCTGCGCCGCTCAGACGGGCGCTTCACGGACCTGCTTGCCGCTTCCGTGAGCGCGCTGGGGTTGGCGCAGATGACGGTGCCGTCCGCGGCCGGCGACCAGGTGGTCGAGTCGGAGGGCCAGCTGGTAGACCCGACCCTGGCCGTGCAGGCGCTGCGCCGCCAGGGTGAGCTTGTCGAGGCCCTGGAACTGGCCGTGATGGGTGCCCCGGAGCTGGTCGACGACCTCATACGCCACGCCGGTCCGCGCTACCAGGAGGAGGGCCTGTTGGAGCGCCTGCACCTGCTGCTCTCAGCCCTGCCCGAAGAGCATTCGCAGACCGAGCGCATCCTCGAGTGGCGCATGGTGGCCGGTTTCGCGGCCGGCGACTACACGCAGGTTCTCCAAGACGTAGACAAGCATCTGGCGGTCCACACTGCGCCGGCCCTGCGGGCGCGGCGCGCGGGGGCCATGCGCCGTGAGCAGGGCTTCGCCCTGGCCGAGCAGGCGCTGCGGGCGCAGCGCAGCGCGCTGACGTTGTGGCAGTACGGGCGCATGCACCCGGACGCCGCTACCGCGCTGGCGCACCTGCGCGAGTCGGTTCACGTTGCCGAGGAGTCGGGCAGCCGCTACGACGTGGTTCGTAACGCCGGTGCTCTGGTCGCGCGGCTCTCGCAGGTGGGCGAGTTCACCGAGGCCGCCAGCTGGGCGCGCTGGACGCTGGACCTGTTCGACCGGGGCGAGATCAACGAGGGTACCAGGCGCCTGATGGTGGTCAACGACCTGAGCGTCAGCCGCATCATGACCGGCGACATAGTGGGTCTAAGACGCGTGCTGGAGGACGCCCAGGTGTTGGCGGAGGAGGGTCTGCCCACGCTCGCGTCCCTGCTGCGCAGCACGCTGGCCTGGCTCGAGCTGGCCGAGCACCGTCCGCAGGCCGCCCTGGAGCTCATAAGCGCCACCTATCAGGCCAGCAACCTGCACTGGCGCGCCCGCCAGGGCTACCAGCTCGTGCGCTGCCTACTGGAGCTAGGCCGCCTCGACGACGCCGCCAAGGTGGCGGCAGACATAGCGCAGCTTTCCTCCAGCGGCTCGACCTACGAGCAGGCCCTCGCGACGTTGGCGCGCGGCATGGTGGCGGCCGTGACGGGCGAGAGGTCGGCGTCTGACTACCTGCAGGCCGTGCTGCTGGCCCCGGACGTCGTGGCAGAGCAGCGCCTGATGGCCGCGCTCTACTTCCTGCTCTGTTCAGACGGCGGAGCTCAGCTGCTGCCTCCCGACGTCGTGCGCCTGCTCAGCCAGCTTCATCCCGTTGGCCTGCGCGTCCTGAGCGGTCCGGAGAGCATGTTCGCTCCGCTCTGGGCCACGCTCGGCGGCACCAACGTGGGCCTCCGACTCCGGTTCCTGGGTGTGGACGTAGCGGCCGTAGGTGGCGCTGGCGAGACGAAGTTGCCTCAGCGGGTGGCGGAGGTGGCGCTGGCCCTCGCGCTACATCCGCAGGGCATAGGCCGGGACGCCCTGAACGCGTTCCTGACGCCCGATGGGCAGGAGCCGTTCACCTCGGGCGGGGTGCGCGGCATGATGACGCGTGTGCGTAGCCAGTTGCCCGTTAGCGACGTGCCCTACCGCTTCACCGTTCCGTTCGCGGCAGACGTGCTGGACCTGCGGGAGCACCTGTCACACCAGCGGGTGAGGCAGGCCGTGGCGCTGTACCGACAGCCGCTGCTGCCGTTCAGCGAGGCGCCAGGCGTTATCGAGGAGCGTGAGCGGCTGGAGGAGGAGTTGCGGCAGGCCGTGCTCATCTCCCGAGACCCCGACGCCCTGTTCGAGCTGGCCGAGCGCCTGGGCGACGACCTGGAGACGTGGGCGGCGGCCGAGGACGCCCTAGGCCCGAGCGACCCGCGGCTGGCTGTGGCCCGTGCCCGCGTACGGCGACTACAGGAGGCCTACGGCAGCTAGAAGTTCTGCGCCCGGTGCAGCTGCTGGTAGAGGCCTTGGCGGGCTACCAGCTCATCGTGGCTGCCCTGCTCGGCGATGCCGCTCTCATCTACCACCACGATGCGGTCGGCGTCTCTGATGGTGGCCAGTCGGTGGGCTATGACCAGGGTGGTGCGGCCCACAGCCAGCTCGGAGAGCGACTGCTGTATGGCGCGCTCCGTCTGCGTGTCCAGCGCGGAGGTGGCCTCGTCGAGGATGAGGATGGGCGGGTTCTTGAGGAAGATGCGGGCGATGGCGAGCCGCTGCTTCTGGCCGCCGGAGAGCTTGACGCCGCGCTCTCCCACCACGGTATCGAGCCCGTTCGGCAGTTCGGCGATGAGCTCTGTGAGGCGCGCACGGCGCGCGGCCTCCATGATCTCCTCCTCGCTGGCGCCCAAGCGGCCGTACTCTATGTTCTCGCGCACCGTTCCCGCGAACAGGAACACATCCTGCTGAACTATGCCGATCTGACTGCGCAGGCTGGCTAGTGTCATGTCGCGGATATCTGTGCCGTCGATGGTTATGCGGCCGGCCGTCACCTCGTAGAAGCGGGGCAGCAGCGAGCAGATGGTGGTCTTGCCCGCCCCTGAGGGGCCGACGAACGCCACCGTCTGGCCGGCGCCTATCGCCAGGTTCACGCCCTGGAGTACGGGCTTCTCCGCCCGGTAGCCGAACGTCACGTTCTCGTACTCGATGTCGCCCTTGAGGCCGTTCACGACCGTGGCGCCGGGCCTGTCGGCGATGTCGGGCCGGGTGTCCAGCAGCTCGGTGTAGCGCTTGAAGCCGGCTATGCCCTTGGGGTAGGTCTCGATGACGGAGTTGATCTTCTCGATGGGTCTGAAGAACACGTTGACCAGCAGCAGGAACGCCACGAACTCGCCGTTGGTCAGAGAGCCGCGGATGACGAAGTAGCTGCCGGCCACCATCACGATCAGCTGCGTCAGGCGCATGCTGAGGTAGGAGAGGGAGTGCGTGGCGGCCATGATGCGGTACGCCTCCAGCTTGGTGGTGCGGTAGGCGTGGTTGTCCTTCTCGAACAGGCGCCGCTCGTGGTCCTCGTTGGCGAACGCCTGCACCACCCTGATGCCGCCGACGTTCTCCTCGATGCGGGCGTTGAACGCTCCGACGCGGTCGTAGATGGCGCGCCAGTTGCGCGTCATGCGGCCCCCGAAGCGCACCGTGAACCAGCCGGTGAACGGCACGATGGCCAAGGTGATGAGCGCGAGGTTCGGGTTGACGTAGAACATCATCATGAGCGCGCCCACGAGGGTCATGACCGCGATGAAGGCGTCCTCCGGGCCGTGGTGCGCCACCTCGCCGATCTCTTCTAAGTCTTTGGTGAGGCGCGCCACCATGTGACCGGTCTTCTGCTCGTCGTAGAAGCCGAACGACAGCTTCTGCATATGGTCGAAAGCGCGCCTGCGCATGTCGGTCTCGATGTTGATGCCCAGCATGTGGCCCCAGTACGTGACCGTATAGATGAGCCCGGTGTTGATGAAGTACACGGCCGCCAGCCCTGCGGCAGCGAACGCTATGGAGGTCCAGTGCCCGCTGGGCAGGAGCTGGTCTATGAAGAGCTGGACGGCGAGCGGGAACGCCAGCTCGAGCACGCCCGACGCGACCGCCGAGAAGAAGTCCAGATAGAAGAGCCGCTTGTATGGCCGGTAGTAAGCGTAGAAGCGCTTCAGCACCCGTAGAGGATACTTGAGTAGAAGTCTCAGGAAAGCAAGCGGTGAACCGAACACAGTAACCTTGCCGACATGCCTGGCGCCCAGCCCCGACGCGCGTTCCTGCGAGGCCTCCTGGCCGGGGTGCCGATCATGCTGGCTTACTTCCCGGTGGCAGTGTCGTTCGGTGTGGCGGCCGGCAAGGGCGGTTTCTCGCTGGCAGAGGCGGCGTTCATGAGCCTCGTCATCTATGCGGGCGCCAGCCAGTTCCTGGCCATAGCGCTCATCGCAGGTGGCGCCGCGCCTTTGCTGGCCGCGGTCTCGTTGCTGACGCTCAACGCTCGCCATGTGCTCTACGCACCGGCCTTGCTCGAGCGCGTGCATAAGGCGAACGGTGGGGACCGCCCGCTGCGGCTGCCGTGGCTGTGGGCTCACGGACTCACCGACGAGGTGTTCGCCACCGCCGTCGCGCGCCTGGCCATGAGGGACGTCCGCTGGAGCGAGCAGTGGCAGGTGGGGCTGGGGCTGGGAGCCTACTGCGCCTGGTGCTGCGGCACGGTGGTCGGGGCGCTGCTGGGAGGCGGCGCGTTCGAACGCTGGCCTGCGGTCGACGCTGCGCTGGGCTTCCTGATGCCGACGCTCTTCCTCTCGCTGCTCCTGGCGATGGTGGAGAGGCGTCACTGGCCGGTAGTCGCTGCAGCCGTGGCCGTGTTCGCAGTGGGCAACGCGCTGTTCTCACCCAGCTCCGGCATCCTGCTGGGCATGCTTGCCGGCGGTCTGGTCGGTGTTCTGCTCCGTGCGCCAAGCGACGAGGAGCCGGGACGGTGACCCTGGAGTACGCCGTGGTGTGCCTGGTGGTGGGCGCAGGCACCTACCTCTTCCGTTACCTGCCGACGCGGCTGAGCACCAGAGCGGGCGGTTCCCGCTCGCTGCGCGGTCCTTTCGGTGCGTTCCTCGCAAGCGTGGGCGTGGCGTCCGTGGCGGCACTGTTGGCCGCATCGTTGGAGCCGCTTGTGGCGGAGGTGGCGGCTTCGGGCGAATGGGCTAGCGTCGGCGCCGCGGCCGGCGGCCTGGCGGTGACGTTCGCGCTGTTCAGGTGGCGCAAGGATGTCGCCCTGGCCACCGTTGCGGGGGCGGCCGTGTACGGCCTGATCGTATGGCTGGCCGGCTGATACGGCTCCACGGCGGCAGGTGAAGAAGCCTTAAGTCTCGGGCACCTCAACCGGTCTCCTCGGGGGCGGTGCGTGCTAAGCTCCTTAGCGTCCGCACAACCTTAGAGCCGCGATCCGAAGGGTCGCCTCGTAGATAAACAGGAGGAACCAGTCTTGCAACGATTCCGTAGCCTCATCGCTTCATTGCTGGTGCTAAGCGCCCTGTCACTCGGCTTCGCGCAGCAAGACCTCGTCATAGCCACCGGCACTGACGCGGTCACTATGGACGTGCACCACGTCACCGACACCCCTACCTTCAACATCACGGGCCACATCTTCGAGACGCTGTTCGTGCTCACGCCCGAGGGCAACGTCGTGCCGCACCTGGCCACGGGCTACACGGTCAACGAGGACGGCACGGTCGTGTCTATCACCTTGCGCGATGACGTGACATTCCACGACGGCACGCCCTTCAACGCCGAGGCCGTGAAGGCCAACTTCGAGCGCGTGAAGGACCCGGCGCTGGCTAACGCGTTCGCCACCATGCTCGGTGCGGTCGACAGCTTCACCGTCACCGGCGAGTACAGCATCGACCTGCACCTGAGCGCGCCGTTCGCGCCGCTCCTGCCGCACCTCTCGCACGCCTCACAGGGCATGATGTCGCCCGCCAACATGGGCAACGAGAACCTGCATCAGGAGCCGGTAGGCACCGGCCCGTTCGTGCTGGACTCGTGGGTGCGCGGCGAGCAGCTCAAGCTCGTGCGTAACGAGAACTACTGGCGCGAACTCGCCACCCTCGACTCCATCACCTTCAGACCCGTGTCTGAGGGCGCCACGCGCATCGCTCTGGTGCAGACGGGCGCCGCCCACGTGGCCACCAACGTTCCGCCGCAGGACGTCGAGCGCATAGACGCCATGGACGGCATCACGGTTCACAAGGTCGACAGCATGCGCACCATCTACATCTTCTTCAACAACTACCGGGCGCCCTTCACCGACCAGCGCGTACGCCAGGCTTTCAACTACGCCATCGACAAGGAAGCCATAGTCGAGTTCGTGCTCGGCGGTGCAGGCCGCGTTTCCGACGCGGCCATCGCCCCCGGCGTGTTCGGCTACACCCCCGTGGGCGTCTACGAGTACAACCCGGAGCGTGCCCGCGAACTGTTGGCCGAGGCCGGCTTCCCGAACGGCATGGACGTGACCCTGCACAGCCCCACCGGGCGCTACATGCAAGACATCCAGATCGCCGAAGCCGTGCAGAGCTACCTGGCCGACATCGGCGTCAACGCCACCATCATCACGCTCGAGTGGGCCGCCTACCTGCAGGAGATCGGCCGCCCTGCCGAGGAGAGCATCACGCAGCTCGGCCTGATGGGCTGGGGCGTCTCTACGGGCGACGCCGACCAAGGTCTCTTCAA
Source organism: Truepera radiovictrix (assembly GCA_044462445.1). Taxonomy (GTDB): domain Bacteria; phylum Deinococcota; class Deinococci; order Deinococcales; family Trueperaceae; genus JAAYYF01. The sequence goes on along the minus strand of JBIQNJ010000006.1, from coordinate 34,312 downwards.
CGTGCTGCACGGCTCGCAGGTGGTGCCGTTCGGTTCCAACCGGTCGCTCTACGACAGCGAGCGCTTCAACGTTCTGCTGGACCGTGGCCGTATCGAGATCAACGAGGAGGCCCGCCGCGCCGTGTACGCGGAGGCGCTGCAGGTGCTCTTCGAGGAAGCCCCATGGCTGTTCCTCCACACCGAGCGTCAGCTCGTGGCCATCCGCGACAACGTCGAGGGCCTCAACGTCCTTCCCACGGAGCAGATCAACGCGTACGGCGTGACCATCAAGTAACCGCTAGGCCGGGGCCCGCAGCGGGTCATTCAGCTTAAGAAGGAAGTGCGCGGCCCCGGGAAGCGGGGGCCGCGCACTCGTTCTCTAGCTTTAGTGCGGAGCGGTCAAGGCTGCTTCGTCTAGCCAAGGATGGTGCAGGTGGCTGCCGGCTAGCGCAAAGTGCGGCTGCCGGGCGCACCAGGGTCATCACCTGGTTCAGGTGCCCAGGCGGCCGTCCAGCTCGACGTTCACGACCGAGAGCCAGTAGGCGATGCCCCAGGGAAGGGCCTCGTCGTTGAAG
>JBIQNJ010000006.1:13611-33658 GCA_044462445.1 Truepera radiovictrix | reverse complement strand
GTTCACGACCGAGAGCCAGTAGGCGATGCCCCAGGGAAGGGCCTCGTCGTTGAAGTCGTAGAGCGGCGTGTGCAGATGGCCGCCGCCGGGGCCTGTGCGCGTGCCGTTGCCCAGCCACATGAGGCTGCCGGGCCGCTGCCGCAGCATGAAGGAGAAGTCCTCACCGCCCGTGCTGGGGGCGACCGCGGCGTCCACCTTCACGCCCTCGCCCAGCTGCTCCGCTGCGAACACGGCCGAGGCCGTGGCGGCGGCTTCGGTGATGGTCGGCACGGCGTTCCACCAGATGGTCACGTTGGCCTCGGCGCCCTGCGACGCGGCGTGCAGTTCGGCCAGCTCGCGAATGCGCGCCTCTAGGAGCGCTTGAGTCTCCTCGCTGAAAGCGCGCATGGTGCCGCCCATCTGGAGCCTGCTCGGCAGCACGTTCAGGGCGTCCGGCGAGCCGGCATGTATATGGCCGACACTGATGATGGCGCTCTCGAGCGCTGAGATGTTGCGCGACACCACCGTTTGCAGCGCGTTGATGTAGCCGCCGGCGACCACGGTCAGGTCCTGCGTCAGGTGCGGGGCTGCGCCGCCGTGGCCGCCCGCCCCCATGAACTCCACGCTCCAGCGGCCGGAGGCGGCCAGCATGGCGCCGGTGAGCGTGCCGAACTGACCTACGGGCATCTTGGGGGCGGAGTGCATGCCGAAGATGCGTTGGCAGTCGAAGCGCTCGAACAGCCCGTCGTTCAGCATCTTCTGTGCGCCGCCGCGACCCTCCTCCGCCGGCTGGAATATGAGGTGCACCGTACCTGCGAAGTCAGGGTTGCGGTGGAGCAGCCGTGCCGCGCCCAGAAGCATCGAGGTGTGTCCGTCGTGGCCGCAGGCGTGCATCTTGCCGGGAACCTGGGAGGAGTACTCGAAGCCGTTGGCCTCCTCCAGCGCCAGGCCGTCCATATCGCAGCGCAGGCTGATGGCGCGCTCGCCGGGGCGGGCGCCGCGGATGGTGGCTACGAGGCCGGTGCCGCCCAGCGCGGCCACTTCGGTCACTCCCCAGCTGGCGAGTTTCTCGGCCACCAGGGCGGACGTGCGCACCTCTTCGTTACCTAGTTCGGGGTGAGCGTGGATGTCACGCCGGATAGCGATCATGTCGTCGATGTCCTGCCTGGCCAGCTTCAGCAGGCCAGCGTTGGCCCCAGTAGCGTTTGAACCGGCCGCGGCCGGCGGATGGGTCGGTGTTGTCATGGTGCTGCATGTATAGCACCTGGGTGGGAAAGGCGTAACGTAACCCCACATATGCTTCACGTCAGGCACTTGTCGCAGAGCATCGGGCCGCGGGGATCTGCCACCGCCAAGGAGCGAGAGGCCGCCGAGTACGCGGCCGGTGTTCTGAGGCGGGCCGGACTCGACCCCCAGACCCAACCGTTCACCTCTACGGTCTCCGGCTGGCGCCCGTTCGCGGCGGCCGCGCTGACGGCGCTGCTGGCTACGGCGGCGTTCCAGTTCGTAGGGCGCGGGCTGGCCGCCGCGCTGGGCGTGGTGCTGCTGGCCGCCACCGTGTCCGTGTTCCTGGAGATGTACTTCCGGCCCAACCTGCTCAGGCTCTTCATAGCCAAGGGGCAGAGCCAGAACGTGTGGGCCCGGGTTCCGGCCGCAGGCCCGGTCAGGCGGCGCGTTCTGCTGGCGGCCCACGTTGACACTCACCGCACGCCCTGGGTGTTCACGAGCGCGGGGCGCCTCCGGTTCTTCAAGGCTATGACGACGGTAGGAGTGGTGGCGTTCATCGTTGCCGCGCTGGCGCTGCTGCTGTTCGCGTTCACCGGCTGGCAGTGGTTGAAGCTGGTGGCGCTGGGGTTCGTTCCAGTTCACGTCACCGTGTTCGGCCTAACCTGGCAGCCTGATACGACCCCGTACAGTGCCGGCGCCAACGACAACGCCACCGGTGTGGGCGTCGTGCTCGACCTGGCCGAGCGGCTGGCGCGCCAGCCGCTGAGCGGCACGGAGGTCCTGACGCTCATCACGGGCTGCGAAGAGGTGGGCTCCGTGGGCATGCAGGCGTTCATAGACCGGCACCGGAACGAGCTGCAGGGCGCGCTCGGCGTCAGCATCGACAACGTGGGCGGCGCGGGTGCGGGTGTGTGCTACACGAGCGTGGAAGGGATGGTCATACCCCTGAAGCCGTCACCGCTGCTGTTCGGCCTGGCCGAGGAGCTGCGGGCGGCGCATCCTGGCCTGAACGCCTATAGCCTGCCTTACACCACGCTGCACACGGACGCCACCTGCATGATGGCCAACGGCGTGCCGGCGCTGTCGTTCGTGGGGCTTACGCCGGCGGGAGAGATCCCCAACTGGCACACCGTGAGCGACGTGTACGAGAACGTGGACGCCGGCACTGTGGCAGCGACGGAGGAGTTCGTCTGGCTGCTGCTGCAGCGGCTCGATGAGCTCCCGGCCTGAGCAGCCGCCGGGTGACGTGCCCTACCAGGTGGGCGCGCGGCAGGCCGGACTCGAGCAGAACCGTGAACAGGCGACGCTGCCCTACCTGGTGGGCACGCAGCAGCTAAACGCAACCTACACAAAGCGTCCGTAGCATCGACGGCATGAAACGGAGGACTTAACGATGAGACGAGTACTTGTCGCCCTTGCCGCCGCCCTTGCCCTCGCGGCCCCCGTTGCACTTGCGGCGCCCACCGAGTACGTGCTTGACGCTTCAGCCAGCCAGGCGAGCTTCACGATAGGCGAGAACCTTCTTGGCAGAGAGACGACGGCCGTGGGCAGCACGCCGGCTGTGTCGGGCGGAGTGACACTAGACCCGGACGACCCGACCGTGCTGCTGTTCGGGACCTTCGAAGTAGACGTGAGCACTCTTACGACCGACGACCGCATGCGCGACGGCCAGATCAGGAACAGCATCCTGCAGACGAGCAGGACCGGTAACCAGTACGTGACCTTCGTTCCCCGTAGCGCGGTGGGGCTCGAGTTGCCGCTTCAGCCCGGCACCATGCACACGGTGGAGCTGGTGGGCGACCTGACCATCAAGGGTGTGACGAGAGAGGCGGTCTTCGACCTGGTGCTCGAGGTGGTCTCCGACACAGAGCTGCGCGGCACGGCCACCACCGTGGTGCTGCTAGAGGACTACGGCATAAGCGTGCCCAGGGTGCCGCTGGTGGCGCGGGTCGACGACTCGGTGACGCTACTTCTTGACTTCCGGCTCGTCGCCGGGCAGTGACTCTGCTGCGGCAGAGGTTCTGGGGATCGGCAGCCGCAGCTTGAGTACGCGGCTGCCGATCCTGACGGTGAGGGTGATGAGCACGCCCGCTGCCAGGGCCCACGATGGGTGCAGGTAGCTGACGAAGAAGTAGGCCAGCGCTCCCAGCGCGGCCGCCGAGGCGTAGAAGTCACCGAAGCGGTAGAAGATGCCCGGCACCTTGCCGGTCAGCACGTCGCGCAACACGCCGCCGCCCACCCCCGAGACCGCGCCGGCGAAGACGGTTCCCCACATGCCCATGCCGTACTGCACCCCGCGTTCTGCCCCCAGCGCGGCGAAGACCGCCAGGCCCATCGTGTCCAGCACGTACAGCAGGCGGCTCTCCTCGCGCAACCGGTCGGGCAAGAGGAACACGAGCACGGCCGTTGCCGCGACCACCCACAGGAGCGGCTCGTTCGTGAAGCTGGTGGGCGGCAGCACGCCCACGATGACGTCGCGGATCGAGCCGCCGCCGATAGCGGTAACGGAGGCCAGCACGAGCACCCCGATGAGGTCGAAGCCTTTGCGCACTGCCACCAGCGCGCCGGTGGCGGCGAAGGTGAGCGTGCCTATCCAGACGAGGGGTTCCACTAAAGTCACGGCAGAAGCATAGGACTATTGGCGGCAGCTGGCGCCTACTCTCCTCAAGCGCAGCGGCCTGAGCTCCACCGCGGAGCTCAGGCCGCTCGTGCTATCTCGGGCTAGGGCCTAGCGTGCACGCAGCAGGCCGTCAGGGAGCGCTCAAGTGCAGCACCCCATCGTCGCCGACGGAAGTACCGGTGCGGGCGGAGTAGTACCGTTGCCCGTTCGCGAGGTCGGACCGGTACATCAGCACGGTGTTCCAGCCGTCTCGCAGCAGCAGGTCGTACTCCATGATCTGGCTGTTGGGCGCTCCGGCGGCGTTCCTTATCACGCAGTCGATGTGCTGGTCACCAACCGAGTACCAGAAGTTCTGATAGTAGGCGCCCGTGCCTTGGGGGTATCCGGCGTACATCACCGGGTTGGCAGTTAGGGTCTGGGTGACCGGCGTGTTGAAGAACGGTGACAGGCCCCCGGTCCAGGTAGTCGTGAAGTCGCAGTCTCCCGCCAGCCGTGTGCTTAACGTCGTGGGAGTCTCGAGAAGGACCTCGAACGAGCCGTCCTCCTCGACCTGGAAGGGCATGACCGGGTCGTAGAACGTGTACGTCCACTCTCCTTCGCCGTCATCGGGGATGTTCAGCCGGTACGCACCTACGACCGCGCCGTATAGCCCGGCAGCTTCCGGGTAGCTGGCGATCACGGTGTCCAAGGTGGCTTCCACCGGCGGGCCGACGTGGCTGTAGCGCGTCTGTTCGCCGAGGTTGAGCCTCAGGCTGACACCCTTGCTCTGCAACTCTGCAACATCGGCCTGGACCGCCGCGTCGTCCGGGTCAAGCGGGTTCCACATCAGGTCGATGTAGTCGCCGCTCCCGATGCCCGGGCTGGTCACGAGCGGCGCCAAGTCTCGTACGGCGTTGTCGAGAAGGATGACGGTTTCCAGTTGTGGCAGGCCAGCTAAGAAGCCTAAGTCGTGCAGCCCTGTGCCGGTCAGGTTCAGGTACGTCAGCCGGGTCATGCTGTGCAGCGGGGTGAGATCGCCTAGAACTGCGTTGTTGAGGTCCAGCCAGGTGAGGTTGCTGAACTCTGACAGTATGGCCAGGTCTGGTATGTGAGTGCCTACGAGCTCGATGGCGAAGGCGTGTTTGTAGTTCAGGAGGGGGCTTAAGTCCTGAAGGTCGTTCCTGCCTATCCACAGACCTGACAGATCGGGGAACTTCGCCAGGAGCGGCCACACCACAGCGTCACCCAGCTCGTAGCCGTTGATGTTGATGGCCCGTAGCTTCGTAAGACCCTCGAGGGGGGAGACATCCGTGATGCGCGTCTCGTTGCAACATAGGTGCAGCTCTTCCAGGTTCGTCAGCTTTCGAAGCGGCTCGAAACTAGCGAACGGATTACCGTTCATGTTCAGGTGCCGCAGCTTCGTGAGGTTGGTAAGGGGCCCGAGGTCAGTCACGCGGTTGCCGGTCAGGTTCAGGTTCTCAAGGTTGATGGCGAACTGCAGACCCGTGAGGTCGCTGATCTCTGAGCGCTGACTGTCGATGCTGGTCACCTGCTCCATGTCGGCGCATGTGATCGGGCCGGCGGGCTTGCCCAGCTCTGCGCGGATGGCGGCCCTAAGGGTCGCGTCGGGGATGCTCACCTCAGTCGTGGCGGCCTCGCAAAGGGCGGAGTACCTTTGTGGGTTCGTGGTGCCGCCGCATGCTGTGAGCATGGTTGTTAGTGCTGCCAGTAGTGATGCGGATAGTCTGATTACCGAGCGGTGCCTCATCCTTCCTCCTTAAAAGTTAGGGCCGTAGGAGTGAAGTCTGAGTCATGCCGCCCGTCCAAGCCCCGTCCATCGGCCCGGCCGGGCGCCCTAACGACAGCCGGATATACTCACACACGACAGCCAAAACACCCCAACTCAAGGGTTAGGAGAGGTGCTTATGCGCAAGCGCGTCCGTGTGTTCTCGTTCCTCTTGTTCGCTTCCGCCATGTTCATGGCGGGCGTGTCGTTCGGTCAGGGGGTGAGCATCGAGGTGGCCTCGAGCCCGCCAGAGTACGTGTCGGGGGGCGACGCTCGCCTGGTCATCTCGCTGCCGGACACCGTGCGCTGGAACCGCGTGTCCGTGTGGGCCGGCACGCGCAACGTCACGAACCGCTTCGTGGCCAACGCCGCCGGCGACAAGCTCGAGGGCGTCGTTACCGGGCTGCCCGTGGGAGACACGGTGATCACCGTGTTGGCGGGCATGTACAAGGAGCAGCTCACGCTGACCAACTACCCCATCACCGGCCCCATGTTCGCCGGCCCCAAGCAGGAGGTGTTCCTATGCTCCACCGACGCGCATAGGGCCAACGCCGGGCTCGGGCCGGTGATCGACGATCAGTGCAGCGTGGAGACCCGGGTGGACTTCCTGTACTACTCCGTCGATGACGGCTTCCAGCCCTACGACTCTTCTGCCGGTCGCCCCGCCGACATGGCTACCGTCGAACTGGCCGACGGCGCCACCGTTGACTTCATCGTCCGCTGGGAACGCGGCACCATCAACCGTTTCATCTACTCCATCGCCATGCTGTCACCCCGCAGCCAGAACGAGGAGCGGGCCGACCTGAGCGGCTGGAACCGCCGGCTGGTCTACCAGTTCCAGGGTGGCGTGGGCGTGGGCCACTACCAGGGCAGCCCAAGCGGCAGCAACATGCTCAACCCTGAGCTGCTGTCTCGCGGCTACGCCGTGGCCTACTCCACCGGCAACAAGACGGGCGAACACTACGACCTGATCCTCGGCGGCGAGACGGCCCTGATGGTGAAGGACCGCTTCGTTACCGCCTACGGCGTGCCCGACTACACCGTGGGTGTCGGCGGCTCGGGCGGCGGCATCCAGCAGTACGTGTACTCGCAGAACCATCCCACGCTGCTCGACGCGGCCATCCCGCAGTACTCCTACCCCGACATGGTCACGCAGACCATCCACGTCGGCGACTGCGAGCTGCTCGAGCGCTGGTTCGATGCCAAGGTGGCTCAGGATCCCAGCTCGCGCTGGGCCGACTGGGAGCAGCGCACGCTGATCGAGGGTATGGCCGCCTGGAACGATCTGCCCAACGCGTACTTCGGCGGCGCCCCGGGCCTTAGCGAGTGCGTGAACGGCTGGCGCGGGCTCTCGCCGCTGGCCCTCAACCCGCACTTCGGCACGGCGCCCGGCATAAGCGGTGAGCAGCAGGTCGGCACCCACTGGACGCATTTCGAGGACGCAGTGAACGTTTACGGCCGTCGTGACGACGGCTACGCCCGCAGCACGTGGGACAACGTCGGCGTGCAGTACGGCCTGCTGGCCCTGCGCGACGGAGACCTGACGCCCGAGGAGTTCCTCGACCTGAACGCCTTCGTGGGCGGCTGGCAAGACCAGGCAGACATGGTGCAGGAGGGCTGCCCGTTCATCGAGCAGCTGTGCGAGGACCCGGCGCAGTTCGATCCGTGGAGCTCGCGCAACATGCTGCTGAGCCCCGACGGCGTGACCCCCGCGCCGCGCACGGAGGCCGACCCCGGCGCTATCGAGGCTGTGCTTTCCTCAGGCCTCTACTACCGCGGTGAGCTGACCATTCCCACCATCGACTGGCGCAACTACCGCGAGCCCGAGCTGGACATGCACAACACGGTGCAGTCGTTCGTGACGCGTCAGCGCATACGCGAGGCCGGCTACCCAGAGGGCAACATGGTCATCTGGTTCACCGACATCGTGCCGTTCGAGTACCGGCACGACCAGACCATGCTGGCGTTCGAGGTGATAGACGAATGGATGGCCAACCTGGCCAAGCACCCGGGCATGAGCGTGGTGGGCGCACGGCCGGCCCGCGCCGTCGATAGCTGCTTCGACGCTAGCGGCGAGCTCATCTACGCCGGCGCCGACGCGTGGTGGGGCGTCCTCGACGACCGCCCTGCGGGCCCGTGCACCGAGCAGTTCAAGGTGTACTCCACCAGCCGCATGGTGGCCGGGGCGCCCGTGACCGGCGCCGTCTACAAGTGCGCCCTGCAGAGCGTAGACGACGCCATAGCCGCCGGTGTGTACGGTGACTGGCAGCCGAACGCCGCCGAACGTGCGCGGCTGCTGGAGATCTTCCCGACGGGCGTGTGCGACTACGCGGGGCCGAACCTTAGGTAGGCGCTGACCCGGCTCGGGGGAGCCGAGGAGCGAGTTCCAGCCAGCGGCCCGGTCTTAGGCCAAGACCGGGCCGCTGGCTGTTAAGCTCGGGGCGGGGAGTTTTGAAAGACCTTTGGAGAAGTAGTGCTCGCACTGCCCCAGCCAACCGCCACAGGGCGCTATGCAGCCGGATGCGTTCATGTTGCAGCTGCTTAGCCGTGTTCGCCGCCGCCTGACGCTGCGCACGTTCGTGCGTGCGGTGGCGGCGTGCTTCGTAGGTTTGGCGGGCCTGCTTGTCGCGCTGCTCCTGCTGGTATGGCTTGGCGCGGCAGTGCCCGGTTGGCTGGCGAGCCCGCTCTCATGGGGCGCGGCCTTAGTGCTGGCGGTGGCGGCGTGCGCGGGGGCGGCCTGGCGCAGGCTGCCTACGCAGCTCGACGCGGCTCGTGTGGTCGAGAGAAGTGCCGGACTGGCCGAGCGGCTGAGCACCAGCGTCGAGGTGGCTGGGAGGCCGGACCCGCTGGCAGTGGCCCTGAGGGCCGACGCGGAGGAGCGGCTGCGCGGGGTCGAGGCGCGACGGGTGGTGCCGCTGACGCTGGGTAGGGGCACCTCGCGGTGGCTTCTGGGCAGCCTGTCGGTTCTGGCTGCGGTCGTGGGTGTGGTTCGACTTGTGCCCCCGCCCCAGGTGGTGGCGGGCGGAGTGGGCGCCCGTGCGGGTGTCGGCGAGCTTTCCGAAGGCGCCGTTCAGGGCGCCGACTTCATCCAGCAGCTACTCGCCACGAGCACACCCGAGGTCCGGCCCAGCACCGCCAACACCTCCAGGCGTAACGCCCTCCCTGACGACGAGTTGCAGGCTCTGGCCACGCAGCAGGGCGGGGCGCAGGAGCGGCCGGCCGGTACATCAGTACAACAGGCGCCTGCGGTCTCCGGAGCCGCAGTGGCGCCAGACAGAACCGTGACTGCGGCCATGGAGGCGAACCTGGTCGACAGGGCCGTAGACCTGGGACCTGCGACCGAGGCCGCGCAACCTCAGAGCTCCGCGCCCCCTGCTACTCCGCCTGGGGGCGAGGCTGTGCCGTTGAACCCCCGCAACGACGGCACCACGAACCCGAGCTACAACCAGGCGGCCGTGCGCGACCAGGAGTTGCGCGAGTACGCCCGCCGGCGGCAGGCGGGCGGCGGCCCGGGCGGAGGCGACGGCGACCAGGTGGCCATGGCAGACGCGGCCGTGGCCGGCAGCGCCACCGCCGGCTTCGACGGGGGCGGCGCTGGGGAGCCGCCGCCGCTGCCCGGTGCAGGCGACCCTGAAGAGCTCGATCTGCCCGACATCACCGACTCGAGCGGCCGCCGGGTGACGCTGGAACGGCTGCCCGACCTCGCTGTGGACGTGCCCTTAGACTGGTTGCCCGGTTCGGGCGACTGGTCACCCGGCGTCGAGCCGGCCGTCTCTCATGAGCTGGTTCTCGAGACCGACCTGGACCTGCTCAGGCGCTACAACACACCCGGCGCGGATCAGGCGCCGTGACGTTCCTGGCCCCTGCCTGGCTGGCGCTCCTGCTGCTGGCCGGCCCGCTACTTCTGCTGCATATGCGCAGCCGCCGCCGCGTGCGGGTGGGCAGCCTGCTGCTGTGGCAGGGGGTGGCGGCCACGCTGCGCCCGCGCGCCGCCCTCAGGCGTCCCCCCCTAACCGCCGTGCTGGCGCTGCAACTTCTGGCGCTGGCCCTGACGGCCCTGCTGTTGGCGCGACCTGCGGTCACTGGCGGGCCGCAGCCAGATCACCTGCTTCTCCTGCTGGACGGCGGCTGGCAGCAGAACGACCCGGGCCGCCGCGACGCCACCCTGGAACAGGCGCGCAAGGAGCTGGTTGCACTTAGGAGCGCGCCGGCCGCCCGCTGGTCATTGGTGCTGGTGGGGGAGAGACCCCTGCCTGTGGCGGTCCGGTGGTCTCAGGAGGACGACCTCTCCGACGCGCTCGCTTCATTCGAGTTCACCGACGGAGAGGCCGACTGGACCCGGGCCGCCGCGCTGGCCGCCCGGTTGACGGCGGCCCATGAGAGCACCAGGGTGGTGCTGCTGGGGGCCGGACCCGAAGCGAGGGCGGCAGTGGAGTCGTCGCTAGAAGGTGCCCTCGCGGTCGAGTCCGGCCAGGCTGGCCTTGATGTGGCGGCCTGGCCCGCCCCAGGATCCGCTGGCGCGCTCATCACCGCAGCCGGCGTGAGCGCAGAGCCGGGCGGTGGGCGCGGCGTGTGGCACGTGAGCGGCAGGCTTATCGACCTTGGTGACCTGGCTACAGAGGGGGCTACGGATGGAGCGCGCACGACGTTCCCTCAGGAGGATCGGGGGTCGGCCCGCCTGACCGTCGAGTTCGCCGGCGCTGTCGGCGGCGACCTTCGCACGGGCGCCATCGAAGTGCCCCTGGACGAGGGGCAAGGTGAGTTCGAGGCGCTGCTCGAGCTGGGCGGCAGCGGGGTGCTGACGCTTAGACCCGAGATGGGCTACGGGCCGCCGGCCACGTTCGTGCTCGACCCTGAACCCGCGCGCCTGCCCGTGCTGTACGCCGGGCCGGGCAGCCAGCCCCTCAGGCGTGCGCTTGAGGCCACGGGGCTGGTAGAGCTGTTCGAGCTGAACGCGCCCGCCGGCGCGCAGGTCACTGTTCCAGACAGCTCGCCCTGGGCGCTCGTGATCCTGGACCGCGTGAGCGTAGGCGCGGTTCCTGCCACCAGCACGCTGTGGATAGCGTCGCCCGGGTTGACGCGGCTCTTCGCAACCGCTACGGCGGCGCCTACGGAAACGCGGGGCCTGAGTGACGTTCGGTCCGTCAGGTGGGACGCTGGCCACGAGCTCGTGACGCGCACGGACTGGGCGACGCTTGGGGTTGAGGAGGCTTCGGCCGAGACGCTGGGGGCCGGCGCGGTCGAGCTCGTCGGCGCCGTCGGCGTGCCGGCCTCGCCTGCTGCTGCGGCGGTGGCCGAAGACGAGGTGGCGCTCGTGCAGCTCCTCCGACTGCCCACCGGCCTGCATGTGAACCTCAACTTCGCCGTAGAGAGCAGCGACTGGCCCGACCGCAACGGCTTCCCACTGTTCGTGCGCGATCTGCTCCGGCTTATCGATCCCTCCGCTGGGCTCCTCGTCGCGCCCGGCTGCGTTATCGGTGAGGCGTGCCCCCTTCCGGCCGGCGTACGCGCGCTGCGCGACCCCGCGGGGGCGGAGGTGCCGCTGCCGCGGCTGACGTACGGTCTCACGGAAGTGGCTAGAGACTCCTTCCTGCCGACGCGGGTAGGGGCGTACACACTGGAGCTGGCTACTGGGGAGCTGCAGACGCTGGCGGTCAACGCGGGGCTGACCACAAGGCCGCTAGGCGCCGCTAACGGCGGGTGGGTGGAGCAGGCTGACCCCCAAGCGGCGGGCCGCACGGCCGCGCCAGCCGCCGCCGGCCCGATTGACCTTCGCACGGCGCTGCTGGCGCTGCTCGTCATGACCCTGCTGGCTGAGGCCTGGCTCGCGCGTGCCCGGCGCGGGCGGTGGCGTGCTTCCGACGTGCTACTGCGTGGCGCGGCGCTCGCCCTCGTCGCGCTTGCCTTCTTCGGCCTGCGGCTACCGCTGCCGGCTCACGGCGGCAGTACGACCGTGCTGGTGCCCGGCGCGCCGTGGGGTTCGGGCGCGGTGCCGGGCTGGTCGGCGCTGGCCGACGACCTGGCCCTGCTGCAAGAGACGGCCGGTGTCACGGTCACCGACATGGTGGGTTCGGCTGCCGGGTATAACGAACGCCCCCTGGAGCAGGAGCCAAACCAAGAGCGAGACCGGCAGGGTAACCGGCACATCGACGAGCTGGACCTGCAGCTCGACCTGGAACTAGCCGTGGCAGCCGCAGCTCCGAACGTGCCGACCCGGGTGGTCGTCGTGGGAGACGGGTCACAGTCCAGCGGCGACCTCGTTTACGCCCTCGACCGGCTCGCCAGCAGAGGTGCCGTCCTGGACGCCGTTCTGCAGGCACGTGCGCCCGCAGGCGAGCTGCAGCTGGTGGTGCTGGCGCCGCCCCCGGTGGTTCTGGCCGGAGACCGCTTCGAGCTCCAGGTGGTCGTGCACGCCAGCCAGCCGGGCTCGGCCGTTCTCACGACCTACAAAGACGGCGAGGTGGTGGACGAGCGCGCCGTAGCCGTGCGCGCGGGCAGCAACCACGTGAGGGTCGAGGTTCACGAAGCGGTGGCGGGTGAGGCGGCCTACACGGTCGAGGTGAGGGGTCAAGCCGACGTGTTCGGCGAGAACAACTACGGAGCGACGACCGTCGAGGTGTTGCCGGCCGGGCACGTGCTGCTGGTGAGCGACAACCCGGAGTGGGGGGCGCTCCTGGAGACGGCGCTCGTCGGCCAGGGTCTGCGGGTAGCGCTGGTGGAGTCCGGGCAGTTCCCCGCGGAGCTGGGCGCTCTGCTCGAGTTCCAGGCCGTTGTGCTGGCTGACGTCCCGGCCGCGGCCCTGCTGGCAGAGCAGCTCGTTCTGCTGGAGGAGGCGGTGCAGCACCACGGCCTCTCTCTCTTGCTGCTGGGCGGCGGCAACGCGTTCGGGCCGGGGGGCTACTACGAGACGCCGCTGGAGCGGCTATCGCCCGCCTCGAGCCTGGTGCCGAGGCAGGCGCCCGAGCTGGCCATCGCTTTCGTGATAGACCGGTCCAACAGCATGCGCCAGTACGCCGGCGACGAGGTGCGCCTGGATATCGCCAAGGCGGCAGTGCTGCGGGCTCACGAGCTGCTGCCGGAGGGCGCCCGCGCGTCTCTCATAGCCTTCGACTCGACGGCGCGCACGCTCGTGCCCTTAAGCAGCATCGAGGACGGTGCCGCCTTCCGCGAGGCCGTCATAGCGCTCGAGCCGCGCGGCGGAACGGCCATCTACCCGGGCCTTGAGGAGGCTTACGCTCAGCTCGCAGGCAACGGCGCCGCGGCCTCGCACGTCATCGTCATGAGCGACGGGCTCTCGCAACCTGGTGACTTCCCGGGCGTCCTGGCGCGGCTTCAGTCCGAAGGCGTGACGGTCTCGACCATCGGCATCGGTCCGGAAGCCGACGCCGATCAGCTGCGCGAGATCGCACGGCTGGGAGGCGGCAGCTTCCACTTCAGCGCCGATTTCGCCTCGCTGCCGGGCATCATGGCGCACGAGGTGCTGCTGCAGACGGGCGACCTCACCGAGGAGCGCAACACCCTGCCCAGGTGGCAGGACCGCCGAGCACCGTTCCTGCGGGCTTGGCCGGATGAGCTGCCTGAGGTGGCCGGCTTCGTGCCCACGAGCCTGAAGCCCGAGGCGACCATGCATCTGAGCGTGACCACCGCTGAGGGCAACGAGGTGCCGCTGCTGGCCAGTTGGCGCTACGGTGCCGGGGCGGTGGTGGCGTTCACGGCGCACGGCGCGGGGCCCTGGACGGAAGCATGGCTCGGGCTGCCCGAGTTCCCGACCCTATGGAGCCACCTACTGCGGCAGGTGGCGCGGCCAAGCGCCGGCGCCGTGGCGACCGCACCCGAGCCCAGCCAGGAGCAGGCGGCGACGTTCGCACCTGCGCCGACGACCAAGGCGTACCCGGCGGCGCTCGACTTCTCGCTGGCAGACCCGGCGCGCCTGGCGGCCGCCTCAGCCGCCACGGGCGGCTCTATCTCCAGCCTCTCGGACGTGCGTAGGCCCGACGCCTGGTACGTGCGGCAGGCGCCCGCCTGGCCGTGGCTGCTGCTTACGGCCCTGCTACTCCTGCTCGTAGAACTCACCCTCAGGTACGCACCTGACCTGCTCCAGCCACGGGGCGGAAGGAAAGTGAAGGTATGACGCTGTGACCGAACCGACGCGCGACGCAAAGCTCGACCCCAAGACGGGCCCTAGGACCGACGCCGCCTCAGGGCTCTCGGACGACGCGGGGGTGACCGACGCGGCTCAGCTCGAGGTGGCCCTGGCGGGGCTGCAGGACCTCAGGAACGAGGTCAGCGGCGTGGTGCTGGGCCAGGACGAGGTCATCAACCAGCTGCTGGTCGGCCTCATCTCTGGCGGCCACGTGCTGCTCGAGGGCGCGCCCGGGCTGGGCAAGACCCTGCTCGTGCGCACGATCGCGGTGGCTGCGGGGCTGCAGTACGCGCGCGTGCAGTTCACGCCCGACCTGATGCCGGCCGACGTGACCGGCAACATGGTGCTTATCCGCGACGAGGCCGGGGGTGGCAGGCTCGAGTTCCAGCCGGGACCTATCTTCACGCAACTGCTGCTGGCGGACGAGATCAACCGCGCCACCCCCAAGACGCAGTCGGCGCTGCTGGAGGCCATGCAGGAGTACACCGTCACGGCGGGCGGCCGGTCCATGACCCTCCCCAGGCCGTTCTTCGTGCTCGCCACGCAGAACCCGATAGAGCTGGAGGGCACGTACCTGCTGCCCGAGGCGCAGCTTGACCGGTTCCTTATCAAGATAGTGATGCCGTACCCGGAGGAGGAGACGCTGTACAGCATCCTCGACCAGACCACCGGGGCGGGCCTGGCGGAGCCGCGCCGGGTGGTGAACCCTGACGACATCCTGCGGCTGCAGCGACTGGTGCGGCAGGTGCCCGTGGCCTCGCACGTTCGCAGGGCCGTGGCGCGCTTCCTGCTGGCGACGCACCCGGAGCGTGCCGGCGCCGACGACAGAGTGAGGCGCTACGTGCGTTTCGGCGTGAGCCCCCGCGGCGGCCAGTCCTTGCTGCTGGCGGCCAAGGCGAACGCCCTGTTGCAGGGGCGGTTCAACGTCAGCTTCGACGACCTGAAGAGCGCACTGAAGCCCACACTGCGGCACCGCTTCCAGCTGAACTACGAGGGCGAGGCCAACCCGGAGATGAACGCCGAGGCTTTGCTGGCTGACCTGTTCGACCGCAGCGCGGCCGCGGCCTGAAGCCTGTGGCGCCGGCGCGTGAGCTGAAGGCGGCGTGACCCTATGACGACCACCACCCCTGACCCGCAACTGCTGCAGCGCCTCGCGCGTCGGCGCCTGCGCGTGCCGCGCACGGGCACGGCCGGCGGCGTGGGCGAGCACGCCTCGGCCAGCCGAGGGTCGGGCATCGAGTTCGCAGAGCACCGCGCCTACCAGCCGGGCGACGATCTGCGGCGCCTGGACCCCCACCTGGAAGCGCGGACGGGTGAGCTCTACGTGCGCGAGTTCGAGGTCATGGAGCGGCTGGCGCTCACCGTGGTCGTCGACCTGAGCGCATCCATGGGCTACGGCTCGCCCGACAAGTCTGTGGTGGCCAGGCGGCTGGCTGGGGCGTTCGCCTACGTGGGGTTGGCGGGCTCAGACCGGACGCGGGTAGCAGCCTTCACGGGTCGCGGCCTCAAGTGGGGGCCTCGGGCGGACGGCGTGCGCGCCGCCGGCCGGCTCTTCGACTGGCTGGAGCGGCTCGAGCCGGAGGGGGCGGTCGACTTCTCGTCCGTGGCCCGTGAGCTCAGCGCTCGGCTGCCTCGGCCCGGGCTCGTGATCGTGATAAGTGACTGGCTCTTCAGCGACAGCGTGACAGCGCTTCACAGCCTGCGCGGCGCGCGGCAAGAGGTCGTTGGCGTGCAGGTGCTCGCACCCGAGGAGCTGGATCCCGCCTCCGTGGGGCGTGGCGCTCTAGCGCTGCTCGACCCGGAGACGGGCGCCGAACTGCCTGTGACCCTGGATGCAGAGACGCTGAGGCGCTACGAGCGGGACCTCCGGGGCTTTCAAGACCAGTTGCGATCGACGTTCCTGCGGGCGGGCGCTACCTGGCTGAGCACCAGCACGGCGGCCGACCTGGAGCCGTTCCTCCTGAAGGATGGCGCTCAGGTGGGGCTGATCCGTTGAGCAGGGGTCGAACCGCGAACTCTTAAGGCCCTGTGTACCAGAGCGTCGATCGGCGGCGGCCTATCCGCCCAGCGGTGCCATAGAGTCCTTATTACAAGGTATTTATAAAGAGCTTTTGGAAAGCTGTTTTCTAACCCGCTGCCCAGGAGCCCGTTACCTTGCTCGGCCAAAGGGGGAGTTCTGTAGCACTCCAGTGGAGGTGACCAACGAGAAGCGATCGTGAGGCCAACCCAACGCAGACCAGGCGCCAGAACCTGAACCCCACCGGCCAGACGCGCGTCAGGCCGCGCAACGATTTCAAGTTGGAGGCAAAGTTTCGATGCAAATGAAGAGAGTACGTAGTACCTTCAAGCTGCTGGCCGCGTTGCTGCTAGCGCTCGCCGTCGGCGTCGCCGCCGCACAGAGTCGCACCGACGCGCGTGTGGTCGAGCAGGAGAACCACCGCGGCATCGTCGAGCTGTACGAGGCCATCACGCCCCTTCAGTCGGTCGCCAGCTTCATGACCGTCGGCGCCCACCCGGACGACGAGCGCTCTAGCCAGATCGCGCTCCTCTCGCGCGGCATGGGCGTTCGCAGCATCACCGTCACCGCCAACCGCGGCGAGGGCGGTCAGAACTCCATCGGCACCGAGTACCTGCAGGCGCTCGGCGTGCTCCGCAGCCGCGAGATGGAGCAGTCCAGTGCGGCCTTCAACGTAGAGCTGTTCTTCCTGAGCGAGAGCTTCGACGACCCGATCTTCGACTTCCGCTTCAGCAAGTCTGCCGTCGAGACGCTCCAGATCTGGGGCGAAGACGTGATGATGGAGAAGCTCATCCGCGCCATCCGCGAGAGCCGCCCCGACGTCCTCTTCACCAACTTCCAGGACGTCTTCGGCCAGCACGGTAACCACCGCGCCATGGCGTACGCCACGGAAGCCGCCTTCGCTATGGCCGGCGACCCGACCGTGTACCCCGAGCACTTCGAGATGGGCCTCGAGCCCTGGCAGCCCGCCAAGTTCTACCTGCCCGCCGGCCGCGGCAGCGGTCAGGCAGAGATCGAACTGCCGGCCACGCTGACCATCGACACCGGCGCCTACAACCAGTTCTTCGGCGCCACCTACGAGCAGCTCGGCCAGCAGTCGCGCGCCTACCACCGCAGCCAGGACATGGGCAGCTGGGCCGAAGAACGCCCCGGCGCCTCGAGGCTGTACCTCGCCGGCTCGCACGTTACAGATGCCGACACGGATACCTCGCTCTTCGCCGGCCTGCCCTTCACGGTGGCCGACCTGGCCAACGGCCTCGAAGACGAGGTGCTGGCCGACCAGCTCAACCGCCTCCAGGCCCACATCGACAACACCTTCGCGGCCTTCCCCGACTTCGCCGCCGTGCAGGGTCACCTGACCGACGCGCTGCGCACCGTTCGTGCCGCCCGCGCCACCCTCACCACCTCGAGCATCGACGCCGCCACCGCGGCAGACATCGACTTCCGCCTCGCCAAGAAGGAACTCGAACTGCAGGTGGCCAGCAGCAAGGCCCTCTCGCTGGTCAGCCGCGTCATCGCCGCCACCCCCGAGCTCACCCGCGGCGGCAGCACCGAAGTGACCGTCTCCGCCTACCTAGGCGGCACCGTCGGCATCGAGAACCTCTCGTTCGACCTCGTGACCCCCGCGGGCTGGACCGTCGAGCGCACCGGTGACGACACCACCGGCGCCGCCCTCGCCAACGGCGAGTCGGTCAAGCAGACCTTCGTGGTCACCGTTCCGGAGAACGCGCCCTACTACAACCCGTACCGCCGCAACGTGAACCCGTTCCGTGCCTCCGGCGATGTGTACGGCGTCGTGCGCTACACCGTTGACGGTGAGGAGTTCGAGTTCACCGTCGACTCGCGCGACATCATCGGCGTTCTACCCGACATCTCGCTGCGCGTCACCCCCGACAAGCTCGTTCTCAACACCCTGCAGCCGAGCAACCTCGAGATGAGCGTCGCCGCCGTGAACTACGTGAACGGCCCGGCCGAAACGACCATCTACGTCGATGCCCCCGCGGGCTGGACCGTCGAACCCGCCTCCATCGACCTGAGCTTCAACCGCAAGGGCGACGCTCGTGGCGCCACCTTCACCCTGATCCCGGGTGCCGACGTGGTCGAAGGCTCGTACGACTTCTCCGTCCGCGCCGAAGGCCAGGCCGACAGCACCGACTACATCCGCGTCATCAGCTACGAGCACGTGGGCAAGACCTACCTGATCAGCGGCGCCAGCGCCAACGTGCAGGTGCTCCAGGTGGCCTTCGACCCCGACCTGCGCATCGGCTACGTGGCCGGCGGCTCCGACCTCGTGTACGAGGGCCTGCGCCAGATCGGCATGAACGTCGACCTCCTCACCGAGGACGACCTCACCACCGGCGACCTCAGCCGCTACGACTCCATCGCGGTCGGCATCTACACCTACCGCCTGCGCCCCGACCTGCTGGCCGCCAACGAGCGCCTCATGCGCTGGGTGGAAGAGGGCGGCAACCTGCTGGTGCAGTACCATCGCCCGGCAGACGCCTGGAACGCCGACACCGTGCCGCCGTTCCCCATCGAGCTCGGTCGCGTGTCGCTGCTCTCGCGCGTCACTGCCGCCGACGGTGAGGTCGAGATCCTCGAGCCGAACAACCCGCTCATGAGCACGCCCAACCAGATCACGGGCGCCGACTTCGACGGTTGGGTCAAGGAGCGCGGTCTGTACTTCGCTCAGGAGTGGGACGAGCACTACACCCCGCTCTTCAGCGTGACCGACGCCCAGTGGCCCGACACGTGGGACGAGCTGCCGTTCCTCGGCTCCATGCTCACCACCGACCTCGGCAAGGGCCGTTACACCTACACGAGCCTCGTGCTGCACACGCAGATCGAGAACAACGTGCCGGGTGCCTACCGCCTGTACGCCAACCTGCTCACTCCGCCGTCCGCGGAGTAACGCAGGTTCACCACCTCTAGCTGCGCTTGGTATCGCTCACCGACCTGGAGCGATACCAAGTGAACACGACCGCCGACCCCGCGTTTTGGGGTCGGCGGTGTTCTTTTGCCTCATCTATAGGCGCAGGTCGGCCTCATACCTAAGACGGATGTGCCCACCCGGGTGCCGGGCCTAACCTTGTGTCAGAGGGCGGGAGCCCCTACCAGCCTGGCGATCAGCCGACCCTTCCGGCGCCGTCCGGGGAGAGACAAGAGGTAAGAGCATGACGAACGAGAACACCAACCACGAGAACACCGATCAGAGCACCAACGCCGGCACCAACCAGGGCAGGACCGTCCACGAGGAGTTCCGCGTCTCCGGCGAGGCCGTGGTGGCCAAGGTCAAGGAGCTCGTGCGCGAAGGCAACGTGCGCCGCATCACCATCAAGAACGACGAGGGCAAGGTCCTCATCGAGATCCCCCTCACCATCGGCGTTATCGGCACAGTGCTCCTGCCGGTCTGGGCCGCCATCAGCGCCATAGCTGCGCTGGTCGCCAACCTCACCATCAGCGTGGAGAAGGTCGACAACGCCGGCAAGGGCGGAGGCGCCAACCAGGGCACCTCGACCGGGGGAGACATCACCCCGCTCTAGGCCCGGCCAGTCACGGGCAACCGAGTGCCGCCCGGACCGTGAGGTCCTTCGGGCGGCACTCGCCTTTGGGTACTGCTACAGTCGTTACTCATAGTGAGCGCCTCAAGCAGTTCAGCCGAAGCCACCACCGAAGCCACCGTCACCCTGTCGTCCCCTCCCATAGCCACTGAGGAGCTGCGAGTGAGCCTCGGCGGCGTCCCGATCGTAGAGGACGTGACCTTCACGCTGCAGCGCGGGGAGCTGGCGCTGCTCACCGGGCCGAACGGCGCCGGCAAGAGCACGCTGCTGCGCGCGCTCGTCGGGCTGCTGCCGAGCAGGGGAGACATCGCGCTGTTCGGGCGCCCCAACGGCGGTATGAGCGCGCGCGAGCGCTTCGTGTTCGTTCCAGACGAGCCGGCGCTGTACGAAGACCTCACGCTGCGTGAGCATGCGAGGTTCAACGCCCTGGTGTACCGCGCCCCCGACGCCGACGAACGTGCTCTAGAGTGGTTGGAGCGGTTCGGGTTGGAGGCCAAACTCGACGAGTTCCCCAGCACCCACTCGCGCGGCATGCGGCAGAAGCTCTCCCTGTCGCTGGCGCTGGGCTTGGAGCGGCCCCTGACGCTGCTGGACGAGCCGTTCAACGGTCTAGACATCCAGTCGCAGGAGCTGTTGGCCGACGCGCTGCAGGCTCTGGCAGCGGCCGGCGGCGCCGTGTTACTCACCGGTCACCAGCAGGAGCTCTCCACGCGCCTCTCGCCGAGGGTCCTGGCGC
>JBIQNJ010000006.1:0-13511 GCA_044462445.1 Truepera radiovictrix | reverse complement strand
CTCACCGGTCACCAGCAGGAGCTCTCCACGCGCCTCTCGCCGAGGGTCCTGGCGCTGGAGAACGGCCGGCTGTTCGGATGAGCGGGCGAGGGTCTGCGGCGGCGGCTAGCGCCGCCGGTGATGCGCCTGGTGACGCCGTCCGGTTCCTCCGGCGTCTCACGGTCGGCCGGGCCGCCAGCTCCTACTTCAAGTGGGTGGGCCGGGCCGTGGGCTGGTACACCATCCTCTACCTGCTGTTCTGGCTGGTCGTGTTCGCCATCGCCGGGGTCCAGTCGCTGGCGCCGTTGCCGCGGTTCCTGCCGTCACCCATGGGGGTTCTGGCTGCGGTGTCGGCGGTGGTCGTGGCGTTCGTGCTCGTGGGCGGTAAGGCCCCGCCCCTTACGCTCGACAGACGCGACCTGTATCGCCTTGGCCTAGGACCTCAGCAGCCCTGGAACGTGCTGCGGTGGCGCTACCGCGTGAAGCAGGCCGGCGCGGCGGTGGTGGGGCTACTCGCCGGGGCCGTCTGGTCACTGCTGACGCCCGCGCTGTTCGGCTTCAGCTCCCTGTACGCCGCGCCCGCCCTGGCGCTGTCGGCGCTGGTGCTGCTCGATCTCAGGTGGCTGCGCTACGTGGCCAACCACGTTCACGGAGAGCACGCCAACCGTAAGGGTGCAGAGCGGGCGTCCCTGGCGCTGGGCGGTGCGGCGTTGCTGGCGCTGGTTGCGACGGCGGTGGCGCACTACTTCGTCGGCTTCGGGGGCGCGCCCGTGCGCGCCGTCCAGACGTACAACCCGCTGGCGGCGCTCACCACGGCCGACCCGTTCACCCTCATGTTCCCGCTGGTGCTGCTGGCCCTGTCGCAGCAAGCGGTCATGCGGTCGCTGGCCGGAGAGTGGCCCCCGCGCTTCGCGCCGCAGAGCCTGGTGCTCTCGCAGCTGCAGGCACTGCGGACCCTCCAGATGATGGCGGCCATGGCGGGAATGGGGGCGGGAGGCGGCTTCGGAAGCGGCATGGGCGATGAGGGCGAGCGCAGACGCCTGCTCGACTCGCTTCACGACCGCCCTGGCGCCACCAGGCCCCGGAGGTCCTTGCCGCTGCCGGCGGCCACGGCGCCTCAATGGGCCGGCCTGGCATGGCGCACCGTCGTCTCGCTCTACCGGCGGCCCCTCGTCCGCCTGGCGCTCACGCTGCTCGGGGCGCTCTCTGCCTCCACCGTGGCGCTCCTGGCCGGCGGCGCCGGGCAGAGCCTCTCGCTGGGCGGGGTCACGCCGGCGAGCCCTGTGGCTGGCACGCCCCAGGCAGCAGCCTCCGGCGTCGGCATGCTGGGAGGGGCGCTGGGCGTGCTCTTCGCCGCCCTCTTCGTGGCGCGTGCCGCCAGCGGCTTGCTGGGACCGTACTTCGAGATCGGCGTCCGGCCGGTGGACGCGCTGACCCGCTCGATAGGGCGTTCCGTGCCGGCGTTGGCCCTGCTCCTGCTGCTGTTGCTGCCCGCGGCCGCGTTGCTGGCGGCCCTCATGGCAGCAACTGGGCAGGGGCCGGGCATGGGTGGGCTTCTACCTGCCCTGGTTGGGTCAGTTTCCACCATCGGTATCGTGGTGCTGGCGCTGGAGAAGTACTCGAGCTGGAGCGGCGCGGCCGCGTCTCGCATCGAGCCCCAGCTGGTGGCGGCCATGCTGGCTGCGTTGCCTGCGCTGGTCCTGGGGGCGTTCGGGGTGGGCGAGTGGACCGTGCTCACACAGTTCCTGCTCCTCGGCGTCGTTGCCCTTATAGCCGTATAGGAAAGGGCGCAGGCCGCGCGCCAGCCCGCAGGTACACTGCCAGCAGCATGGGTCACTTGGTGGTCGACGAACTGACGGGTGCGTTTCAGCGGGCGGGCCTTACCGAGCTGCTCAACGACCTGGCACGAAGGCACGAGAGCACCGGCGCGCACTTCGCGCTCGTCATGTTCGACCTGGACCACCTGAAGACCCTCAACGACGTCTACGGTCACGCCACGGGTGACGCGGCTCTCAAGGCGGTGGCCGAGCGCTCGGCGCGCGTGCTGCGCGCCGGCGACAGGCTGGTCCGCTACGGCGGCGACGAGTTCCTGCTCGTGCTACCTGGCACGACTCTGGAAGTGGCGGAGGCCGTGGCCCGCCGCGTGGCGGTCCAGGTGACCGCGAACCCGGTCGAGGCCGCCGTGTGGGTGCACGTGCACCTCAGTATGGGCGTGGCCGCCACCGACGAGGCTCCTGCGGCGGTCTCCGCGGTAGCCGAACCGGGGGTCGGGCCGAACGACAGGGAGCCGGAGCCCGGCTACCACCCTCTGGCCGCGCGGCTGTTCGGGCGCGCCGACACACGCCTGTACCTCGCCAAGCGGGCGGGGCGGAACATGGTCGTGGCTCACGACATCGCCACACCTGCCGACGGGAACGTGCCGTTGCGAGAGACGCGACTGGTCGGTCGTGACGAGCACCTGGCCAGGATCGACAAGTTCCTCACCTCTTCTGCCACGTCAGCCGACGAGCGCGCACTGCACCTGACGGGCCCAGCCGGTGCCGGCTTCACGCGCATGCTGGACGAGGTGACCGTGCGCGCGCGCATAGCGGGCCGGGTCGTGCGCCGCCTCGTCGCCAGCGAGTCCGACCGTGGGGTGTACCTGCGCGCCGTCGCGCGGGCGTACGAACAGCGCCTGCCGCCCGACCCCTCCGAGGAGGAGGTGGCCGAGGCCTTGGCGCAGGACGCGGAGGGGCACGGCCTGGTGGTGCTGCTTGAGGAAGGCCGGTGGCTCGATCCGGGCAGCCGGGCGCTGCTGGCCCACCGACTACGCGAGGGCGGTACGCGGCTGGTCGAGGCCGTTCCCGACGGTGGCGAGGGGCTCTTCAACCCAGGCAGCACCGTTGCACTCGACCCCTTCAGCGCCGCGCAGACCCGCGCGTGGCTCTCCGCAGCCCTCGGGGCGGCGGTGGATCCGGAGACGGGTGAGGCCCTCGCACGGGTGGGGGAGGGACGGCCGGCGGTCATAGCGCGGCTGGTCGGGATGCTGGCCCGGCGGCTGTCGCAGGAGGGCACGCCTCCTACGGCCGCGCGGCTGGCGTCGGTCAGCCCCGCTGTGGTGCTGGACCTGGCCCCGCACGACCAGGAGGCTGCGCGTGAGCCGACCGTCTTCTTGCCCCAGTGGCCAGATCCGCTGGTGGGGCGCAGCCGCTGGCTGGCCGGCGCGCTGCAGGCTGTAGGCGGAGCGCGCCTGACCGTGCTGGTGGGCGAGGGCGGCGTGGGCAAGTCACGCCTGGCCGCGCAGCTGGCGCGGGAGCTGGCGCAGGAACATCCGGGCGGCACTCACTGGATCGACCTGCGCGCTGTCCAGAGCGCGGCCGTGGTGCCAGGGCTGATCGCAGACCATCTGGGCATGGAGCGGACCGAGGACATCCTCGAACTGGGGCGCGCGCTGGACGAGCGGCCAAGGCTGCTAGTGCTGGACGAACTGGACGGCATGGCGGACCAGGTGGGCTGGGTGGGCACCCTGCTGGCCGCCGCGCCCAGCCTGAGGGTGCTGGCCACCTCGCGCATGCCCCTGCGCCTGGTAGATGAGCGGTACCTGGAGGTGCCCGAACTGACCGTTGCCTCCGCCTGCGAGCTGTTCCGCCGCGGTCTGGAGCGCGAGGGCGGGGGCGAGCACGTGGCGGACGACGAGCTGACCGCCCTCGTCGAGCAGGTGGGCCTGAACCCGCTGGCTGTGGAGATGGCGGCCGCCTGGACGCGGGCGCTGAGCGTGGCCGAGCTGCGTGACCGCCTGAGCCACCACCCGGAGATCCTCATCCAGGCGCCCGGCCTGGCGCAACGCACCGCACGCTTCATCGACATAACGAGGCAACTCATGAGCGAGTGGGAACAGGAGACCCTGGGCACGCTGGCCCTTATGCCGGCGGGTTTCCTGGCCGAGACTGCCCGGAACGCCACGGAGGCTTCCCCCTTCTACCTGCTCGCGCTCCTCGAGCGCTCGCTCATCAGGCGCGAGGGTGAGCGCTACACCGTGCACGCCGCGGTGGCCGAGCGGTACCGGGCGGGTCTGCGCCGGCCGGACGTGGCCCGGGTCCGCGTCGTCGGCGCGCTCGCCGGGTTCGCGGAGGGCATCCTCAACATGGAAGGCCCCGAGCGCACCGGGCGCGGCTACCGGCTGGTGGACGCCGAACGCGCCAACCTGGTCTTCGCGCTCAAGCTCGCGGCCGGCTCCGGCGACACCGAGGTCGTATGGCCGCTCGTGAAGCTGCTGCGCGCCTACCACGACGTCAGGGCCCGGGCACGCGAGGGACTCGAGGTGTTCACCTACGTGGCGCACGCGCTTGCCCGCTGCCCCGACACGGAGCTGAGGGCTTGGGTCGAGGAGACCATCGCGCTGTTCGAACACCAGACGGGTAGCACGGCGGCGTCCGAGGCGCGCATGCAGGTCGTGCTGAAGATGCTGGAACCGCTGGGGCCTACGATGACTATGGCCCTGGCGCTCAACACGGCCGGCATCATGGCGGCCAACGGCGGCAGGAACGAGGAGGCGCTGGCCGCGCTGGAGCGCTCAGCCGATATGAGGGCGCAGCTTGCCGATGCCGTGGGTGAGGCTCAGGCGCGCGGCAACATAGCCATCGTCCTGAGCTTCATGGCGAAGCATAGCGAGGCGTACGTCGCCCTGGGGCGGGCGCTGGAGAAGTACCGCGAGGTCGGTCAGCCCGCTGGCGTGGCCCTCACGCTCTTCAACCTGGCCGAACTGGGCAGGACCCAGGGCCTCATGCCGCTGGAGGAATGCATAGCGCTGGCGCGCGAGTCCCTGAAGATCGCAGAGGGCGTGGGCTACACGGCGTGCGCCAGAGACGCGGCGGCGGAACTGGCCTCGGGGTTGGAGGCGGCCGGCAGGAAGGACGAGGCGCGCTCGGCCCTGGAGCGCGCCCTCGACTGGGCGCGCCTGAGCCCCAGCCAGGGCATACAGGCGGAACTGGCTGAGCGCCTGCGGCAGCTGGACGCTTCCTAGCGAGCTACCAGCTGTGACACGCGGGCTGCCGCCTGGGCCGCCTGCAGCACATCGGTAACCAGGTCGTCGGCGTCTTCCACGCCCACCGATAGGCGCACCAGGCCGTCGGTCACGCCTTCGGCTTCGAGCATCTCGACCGGCAGCAGCTGATGCGTGGTGGAGGCGGGGTGGCAGGCCAAAGACGCGACGTCACCCAGGCTCACGGCGTGGTCGAACAGGGTGAGCGACTCCAGGAACGCGGCCGCGGCGGCCCTGCCGCCCTCGAGCTCTACCGACACCATGCCGCCGAAGTCGGCCATCTGGCGCGCTGCCACCTGGTGGCCGGCGTGCCCTTCGAAACCCGGATAGAACACGGTCTTGACGCCGGGCTGGCCCTGGAGCGCCTGCGCCACCTGCCGGGCGTTGTGGCAGTGCGCCGGCATCCGCAGGTGCAGCGTGCGCATGCCGCGCAGCAGCAGGAAGGCCACGTGCGGGTCCATGGTGGCCCCCAGGTGGCGCAGGCCCTCGCCGCGCACCTTCTCCAGCAGCTCCTCGGGGCCGGCGACGAGGCCGCCCAGCAGGTCGCCGTGGCCGCCCAGGTACTTGGTGGCGGAGTGCAGCGAGATGTGGATGCCCAGGTCCAGGGGCCGCGTGAGGTACGGCGTAGCGAACGTGTTGTCGGTGACGGCGACGATGCCGTGCTCGCGCGCCACGCGCCCGACCAGCTCCAGGTCGTGGATGGTGAGGTTGGGGTTGGTGGGCGTCTCCACATAGATCATGGCGGTGTTGGGGCCCACCGCAGACTCCAGCTCGTGGTCCTTGACGGAGCGCGAGGTGATACCGAAGCGCGGCAGCATGTGTTCTAGCAGGCCGCGCGTGCCGCCGTAGAGGGGTCCGAGTATGAGCACCTCGTCGCCGCTGCTTAACAGGCTGAGCATTACGGCCGACACGGCGCCCATACCGGAGGCGAACGCTATGGCGGCCTCGGAGCCCTCCAGCTCGGCGATCTTCTGCTCCACCGCAGTGATAGTGGGGTTGCCGCCGCGACTGTACACGTAACCCTGTTCCTCGTGCGCGAACAGCGCGGCGCCGCGCTGAAGGGTGCCGAGGATGAACGTGCTGGTCTGGTAGATGGGCGTGGCGTGCGCACCGGTCTTGGGGTCGAAGCCCTGACCGGCATGCACGGCGCGCGTAGCGAGCTTGCCACCGCTAGCTTTTCTCATGCCCCTATGTAAGCACGTCGACAGCTGAGTATGTGACACTTCCGTGACCTTTAAATCACACAGAGGTAGGGCGTACAATGCCGCATCGAACAACGGCAGTTGGCTCCCCTAAGGGCGTCCCACTCCCACATACCCCATTTTAGGCGGTGGCTCGGATGATCGAATCAGCGGCGAAGGAACTCCTTAACTACGTGAACGGCGAGTGGGTGCGCTCCAGCTCGTCTGGGCGTCAGGACGTGCGCAACCCCGCCACGGCACAGACCATAGCGGTGGTGCCCTTAAGCGCCACCGACGAAGTGGACGCCGCAGTCAAGGCAGGCGTCAAGGCCTTCAAGGAGTGGCGCGAGACCCCGGTCACCGACCGCATCAAGCCCCTCTTCAAGCTGCGCCAGCTGCTGGCCGACAACCTCGAGGAGCTCGGCCGCACCATCACCGACGAGGCCGGCAAGACGTACGCCGAGTCCATCGCCGAGATGACCCGCGGCTTCGAGAACATCGAGGTGGCCATCGGCGCCCCGTACATGATGCAGGGCGTCAACAACGAGGACATCGCTCACGGCATCGACGAGCACATGATCCGCCAGCCGCTCGGCGTGGTGGCGGCCATCACCCCGTTCAACTTCCCCGGCATGATCCCGCTATGGTTCCTGCCGTACGCGGTGGCCACCGGCAACTGCTTCCTGCTGAAGCCCAGCGAACGTGTGCCCATGACGACGCAGCTGCTGTTCAGGCTGCTCGAAGAGTCAGGCTTCCCCCCGGGCGTGGTCGGCCTGGTCAACGGCGGCAAGGAGACGGTCGACGCCATCCTCGATCACCCTGATGTGAAGGCCGTGTCGTTCGTGGGCTCCACGCCGGTGGCGCGCTACATCTACTCCCGAGCCGCCGCCAACGGCAAGCGCGCCCAGGCTCAGGGCGGCGCCAAGAACCCTGCCGTGGTCCTCCCCGACGCCGACATGGAGATGACCTCGCGCATCCTGACGGACTCCGCTTTCGGCTGTGCCGGTCAGCGCTGCCTCGCCACCTCGGTGGCCATCACGGTGGGCGAAGCGCGTAACGAGTTCACGGAGCGCATGGTGGCCGCAGCCGCCTCCCGCAAGGTGGGCTACGGCCTCGAGTCGGGCGTCGAGATGGGCCCGGTCATCACGCGCGAGTCGCGCGACCGCATCCGCTCGCTGGTCGACACCGGCCTGAACGAGGGCGCCCGTGTGCTGGTAGACGGCCGCGAGCAAGAGGTCGACGGCTTCGCCGACGGCTACTTCGTGCACCCCACCATCGTCGACAACGTCGCCCCCGGCAGCACGCTCGGCACCACCGAGGTGTTCGGCCCCGTGCTGTCGCTCATGCATGCCAGCACGCTCGACGAGGCCATCGCCATGGTCAACGACCGGCGCTTCGGCAACCAGGCCTCGCTGTTCACCAGCTCCGGCTCCGCCGCGCGCGAGTTCCGTCACAAGGCTGTGGCCGGCAACATCGGCATCAACTTGGGTGTGGCCGCGCCCATGGCGTTCTTCCCCTTCAGCGGCTGGGGCGACAGCTTCTTCGGAGACCTCCACGCCCAGGGCGCACACGGCATCGAGTTCTACACGCAGACGAAGGTGGTCGTGGAGCGCTGGCCCAAGACCTGGAGCCGTACGTTCTAGGTAGGTCTCTTGGCGCGCCCGGGTAACGGGCGCGCCAAGTTCGCTTGAAGCAACTGCTCGCAGCTAAGCGACTCATGCGGCCACCACTGCAGTTGCGCAGCGACCGCACCGCGCGCGCAGCACGCGCCTACGGAGGAACATGCCAAACGAGCAAGTGACCCTAGAGCAGCTTCACGACTCGTTCAGCGAGGTGCACCCCCGCTACACGAAGAACGAAGCGACCGTCGAGGCCAACCGCTGCCTCTACTGCTTCGACGCCCCCTGCATACAGGCCTGCCCCACAAGCATCGACGTTCCTACCTTCATCAGGCAGATAGCCAACGACAACCTGCTAGGCGCCGCGACCACCATCCTGGAGTCCAACATCATGGGTCATAGCTGTGGCCGGGTGTGTCCGGTAGACGAGCTGTGCGTGGGCGCGTGCGTGCTCGGCCACGAGCATAGGCCCATCGCCATCGGGCGCCTGCAGCGCTACGCCACCGACCACGCCTTCCAGACGGGCGCCAAGGTGTTCGAGCCGGCGCCCCCCACGGGCCGGCGCGTGGCCATCGTGGGCGCGGGCCCGGCCGGGCTCAGCACGGCGGGCGAGCTGGCCAAGCGCGGCGTCCACGCCACGGTCTTCGAACGCCAGGAACTGCCCGGCGGCCTCTCCACCTACGGCATCGTCGTGCTGCGCGAGCCCACCAACGTGGCGCTCGAAGAGGTGGAGTTCATCAAGAGCCTCGGTGTCGAGGTGCAGACCGGCGTCGAGGTGGGGGTGGACGTCAGTCACGAGCAGCTCCTGAACGACTACGACGCAGTGGTCATCGCGGCCGGCACGGGCCCCGTACCGCCCCTGGGCATACCCGGCGAGCACTTAGGCGGCGTCATCGACGCACTGCCGTTCATCGCCGCCACCAAGATCGCCGACAAGGACGGTCGCGAGGGGCTGCTCAACATCCCAGTGGGCGACGAGGTCATCGTGGTAGGGGCCGGCAACACCGCCGTAGACGCCGCCACCGTGGCCAAGCGCCTGGGCGCCGAACGCGTGACCATGCTGTACCGCCGCAGCCGCGCCGAGATGACCGCCTACGACTTCGAGATAGAGTTCGTGCGCAACGAGGGCGTAGACATCCGGCTGCTCACCCAACCCATCGAGATCCTGGGCGACGGCGAGAAGGTGACGGGCGTGCGCTGCGTGCGCATGCGTCTAGGCCACCCGGACGACAGCGGCCGCCGCCGGCCCGAGCCCGTTCCGGGCAGCGAGTTCGTGCTACCCGCCGACCAGGTCATCAAAGCCATAGGCCAGGAGAAGCTGGAATCTCTGTTCGCCGGCTTCGGCGTGAGGAGCGTCTCGGGTTACGTGGCCGTGGACGACGAGCTGCGCACGAGCAACCCGAAGGTGTTCGCAGCCGGCGACTGCGTGCGCCTCACCGGCCAGGCGCTGACGGTGACAGCGGCCGAGGACGGCAAGATCGCCGCCCGCTCCATCGCCAAGCAACTCGGCGTACCTGACCTGCCCGAACACCCCGGCATCACTCGCGGGCGCTTCCTGCACGCGGTTACCAACGGCTTCAGGAGAGTTCATGGCTGACCTCACCACCAACTTCGCGGGCATAACCTGCCCTAACCCCTTCTGGCTGGCCTCCGCTCCACCCACCAACTCGGCCTACCAGATCAACAAGGCGTTCGAGTACGGCTGGGGTGGCGCGGTGTGGAAGACCATCGGCGACCCCGTGCTGAACGTGTGCAACCGCTACGGCGCGTTCGAGTACGGCGGCAACAGGCTCATCGCCATCAACAACGTGGAGCTCATCTCCGACAGGCCCATCGAGATCAACCTGAAGGAGATCAAAGAGGTCAAGCGGCTGTGGCCCGACCGCGCCGTCATCGCCAGCGCCATGGTGTCGAGCAACGAGCAGGCGTGGAAAACGGTCATCCAGCAGATAGAAGACACGGGCGCCGACGGCATAGAGCTCAACTACGGCTGCCCGCACGGCATGAGCGAGCGCGGCATGGGCGCGGCCGTGGGCCAGGTGCCCGAGTACTGCGAGATGATAACGAGCTGGGTCACCAGCGCAGCCAGCATCCCGGTGATCGTCAAGCTGACCCCCAATGTCACCAACATCGTGCCGCCCGCGCACGCGGCTCTTAACGCCCGGGCCGACGGCATCTCGCTCATCAACACCATCAACTCGATCGCCGGGGTAGACCTCGACAGCTTCGAGATCTTCCCGAACGTGGGCGGCAAGGGCAGCCACGGCGGCTACGCCGGCGCGGCCGTGCGGCCCATAGCCCTGCACATGCTCTCGGCCATCGCCTCCGACCCCAAGTACCAGTCTCAGCCGGTGCCTATCTCCGGCATGGGCGGGGTGGAGACCTGGCGCGACGCCGCACAGTTCCTCCTGCTGGGGGCCACCAGCATCCAGGTGTGCACCGCGGTCATGCACTACGGCTTCCGCATCATCCACGAGCTCTGCGACGGCCTGTCCAACTGGCTCGACGAGAAGGGCGCCACCTCCATACAGCAGGTCATCGGCGCCTCCGTGCCGCGCATCAGCATGTACGGCGACTTCGATCTCTCGTTCCGCAGCGTGGCCACCATCAACGAGGACAAGTGCATCCAGTGCAACCTCTGCTACGTGGCCTGCGACGAGGGCGCCCACCAGTGCATCGACCTCACCGCCGACGGCGTCCGTATAGACCCCGAGACCTACGCCGGCGGCGCCAAGCTGCAGCCGGTGGTGCGCGAGGACGACTGCGTGGGCTGCGACCTGTGCAGCCTGGTGTGTCCGGTGGAGAACTGCATCACCATGGTGGAGCGGCCCCGCAAGATCCCGCCGGTGACGTGGAACGAACTGGTGCGCACGCGCCCCGAGGTGACCACCAACTGGGACGCCATGATCCGCTACCGCGAAGAGGTCGGCATAGACATTCACTAGTTGTTCGAAAGGAAGACCGTGAGCCTGCTCATCAAGAACGGCGAGATAGTCAACGCCGGCGGCCGCATGGTGGCCGACATATACGTAGAGAACGAGACGATCACCGCGATCGGCAAGGACCTCGGCGCCCCGGCGGGCACCGAGGTGATAGACGCCACGGGCAAGTACGTGTTCCCCGGCTTCATCGACCCGCACGTGCATATCCACCTGCCGTTCATGGGCACGGTCACCAAGGACACCCACGCCACCGGCAGCCAGGCCGCGCTGGTGGGTGGCACCACCACCTACATCGAGATGCTGGCGCCGTCGCGCTTCGAGAACCTGCTGGAGGGGTACCGCCACTGGAGCGAGCTGGCCGCCGGCCAGAGCGCCTGCGACTACACCTTCCACATCGGCGTGAGCAAGTTCGACGACGAGACCGAGAGCACGCTCAGGCGGCTGGTGGCCGAGGGCATGACCTCGTTCAAGGTCTTCCTCTCCTACAAGGGCTTCTTCGGCATAAACGACGAGGAGCTGTTCAAGACCCTCACCCTCGCCAAGGAACTCGGTGTGGTGGTGGCCGCTCACTGCGAGAACGACGAGATCGTGGCGCAACTGCAGCAGAGCCTGCTGGCCGCCGGCAGGGGTGGGCCCGAGTGGCACGAGCCCAGCCGGCCCGAACGTGTGGAGGCCGACGGCACCAACCACTTCGCCACCTTCGTCGAACTGACGGGCGCCAAGGGTTACGTGGTGCACTTGAGCTGCCAGCCCGCCCTGGAGGCGGCGCTCGCCGCCAAGCAGCGCGGGGTAGACCTCGGCATCGAAGTGGTGGTGCCCCACCTGGTGCTCGACAAGACCTACGCGGAGAGGCCCGACTTCGAGGGCGCCAAGTACGTCATGAGCCCCCCCTTGCGCCACAAGCGCAACCAGAAGCCGCTATGGAACGCGCTGAACGCCGGCATGATCGACACGGTGGCCACCGACCACGCACCGTTCGACTTCAAGGGCCAGAAGGAGATGGGCCGGGGCGACTTCACCAAGATCCCCAACGGCATCCCCACCATCGAGGACCGCGTGAACCTGCTGTACACCTACGGCGTGAGCCGCGGCTCCTTAAGCCTCGAGCGCTTCGTGAGCGCCGCCAGTACGCGCGCCGCCCAGATCTTCGGGCTGTACCCCCGCAAGGGCACCATCGCGGTCGGCGCCGACGCCGACATCGTGGTGTACGACCCCAGTTTCCGCGGCCGCATAAGCGCGGAGACGCAGACCATGAACGTGGACTACTCGGGCTTCGAGGGCGTCGAGATAGACGGTCGCGCGAGCGTGGTCACCGTGCGCGGTCAGGTAGCGGTGAGAGAGGGCAGGTTCGTAGGCGACCCAGGCCGCGGGCAGTTGCTGCGGCGTGAACCGGGTGGGTCGTCGGCTGAATGAGCAGCGCTAACCCCGTTATAGAGGTGAGAGGCGTAGGCAAGCGCTTCGTGGTGGGCAAGTCTGAGGCCGTCGCGCTGCAGGACGCCGACCTCACCATCCACGACGGCCAGTTCGTCAGCCTCATCGGTCCGTCCGGTTGCGGCAAGACGACCCTGATGAGGCTCATAGCCGACCTGATCGAGCCCACGGAGGGCAGTATCAACGTGGCCGGCAAGACGCCGCGGCAGGCGCGCCAGGACCGCGAGTACGGCTACGTCTTCCAGGCGCCCGCGCTGTACGAGTGGCGCAGCGTCGTCTCCAACGTCATGCTGCCGCTCGAGATAATGGGCGTGCCCAAGGGCGAGCGCAAGCGGCGCGCAGAGCGCCTGCTCGAGATGGTGGGTCTCGAGTCGTTCCACCGCTCGTACCCCTGGCAGCTCTCCGGGGGCATGCAGCAGCGCGTGTCTATCGCCCGCGCCCTGGCCATGGAGCCCAAGATCCTGCTGATGGATGAGCCCTTCGGGGCGCTCGACGAGATCACCCGGGAGACCATGAACTTCGAGCTGCTGCGCCTGTGGCAGGAGACTAAGAAGACCGTCGTCTTCGTCACACACTCCATCGCCGAGGCCGTGTTCCTGAGCTCGCACATCGTGGTCATGACGGCGCGGCCCGGGCGCATCCGCGAGGTGATAGAGGTGGACCTGCCGTACCCGCGCGACGCGGAGACGCGCGAATCGGAGCGCTTCTTCGAGCTCACCACGCGCGTGCGCGAGGCGCTGCGTGTAGGTCAGGCCGCGGCGAACGCACGCTCGGGGGGCGCGTTCGAGCCGGCGGCCCACTGATATGGCGCTGCGCCCCACCAGCCGCTCCGAGGACAGCCCCGTGAGGCGCTTCGCGGCTCGCTTACTGCCGATCGTGGTGGTACTGGCTGTCATCGTTGCGCTCATGTACCCGGTGGCTCTATGGCTGGGCCTGCCCATGGCGAAGCTGCGTATGGACAACCTGGCCAACTGGCTCGTGAACACCACTCAGGCGCACCCTCTGCAAGAGGTTCCGGTCGGCAACGGCGCGGCTGTGGGCACCAGCCTTAGGTTCGGTGCGTTCGACGAGCTGACGGACGTGGAGAACGCTGCGGCGCGAGACAGCGACCGTCTGGTGCTCGTGCGTGGCGGTCAGCCCGTGGCGGCCGGCTTCTCGTTGGAGAACGACGCCGTCGTTCTTGAGACGGCCATCGCCGGGCCGCTGCTGACGTGGCGTGGGCCGTTGAGCGGTCCTCTCGACAGGCGCACCGGCATGGAGCCGCCGGGTGCCGAACCGACCACGCCCGCCCTACCTGGGCATCTGTTCCGCTTCGAAGACCCCACCGATGTAGGTAGCC
>JBIQNJ010000005.1:42500-70188 GCA_044462445.1 Truepera radiovictrix | reverse complement strand
TGATGGACTCGCCCGCAGCGGGCACCTTGACGTCCGTTGCCATCTTCGCTCCTTCGTTACAGCACACGCGGCCGCCGGCCGCCCGTTGGTTGGTTTACGCGTCTCACTGGCCTATACCTTACCGGCCACACCGGCAGAAGGCACCTGAATGCCGCCAGCCGGGCACCACCCGGCCTCACTCCTCGAACGCGCGCCTGAGTATGTCGGCCTGTTCCAGCTTGTGAGCGGCGCCGGAACCGGTGGCCGGGCTGGCCGATTCGGGGCGCGAAACACCGGAGAACGGGTGGCCGTGGAACTGCGCGCCGTAGCGCACCAGCAGGTAATGCCAGGCGCCGTTGTTGGCCGGTTCCTCCTGCACCCATACCACCGGAACGTCCTTGCGGTAGCCGTCGAGCGCCGCTTCTATAGCTACCGGGCTCAGCGGGTAGAGCTGCTCGAGGCGCACGATGGCCACGTCGGCGGCGCCGCGCTGCTCGCGCTCTGCCAGGAGGTCGTAGTACACCTTGCCAGAGCATATGAGGATGCGCCTGGCCTTCTTGGGGTCAACGCCGGCGTCCGGTATGACCCGCTGGAACGTGCCCTCAGCTACCTCGCCCAACGTGCTCACGGCCGCAGGGTGCCGTAGCAGGCTCTTAGGCGACATGATGATGAGCGGCTTGCGATAGGCCCGCAGCACCTGGCGCCTGAGCAGGTGGAAGATCTGCGCCGGCGTGGTGGGGTACACCACCTGCATGTTGTCGTCGGCGCACAGTTGCAAGAAGCGCTCCAAGCGTGCGCTGGAGTGCTCAGGTCCGCCACCCTCGAAGCCGTGCGGGAGCTGCATGACGAGGCCCGACAGCCGGGCCCACTTCTCCTCGGCGCTGGCGATGAACTGGTCGATGATCACCTGCGCCACGTTCACGAAGTCGCCGTACTGCGCCTCCCAGATGACCAGCGCCTCCGGCATGTCGAGGCTGTAGCCGTACTCGAACGCCAGCACCGCCACCTCTGAGAGGGGGCTGTTGTGGATCTCGAACAGGCCTTTCCTGGCCTCCACGTTGCTCATGGGGAGGAACTCGTAGCCCGCCTCGCTGTCGTGGAACACCTGATGCCTGTGGCTGAAGGTGCCGCGCTCGACATCTTGCCCGGTCATGCGCACCTTGGTGCCGGCACTGACGAGGCTGGCGAACGCCAGCGCCTCTCCGGCGGCCCAGTCCAGGGGCGCCTCGTCATGGGCCATCTTCAGGCGCGTGGCAAGCTGGCGGGCGATCTTGGGGTTCAGGTTGAAGTCGTCTGGCGTCTTGGTTATGGCTTCGAGCAGCCGGGCGGCTTCGGCCTTGGGTATGGCCGTGCTCACCTCCGGCACGGCGCTGTCTGCGCCGCCCATGTACTTAGACCACACGCCTTCGAGCGTGGAGTACTGCAGCTTGAAGTCGCCGCTGCGGGCCACCGACAGCTCCTGGTCCAGGTGAGCGCGCCGCTCCTCCGCGATCTTCTCCGCGTCTTCCGTGGTGACCTCGCCGAGCTTCTTGAGATGGTCGAGGTAGGCCTCGCGCACGCTCTTGCGCTGGCGGATCTTGCCGTACATGATCGGCTGCGTGAAGGCGGGCTCGTCGGTCTCGTTGTGGCCGAAACGCCGGTAGGCGTACATGTCTATCACCACGTCGCGCTTGAACTCGGCACGGAAGTCGAGCGCCAGTTCGATGGTCTGCGCCACGGCCTCCGGGTCTTCGCCGTTGACGTGGAACACGGGTATCTGCAGCATCTTGGCCACGTCGGTGGCGTAGGTGGTGCTGCGGCCCTGACGCGGTCCGGTGGTGAAGCCCACCTGGTTGTTGATGATCACGTGCAGGGTGCCGCCGACGCGGTAGCCCACGAGGCCCGACATGTTGAGCGTCTCCTGCACCACGCCCTGGCCGGCGAACGAGGCGTCGCCGTGGATAGCTATAGGCAGCACCTTCTCGTGGCGGGAGTCGCCCAGGCGTTCGGACTTGGCCCGGGTGCGGCCCACGGCCACCGGGCTCACGAACTCCAGATGCGAGGGGTTGAAGGCCAGCGACAGGTGTATGCGCTTGCCCTCCTCGGTCATCCAGTCGTTGGAGTAGCCGAGGTGGTACTTGACGTCGCCCCTGCCCATGTACAGCTCGGGATCGGCGTCCTCGAACTCGCGGAAGATGGTGCGCGGGTTCTTGCCCAGTATGTTGGCAAGCACGTTCAGGCGGCCGCGATGCGCCATGCCCACCACGACCTCCTCGACGCCCTGCGCGCCCGCCTTCTCGATGGCCTGATCGAGCAGGGGGATGAGCGTCTCGGAGCCTTCAAGCGAGAAGCTCTTGGCGCCGAGGAACTTCTTCTGCAGGAAGTCCTCGAAGATGGTGGCGTCGGTGAGCTTGGTAAGGATGCGCAGCTGCTTGGCCTTGCTCAAGTTGAGGCGGTTGCGGGTGCTCTCCATGCGGCGCTGAAGCCACACGCGCACTTCCAGCGAGTCTATGTGCATGAACTGCGCACCGATGCTGCGGCAGTACGTCTCCTGCAGCGCCTGGATGACCTCGCCCACCGTGCTGGTGCCGGGCATGACGCTGGCCAGCACCGGCCTGTTCATGTCGGCAGCGGTGATGCCGTAGTAGGCGGGATCCAGCTCGGGCACCTCGAACGGTTCGCGCCCGAGCGGGCTCAGCTGCGCCAGCCGATGGCCCCGCACGCGGTAGTTGCGCACCAGGCGGTCGAGCTTCTGCTGCATGAGCGCCGCCGCAACGCCGACCTCCGTGACATCGCCGCTGGCCACCCCGCCGCCCGAGTCGAACAGCGACCGGGGCGTGAACGTCGGCCCCAGCGCTGCGCCACCAACGTCTCCGTTGGCCGACGCGGCGAAGTAGTTGCGCCACTCCTCCGGCACCGAGTCGGGAGCCTGCACGTAACGCACGTACATCTGCTCCACGTACTCGAGGCTGGAGGAGTTGAGGAGGTCTTGTTTAGCGGATAAGTCCATCGGCGATTGACCCCTTGGAGTTCTGGTACTGAGCGGGCGGCGCTTCAAGCTTGCCCCGCCACTGTCAAACATCAGTTGTATCACGGTGCCACCGCAATCTTTGCCTGAAATCAGACTTACGGGAAACGGGTGTCAGGCCTTAAGCTCGCCCGTATGACCAAGCCGCCCTCTGCGGGCCCGCTCGCGGGCACCCACGACTCTTCCGGCCCCGCCAGCCGGGGCCACAACCGAGCGCCAGGCCGCATAGTCGCGCTGGGCGAGGCGCTCATAGACATGGTCTCTCTAGTCCCGTCAGGCAGCACGTACGAACGCGCCGCCGGCGGGGCGCCGGCCAACGTGGCGGTGGGCGCGGCCCGCCTGGGGGTACCCGCGGGCTTCATAGGCAAGGTCGGGGCAGACCCGTTCGGCCGCTACCTGAAGGAGACGCTGGCCGGCGAGGGGGTCGACACCACCCACCTGACAGACACCCCGGGTCACAACACGGCGGTGGCCATCGTGACGCTCGGCCATGACGGCCAGCGCGAGTTCCAGTTCTACCGCGAGGCGGCGGCAGACCTGCAGCTTGGGGAGGCGGACGTGGACGCCGAGTACGTGGCGCAGGCCGCCATCCTCCACGTGGGCTCGCTCTCCATGACGGCAGAGCCGGCCCGCCGCGCCACGCTGCGCGCGTTGACCGTCGCTCGGGAGCGTGGCGTGACCGTGTCGCTGGACCCCAACCTGCGGCTGGACCAGTGGCCCGACGCCCGAACGGCCCGGTCGGTCATCTTCGACCTGCTGCCTTACGCCTCTGTGGTCAAAGTGAGCGAGGAAGAGCTGGAGTTCCTCACGGGTTCAACGGACCTGAGCGCGGCCGGGTCTCTCCTCGACCACGGCCCGCGCCTGGTCTGCGTGACCCGGGGGCCGCTCGGCGCCGACTACGCCATCGAGGGCCACACCGGGCGCGTGGCGGGCTTCGCCGTTGAAGCTATCGACACCACGGGCGCCGGAGACGCGTTCGTGGCCGCCCTGCTGACGAACCTGCGCCATGCCCCCGACCTGTACACGAGCCCGGGCCCGCTGGAGGCCGCCATCAGACGCGCGAACGCCTACGCGGCCAGCAGCGTCACCCGGCGCGGGGCCATACCCGCCATGCCGACCAGCGCGGAGCTCGAGGCTTTCCTGCAGGGCGCCTCCTAAGCGTGCTACATACTTGGGCATGCCTACAGCCCACGACCCGTCCACGCTCACCGATCCGACCCTTGCCGACGTGCTGGCCGCGCAGTCGCGGCTGCGTGGGCTGATCAGGCGCACACCGCTATGGCAGCTCGACCTCGAAGGCCCAGGCGGCTACCCGGTGTACGCGAAGCCGGAGAACCTGCAGCTGACGGGCTCGTTCAAGATACGGGGTGCCCTCAACTTCCTCTCCAACCTCACAGCCGAGCAGCGGCAACTCGGTGTGGTGGCGCACTCCAGCGGCAACCACGCCCAGGGCGTCGCCGCGGCTGCCAGGCACTTCGGCGTGAAGGCGACGATAGTCATACCCGAGGGCGCGCCCGAGGTGAAGGTGGCGAGCACCCGGGCACTCGGCGCAGAGATAGTACGCTGCGCCAACTCGCAGGACGCCAGGGAGGAGACGACGCGGCAGATCAGCGAGAAGACCGGCGCCACGCTGGTGCCGCCGTTCGACCACCCGTGGATCGTGGCGGGCCAGGGAACCCTGGGAGCAGAGATAGTCGAGGATCTGCCGGACGTAGCCAACGTGCTGGCGCCGGTGGGTGGGGGCGGGCTCATCTCCGGGGTGGCTGTGGCGGTGCGGTCGCTCAGTCAGGCAGCACAGGTCATCGGGGTCGAACCCGAGCTGGCGGCAGACGCCTTCGACTCCTTGACCACAGGAGAGCGTAAGAGGTGGTCCGCCGAGCAGACCACTAGGACCATGGCCGACGGCGTGCGCACCCAGTGCATAGGCGAGGTCAACTTCCGCCTCATGAGTGCCCTACTCGGCGGCGTCGTGCGGGTCGAGGAGCGCAGGTTGCCAAGCGCTGTGGCCTGGTACGCGAAGAGCGCGAAGCTGGTGGTCGAACCCACAGGTGGCCTGAGTCTTGCTGCCTTGCACCGGCTCTTGGAAGAGGGTGGGTCTGACGGCGTGAAGCTCGCACCGGGACCGACCGTTCTTGTCGTTTCCGGCGGCAACATCGAGCCGTCCATGCTCGCTCGGATGTTGTCCGAGTAGCGTTCGCCGCCGGCTCGCCGGCTTCGGCTCATTGCCGATAAGCGCTTCTGGCGACTATCCTGTAACCCAGTGGCTCCCCTCGTCCTACTGGTCCTCCTGGCGTTCTTCTTCGTCGTCGCCCTCTCGTTCACCGTGTGGGCGGCGCTTACGGTAGGCAGCGCCGCGCGCCGTGGCCAGCGCGCCGCGACCGACTCCGCCGCTCCGCTACGACGCGGGTCGAGGCGCGAGCCGGAACCGCGGGAACGCAAACCGTGGGAGAAGGCTCCCGAACCTGCCGCCCCCAAGGAGCGACGCCAGACGGCCAACCGCCGCAACGACGGCAAGGGCGCACCATCCGAAACATCTGCTCAGCCCAAGGACCGAGGTCCGGTGGTCCAGGGCACCCTGTGGGAGCGCCGCCCGGACACGGGGTCAGACCAGGCCGGCCGCGGCCGCTCTGCCGGCGGCACGCCCCCCGCCGCTGCCGCACGCACGGAGCCGGCCAAGAGCCGTGCGCAGCAACCCTCGCAGCCGCAAGCCGCCAAGCCCCCTACCGAGCAACAGCCCGCCGGGCGCGTAGTGGTGACGCCACGCAAACCCACCACCGACGCGTTCGAGCGCTTCCTGGAGGCCGAGAAGCGGCGCGACTGACCTGCCCCTGGGCCTGTGCCACCAAGCAGGGGCCATACCGACAAGAAGGCGCCGGCCCATGATGCCGGCGCCTCGTTCGTAACGGTATGTCAGCAGTAGCTCAAGCTACAGCAGTGCCGCCGGTGATCTCCCTCAGCCTGTCGTACGCGGCCTGGGCGCGCTCACGCAGTCTGGAGGTGTCGGCCTTGCCCGCCATCATCAGGTGCATGTTCATGTGCTGGTCGACATCGCCGAAGATCGAGTTGAGCGCCTCGACCTCGTCGTTGGGACGCAGGGTGGAGTCGGCACGGAACATGTGGGTGTAGTGGAACTCGAACTGGTTCTCGTCGATGTTGCCGGCGAGGAACTGCTCGAGGATGTCGAAGTACTGCCGCAGGTCGGAGTTGCCCTGCGGGGCCGGCTGCGCCAGGGCCTGCCCCACGGGCAGGAGCTTGAAGCCGGCGGCCAGCGACTCGGGCGTGATGTCCCAGTTGTCCACGTCGAACACGGGCTGGCCGTCCTTGAACAGGATGACCTGGGGCGACTCGTGCGTTATGCCCGTACGCTCGGCCACGAGGTTGCTGGCGGGCCGCGCCTCTACCACGCGGATGACGCCGCACATGAGATCCTCGCGGGGCTCCAGGTTCTCCTGCACGAAGCCGAAGCCCTGCATGGTCTTGTGGCAGGTGCCGGCCTTGAAGATCACGCTGGTGGGGTACTGCTGCAGGAACGCGTCGACGGCGTCCGTGGAACTGAGCAGAACGATTCTGTCTTTGAGCATCTCGCCTCCTAGGCTATATGCGAGTCTATACGGCCGCAAGCTGTACCTCATGTTCTCCGCTGCACGGAAGCGGCACCAGCACCGGACAAGCTGAGTACTATTGGTCTTCGCCGTGTAACCGGCATACACAGCTCGCATGACCTGACCCCGCCGAGCCTCGGCCCGAGCCCGCAACCTGATAGGAGTGGACAGTGAAGTCGAACGTACGGCCTTCCGCACGACCCCCTGGCGGGTTCATGGCAGAACCCCCGAAGCTATCCGACGCAGGCTCGGTCGCCCAGCTGGTGGCTGCCTACGAGCTGGCCTATGAAGGCGAGGCCCACACGTCGGCAGCGAGCCTGGCAGGTGACTGGGAGGGAATGAACCTGACCGACCACGCCTTGCTCGTCCGGAACGCGGAGGGCGAGATAGTAGCGCTGCTCGACACCGTTCCTAACCGCGCCGAGCTCCTGGCTGCGTACGCCTTCGTTGCCCCTGACAGCCCAGCCGTGGAAGCGTTGAACACCTACCTTGCCGAGGTGGCTGAAGAGAAGGCGCGGCAGCTCTCTAGCGGCGGCCCGGTCACCGTGCGCAACTACCTGCCGGCGGGCGACGGGGCTCTGGCGGCCGTGCTGTCTGACCGCGGTTACGAGAGGGTCAGGACCATCTACCGCATGGCGGCGGCCGTCACCGACCTGGCCACGCCGGCTTGGCCTGAGGGTGTGACCGTGCGCGATTACCAGGGCGAGTCCGACGAGCCGGCTGTATACGAGGCGTTCGAGCTCGGCTCCGTGGGCATGTGGGGGCGGCCCGGCAACACGCTGCAGCAGTGGCGTGCCATAACGGCCGGGTTGCGGGGCGAGATGCGCCTGGCGCTGGCCGACGGCAGCATCGTGGGTATCAGCATCACGCGCGTGGCCAGCGACGGCGACGCGGGCCTGGTGCAGAGCATCCGCGTGGTCCCCGCATGGCGGCGGCGTGGCCTGGGCGCCGCCCTCCTGACCGACGCCTTCAACGCCTGTTTCCGTCAGGGAAGACGCAAGGTTACGCTCACGGTAGACGCGGAATCAGACACAGGCGCCCCGCAGCTCTACACCCAGGCCGGCATGCGAGCTACGCAGCGTTACTCGGTCTTCGAACGTAGGCTGTAATTCAGGCACCGGTAGGGCCGCCGAGCCGCTACATCCCGCGCGCCCAGCTTCGTTGACCGTGCCTACGGCCTACTGCTACACTCGTTGACGCTGCTCTTTTGGGCCTGGAGAGGTGTCCGAGTGGTTTAAGGAGCACGCCTGGAAAGCGTGTGTATGGGGTTACCTGTACCGAGAGTTCGAATCTCTCCCTCTCCGCCACATGAAGCTGGTTCGCCAGACCCGGTTGCACAGGGTCTGGCGTTGCTGTTGCGTGAGCTTGGGCAGCGTCTCGTCTGGCGCTCCTGTTGCGGTGGGTAGGCTTGCATCACCGTGGCGCCGTCGGCCGTGGCGGCGTACCGGACTCCGCTGCCGCGCTGTAACGGAGTCGCGGCGCCGGATGGTACTTTAGGGCCATCGCGTGCCCGCCCAGCCGTGCGCCGCCGCGTCTGCCAGGCGCCCCTAGGCAAGGGCATGAAGGAGTACCAGATCTCGTGACGAAGCCCACCGTTCTATACACCCACACCGACGAGGCCCCGGCTCTGGCCACCTACTCGTTCCTGCCCATCGTCCAGGCGTTCGCCTCCAAGGCGGGCGTGCCGGTCGAGACCAAGGACATCTCGCTCACAGGCCGCATACTGGCCCAGTTCGCCGACAAGCTGCCCGAGTCTCAACGCGTGTCTGACGACCTCAAGGAGCTGGGGGAGCTGACCTTGAGGCCCGAGGCGAACATCGTCAAGCTGCCCAACATCTCGGCCTCCATCCCGCAGCTCAAGGCCGCCATAGCCGAGCTTCAGGCGGCGGGTTACGCCATCCCCGACTTCCCCGACGACCCGCAGACCCCTGAGGAGAAGGACGTGGCCGCCCGCTACGACCGCGTGAAGGGCTCTGCCGTTAACCCCGTGCTGCGCGAGGGCAACTCCGACAGGCGCGCCCCGGCCTCGGTCAAGAACTACGCCCGCAAGCACCCGCACCGCATGGGCGCCTGGTCCAAGGGTTCCAAGACCAACGTGGCCACCATGGGCGCCGGCGACTTCGCTTCCAACGAACAGTCGGTGACCATGAGGACCGCAGACGTCCTGCGCGTCGAACTGCACGGCGCCGACGGTTCGGTGACCGTTCTGCGAGAGAAGATCCCGGTTAAGGAGGGCGAGGTGGTGGACGCCACCGTCATGGACGTGGCAGCCCTGCGCGAGTTCCTCAAGAAGCAGGTGCAGCGCGCCAGGAGCGAGAACGTGCTCTTCTCGGCTCACCTGAAGGCCACCATGATGAAGGTCAGTGATCCCATCATCTTCGGGCACGTGGTGAAGGCGTACTTCGAGGACGTGTTCGCTCGCTACGGTGCCGACCTCGCTGCGGCAGGCCTGAGCGCCAACGACGGGCTGGCCGCCATCTTCGCCGGGCTGGGCTCGCTGCCCAACGGCGCCGAGATCCGCGCCGCCTTCGACAAGGCGCTGGCCGATGGGCCGCGCCTGGCCATGGTGAACAGCGATAAGGGCATCACCAACCTGCACGTGCCCTCCGACGTCATCATCGACGCCTCCATGCCAGCCATGATCCGCACCTCCGGGCACATGTGGGGCCCGGACGGCGAGGAGGACGACACCCTGGCCGTCATCCCCGACTCCTCCTACGCGGGCGTGTACCAGGCCGCCATCGACGACTGCCGCGAGAACGGCGCCCTGGACCCGGCCGCCATGGGCTCGGTGCCCAACGTGGGCCTTATGGCGCAGAAGGCCGAGGAGTACGGCAGCCACGACAAGACCTTCGAGATCGCCAGAGCCGGCACCGTCAAGGTGCTCGACCAGGCGGGCACCGTGCTCATGCAGCACAGCGTGAACCAGGGCGACATCTGGCGCGCCTGCCAGACCAAGGACGTGGCGGTACGCGACTGGGTGAAGCTGGCGGTCAACCGCGCTCGCGCCACCAACGACCCAGCGGTGTTCTGGCTAGACGAGAAACGCGCCCACGACCGCGAGCTCATCGCCAAGGTCAAGCGGTACCTGCCCGAGCACGACACCAGCGGTCTCGACATCCAGATCCTCGCGCCCGAACAGGCCACCAAGCTGTCGTTCCAGCGCATCCGCCAGGGGCTGAACACCATCAGCGTCACCGGCAACGTGCTGCGCGACTACCTCACGGACCTCTTCCCCATCCTCGAGCTTGGCACCAGCGCCAAGATGCTTTCGGTCGTGCCGCTCCTCGCCGGCGGTGGGCTGTTCGAGACGGGTGCCGGCGGCTCGGCCCCCAAGCATGTGCAGCAGCTCGTCGAGGAGAACTACCTGCGCTGGGACTCGCTCGGTGAGTTCCTCGCGCTGGCAGTATCGTTCGAGCAGTACGCCCAGGTCACGGGCAACCGCGGCGCGCAGGTGCTGGCTGACACGCTTGACGCCGCCACCGGCCGCTTCTTGGAGGAGGACCGGTCGCC
This sequence comes from Truepera radiovictrix, assembly GCA_044462445.1. Taxonomy (GTDB): domain Bacteria; phylum Deinococcota; class Deinococci; order Deinococcales; family Trueperaceae; genus JAAYYF01. Next base: position 60,087 of record JBIQNJ010000005.1, on the reverse strand, counting down.
GGGCCGCAAGCTCGGCACCATCGACAACCGCGGCAGCCACTTCTACCTGGCCCAGTACTGGGCGCAGGAGCTGGCGCAGCAGACGGAGGACGCCGCGCTGGCAGCGGCCTTCGCGCCGGTTGCCCAGGCACTGACAGCCAACGAAGAGCAGATAGTCTCCGAGCTGCTGGCGGTGCAGGGCTCGCCGGCAGACATCGGCGGCTACTACCTGCCAGACCCGGCGAAGGCCGCCAGCGTCATGCGGCCTTCGCAGACGCTCAACGACATCATCGACCCACTGGCCGGCTGAACCCTGGGTCGCTGCCGGCGAACTTTAGGCCGGAAGCGGAAGGGCGGATAGGCGGCACCTAGTGGGTGCCGCCTATCTTCATCGACTGTGCGATAGGCCACGCGAGAACCAGTAGTTTCGGCAGCGAACCTCATGCGAGGCCCTGGTAAGCTTGCGCCGTGTCTGCAGCCGACCCGTCGTCAGAGAACGCGGCCCAGAGCCAGGCGGTGAGCGCCTCCTCGCCCATCGGCGTGTTCGATTCCGGCGTGGGCGGCCTAACCGTGCTCAAGGCCCTGAGGCAGGCGCTGCCCAACGAGTCGTTCATCTACTTAGGCGATACGGCCCGCCTCCCTTACGGACCCAAGCCCGCCAGCATGGTGCGCGGCTTCTCGACAGAGATCGCCTACGCCCTCCTGAAGCGCAACATCAAGGGCCTGGTAGTGGCTTGTAACACCGCTTCGGCGGCGGCGCTGCCGGGCCTGGCCGACCAGTTGCCCGTTCCCACCTGGGGCGTGGTAGACCCAGGAGTCTCTGCAGCACTGGCAGCAGCGCCCGGGGCGCGCATCGGAGTTCTCGGCACGGTAGGGACCATCAACTCGCGCGTGTACCAGGACCGCCTGGAACGAGCGGGGGCCACCACCTGGGCGCGTCCCTGCCCGCTGTTCGTGCCCATCGTCGAGGACGGCCTGTCCGACTCAGCCATCGCACGGCTGGTAGCAGACCACTACCTGCAGGGCCGGCCAGAGCTGGACGCCGTCATCCTCGGCTGCACCCACTACCCTGCGCTCAAGCGAGTCCTGGCCGAGATCCTCGGGCCGACGGTGAAGCTGGTCGACTCGGCCGAGAGCGTCTCCGCCGTGGTGCGCACCGATCTGGCCCGCCTTCAGCTACTGGCGCCGGCTCGTAGCACAGCCACCGTGCATTACATCGTTACGGGCGACATCCCCTCGTTCATCCACGCCAACGACATGCTCGGCGGCCCTGAGGGCACGCTCGAACATGTGAACGTAGCCGAGCTCGCGCTGGAACCGCAGGCGGTCCGCGAGTGACCGGCCGGCGCAGCTCTGGCCGGCCCCGGGGGCCGACCCCGCCGGCGGTGCGGCCATGACCTCCGCCGGCAAGTCCGGCACCAAGGCCGCAAGGCAGGGCCGGGCACCCACGGAGCTCCGAGGCGTGACGGTGGAGCTGGGCGTCAACCCCCATGCCGAAGGCTCCGCACTGGTGCGGTGGGGCGCCACTCAGGTGCTGGCCACGATCACCATCGAGAACCAACTGCCGCGCCACCTGCGCGGCGTGAACAGCCACACCGGCTGGCTCACCGCCGAGTACGCCCTTCTGCCCCGGAGCACCGCGCAGCGTGTCCAGCGCGAGAAACTCATGCCCAGCGGCCGCACGCAGGAGATCCAGCGACTGGTAGGGCGCGCACTACGCAGCTGCGTGAACCTGGCGCTGTTCAAGGGCAAGACCATAACAGTAGACGCCGACGTTCTGGTGGCAGATGGCGGCACCCGCTGCGCCGCCATCGTGGCCGGCTACGCCGCCATGCACCATGCCGCAGGCGGCCTCGTGTACCGCGGTGAGGTCGACGAGTGGCCCCTCCTGCACGAGGTCGGGGCCGTCAGCGTCGGCTTGGTCAACGGTGAGGTGAGAGTCGACCTCGAGTACACCGAGGACGCCGCGGCCGAGGTCGACCTCAATGTCGTGGCCACCGGCGACGGCGAGATCATCGAGGTGCAGGGCGGCAGCGAGGCCAGGCCAGTGGCCGCCGAACAGTACGTGACACTGATAGCCACCGGCGTGACCGCCGCGCAGAGACTGCTAGAGATAGTGAGGCCCCAGCTCAAGTGATGTGTGAAGCAAGACGTAACCCAGAGGCAACCGAAGAGGTGCAAGACGGTGAGTAACAGGATCATCCGCCTGGCACTGGCGAGCGAGAACCCCGGCAAGCTGCAGGAGTTCCAGCAGGCACTCTCCAGCCTGCCACTGAAGCTGAGCAGCGCCGCCGAGCTGGGCGTGGCGGAGTTCCCCGAGGAGACAGGCGCCAGTTACGAGGAGAACGCCCTGATCAAGGCCGCGCACGTGGCCCTGAACACGGGCATGGCCTCGCTCGCCGACGACTCCGGCCTGGAGGTCGACGCGCTCAACGGCGCGCCTGGCATACACACGGCGCGCTACGGCGGCCCCGGACTAACGAACGGCGAGCGTATGGCGCACCTCCTGCAACGCATTCGGCACGTGGAGGACGCCGGGCGCACAGCGCGTTTCGTGTCTGTGATCGTGGTGGCCACCCCGGGCGGCGCTATGCACACGTTCAGGGGCGAGACCGAGGGCGTCATCCTGCAAGGCCCGCGGGGCGCGGGCGGCTTCGGTTACGACCCCATCTTCTTCAGCCCTGAGCTGGGCAAGGGGTTCGCGGAAGCCTCCCTCGAGGAGAAGCGCAGGGTCAGTCATAGAGGCCGCGCCCTGGCAGCCTTCGCCAAGTGGCTGGGTACCGAGAGCGGCGTAGCCAAGCTGTTGCAGATGACCCCCAGGCCCACCGACGAGGAGTAGGCGCCCACGACCCGTCAAAGTAGTGGCCGTGCACCAGAGTTTCGCTCTGGTGCACGGCCACTACCGAGTCATAGATCAGACCTGCATGAGTCAGACCTGCATGGGTCAGACCTGGATGGTGACCCTGGCGCCGTCTCCCAGCAGGTGCACGGCGTCGCTGAAACGGATGACGCTGGAGCGGTAGCCCATGGTGATGCTGTGCGTGCGGGCGCCGTTCTTGAAGAACTTGACGCCCCGCAACAGGTCGCCATCGGTGATGCCCGTGGCGCTGAACACTATGCTCCTGCCCGGCGCGAACTCCTCCGTGCGGTACACGCGCTCCTCGCTGGCCCCCATGGCCTTCAGGCGCTGCCGCTCCTCGTCGTTGCGGGGCTTGAAGCGGCCCTGGATCTCGCCGCCCAGACACTTGAGCGCCGCGGCGGCCAGCACGCCTTCGGGCGCGCCGCCCGTGCCCATGACCGCGTGCACGCCTGTGCCGCGCACGGCGGCGGCCAGGGCGGCGATGACGTCGCCGTCGCCGATGAGCTTCACGCGGGCGCCGGCGCCCCTGACTTCCTCGATGAGCTGCTTGTGGCGCGGGCGGTCAAGGATGACGACGGTGAGGTCGTCTACCGCGCGGTCTAGCGATAGCGCAACGCCCCGCAGGTTCGCCGCCACCGGCCAGGTCAGGTCTACCTTGCCCTTGGCCGGCGGACCTACGATGAGCTTCTCCATGTAAGTGTCGGGAGCCGCGAACAGCCCGCCGCGCTCGGCCATGGCGATCACGGCCACCGAGTTGTTGATCATGCGGGCCGTGATGTTGGTGCCCTCCACGGGGTCCACGGCGATGTCCACTGCCCACGAGTCCCTGTCGGCAGTGCCGACCTGCTCACCGATGTACAGCATGGGAGCCTCGTCGCGCTCGCCCTCGCCGATCACGATGCGGCCGTCTATCGACAGCTCGTTGAGCACGCGGCGCATGGCGTCGACCCCGGCCTGGTCAACCAGGTCGGCGTCTCCCTTGCCCGCCACGCGGCTGGCAGAGATGGCCGCCTGTTCGGTGACTCTAACGGCGTCGCGTACCAGGGCACGCTCCAGCAGCTCGGCGTCGGTCTCTGGGCTGAACGCCCGGTGGTGCCGGCCGCCCGACTCCACGGCGTCGCTTGCGCTTCTCTCTTCAGGGTCCCTCGCGGGCCTATCTGTTGGTGGCATGCTCCATGATGGCCCTATTTGAGCCCCAACAACCCGCTGTTGTACCAAGTGAAATAGAACAACCCTCCCGCCGCCGCTCTATGGGCTCTGCGGAACGATCTCCCCGCCGTCGTACTCGAACCCCTCAGGTGCCGGCGGCAGCACGAACCTAGACATGGGGTAAGCGCCGTGGTCGGGCACGCCGAGCGCCTGGATCATCGACTCCACCCAGGCGATCGACTCGTTGTAGTACTTGCCCAGGTTGGAGTGCGACTCCTTGGCGACCACGCCCCACAGGTTGGTGTCGGTGCCGTTTATGCGCACGTTGACGTCGTCGTCGGCCAGCACGTTCGGGTCGAGTGAGAGCAGCCGGAAGGAGGTGCGCACCTCGATGCCGTAGATGACGTTGGCCGGCACCACGTCGTTGATGTTGTAGCGGCTGCGCTGTCCCGGTATCTGCATGGTGCCGCAGGGGTCGCCCTGATCGAGCGGGAACGGGATGGTCCAGGGCCCGTTCACGAACGTCTCGTAGATGAACTCTCGGTGCTTGGCCCACCACATCCAGCAGATTGCGTCGAGGGAGATGAAGGCGTCGAAGGTCACGTCCAGGTTGTTCATCGCCAGCAGGGAGGCCCACACCGTGCCGTGGGAATGGGCCAGCAGCACCACGCGGGTGGGGTTGACGTAACCGTTGATGAGTTCGCTCTTGACCTCGTCCAGGTAGGCCTGCGCCTGCAGGTAACCCGCCTCGATCTTGTCGCTCGACTGGCTGTAATGGGCGCTCACGAACGACGACAGGGTGAACGTCTCGATGTTCTCGAAACCCAACCCCTGGTAGGCCCGTTTTATGCCGTCCAGAACAGCGACACCGCCGGTGGACTCTGAGGCGGTATCCAGGTACGACTTCGTATCGCGCGTGTTGCACACGATGCCGCAGTGGCCGGAGAAGGCGATGATGACCAGGTCTGGAGTGCCCTCGGGTCTGACAGCGCTGGGGGCGACGTTCTGCAGGTCGGGCATGGGCACGCCCAGCGGCGCGGCGCCGGCCGTGGCCCGCTCTGAACCCGCCTGCGCCAGGCGGTCGTCTGTACGTGGGGTGCACGCCGCCAGCAACGCCAGGAGCGCGATGACGACCAACGGGGAGAGAGGGCGCGCACTCATGCAGCCTAAGAGTTTACACGGCGGGCGCGTGAGAACGTGTCGCGGCAGTCGGTCTCCTTCTACCGGGCACGGCGCTGCGCGGTTACCTAGTGCGCTGCACCAGTTCCGACAGCATCTCGATATGGTGCGTGTGCGGGTAGAAGTCGAAGGGCTCGAAGCGCACCAGGTCGAAACCTCTGAGCTCCAGGTCTGCCACGTCGCGCGCCCAGGTGGCCACGTCGCAAGACACGTATAGCAGCCGAGGAACGCGCGCCTCGACGAGCGCCTGTCTCAGCTCGGCCGACAGCCCGGCGCGCGGCGGATCTACCACCACGACATCGGCGTCACCCGGCAGAGGCGAGGTCCTGGCATCTCCCCTGACGAACCGCACGTTGCCCTTGCCCAACCTGGCGGCGTCGGCCTCGCCCCGCGTGATGGCGCCGCGGTCCAGTTCGAGCGCCGTCACGGCCTCGAACCTATCGGCCAGGTGCAGGGCTATGGCCCCTCCGCCGGCGTAGAGCTCCCAGGCGTGCCCGCCCTCCCCGGCCCATGCGGCCAGAGTCTGGTAGAGGGTGGCAGCCGCCGCTACGTTGGGCTGGGCGAACGACGTGGCACTAACGGTCAGCTCCAGCTCGCCGAAGCGCTGCAGCACCGTGCGCCTGCCCGCCAGTCGCTCGGTGCCCCGGCGGAACCTGCCGCGCGGGTCGTACGGCGCTGCGGCCACTCCGGCTATGCCGGCGTTGACCAGCGCATGAGCCAGGGGCAGCAGCTGCCGGGCGGGCGCACTCGTGACGATGGCTACCAGCGCCTCTCCCATATCGTTGGCGCGCATCACGAGCTCCTTCGCGCCCACGGCGTTGTAGGCCCGCAGCTCCGTCGCCACGCGCCACGCGCTGTTCACGGCGTCCGTGGCCGTCGGGTCATCCCCCAGCACGACCACCTCCCCCGTCCCCGGCCGGCGGTAGCCCAGTCCTGTTCTCGCCGTGGCCGGTTGGATGACCGAGCGGTAGCGCCACTCGGAAGGTGCGGGGCGCACGGGGGCAGAGGGCGACTCACGACCCTGCCCCGCCCTGGCGCGCCTTAGGCTGTCTTCGACCACCCGCTGCTTCTCCAGCAACTGCCGCGGATAGGTCATGTGCCCGTAGTCCAGGCCCGGATGCGCCGGCACGGGCACGCGGTCCAGCGACGGCTCGACCACAGACAGCACGGCGCCTTGCCACACGCCGCGCCTCTGCTCTAGGCGAGCCACGACCCGCTCACCCGGCACGGCGCCCGTTATGAGGGCGACCTGGCCGTCGGTCCGCCGGGCGAGGGTCATGCCTCCGTGCACCGTGCGCTCGGCAGTGAGCTCCTCGTCGACGGTGGCGGCTTGTTTGGGCTTTGGTCTGCGGCCGAGCATGAGGCAGTCTACCCAGCAGGACGCGGTTCCGGCCGCCGGGCCGCGTTGCGGCTCAGCGGTCGGGGCGGCGGCCGTGCCCATCTGTGAGTCAGGGCTCATGCCGACCGCTGATATACTGGGCCTATGAAGCGCTCCCTACAAGAAGTCGTGGAGCTCGTTGTCTTCGGGCTCGTCGCCCTCCTCGTCGGCACCGCCCTGCTGTGGGTGCTGGGGTGGGTCCTGTCGCTTGGCGGTGCGCTGTTCAAAGCGCTGGCCGGCCTACTCTGGCTGCTGCTACGGTTCATCGTCCCCATCGCCATAGTCGCCGGTCTGGTCTACTTCCTCGTCAAGGCGCTACAGAGCCGCAACAGTGAGACGGCCGCCGCAGGGGCCGGCACGGGCTCGGCCGGCGGCACCACCGCCTCGAACCCGGTGGCCGCCACCGTTGACGCTGTCAAGGACGCCGCCAAGGACGTGGCCAAGGGTGTAGCTGCCAAGGCCTCGGACGCCGTCGATACGGCCGCCGCGGCCGCCACCGACGTGGCCGAGCGAGCTGCCGAGGTCGTCAGCGACGCGGCCGATACCGTCTCTGAGGCCGTATCGGAAACCGCTGAGGAGCTGGCGTCTGACGACGATGCCGGCGCGGAGGGCGGAGACGACTCGACCGAGAAAGGCTAGATCACGGGCAAGGCCCCGCCATCGCCGTTCCGCAGTAGCTGGGCGCCCATGAGGCGCCCACTTCTGCTTGCGTTGGCGTTCTTGGCGCTGGCGCCGGTGATGTTCGCCCTGGGGAGCGATCCGCAGGCACGACCAGGACTCTCCGCTGAGGCAGAGCTGGAAGGGGAGCTGGAACGGGCGCTTGAGGACGCCGCAGGTGTCTACGCCTTCAACTGCGCCGTGTGCCATGGCGCCACCGGTGGCGGGTTGGCCGAGGCCAAGCTCGCCTTCCCGGCAGACCACCGCAACTGCACGCGCTGCCACAAACAGGGCAACCCAGTGGTCATGCCTCTGAACCAGCCCATCATGGACAACAACATGTTCCCTATCGGAGACCCGCCGGCCTTGCACGCCCTCGGCGTGGACGAGCCCACTAAGCCCGCCGGAGAGGCCGGCACAGCGCCGGCGCGCGCGCCTCTGGCAGCGGTGGCAGCGCCCGAAGCGCTGCACGCCTACATAAAAGCGACCATGCCCCGCTACCACCCCGGCAAGCTGTCCGACGCGGAGTACTGGCTCATAAGCGCGCACCTGCTCAGCCTGAACGGCAGAGGCGAGGAGGCCGCCGCCGCATTAAGTACGGCGGTCCAGGCCGGCTGGTCACCCAGCCTGCACTAGCGCCCGGAGCGCGGGTCCAGTACGTCTCTGAAGGCATCACCCAGCAGGTTCCAACCGAGCACGAACAGCAGAATGATGACGCCGGGCCAGAACGAGACGTACCAGTAGTAGAAGGGCTGCCCGGGCGGGCCTAAGATCCAGTCGCGGCCGAACGAGATCATCTGCCCCCAGTCGGCGTAGCCCACCTCGGCGCCGAGACCCAGGAACGACAGCGCGGCGGCCGTGAGGACCACCGAGCCGATGTCGAGGCTGGCCACGATGACGATAGGCCCTAGGGCGTTAGGCAGAACGTGGCGCCCGATGATGCCGTACCAGCGCCGTCCAAGTGCTTTGGCCGAGGTGACGTACTCCTCCTCCTTCACACGCAGAACTTCGCCGCGCATGAGGCGGGCGTACGAGGGCCAGGCAGTGATGGCTATGGCCAGCATGATGTTATCTATCGATTTGCCCAGCACCATGACCACCACCATGGCCACGACCAGGCTGGGCAGCGATATGACGATGTCGGTGAAACGCATGAGGATGTTGTCGAAGACGCCGCCGATGTAACCCGACAGGCTGCCGAGCAGCACGCCGATGGCGAAGGCGATGCCCACCACGATGAGGCCTACCTTGAAGGCGGTGCGGGTGCCCCACACGAGCCCGTAGAAGATGTCGTACCCGCCGCTGGTGGTCCCGAGGCGCGTGTTCGACTGTTCGGCGTTACGTGGCTGGGTGCCGAAGCCTACGCGGGTCATGCTGAAGCAGGTGGCCGGCGGGTTGACGATGGCGCGCCAGAACACCGCCTTGGTCGGGTCGCGGTAGTCGTACTGGTTGGCGGCGCTCAAGCCCAGGTCGCGCACGCAGCTGCGCGGCAGGTCGGTGATGACGGGCGCTGTCACAGCGACGATTATGAAGCCGATGACCAGCGCCAGCCCTGCCAGGGCCAGAGGGTTGCGGCTGAAGCGGCGCCAGGCCTTGGCGCGCTGCTTGGTCTTCGAGCTCCTGAGCTCGTGGGCGTCTTCCAGCCGGGGAGAGAGGCTCGGGTTGTCCATCTACTCGTACCTGATCCTTGGGTCTACGATGCCGTAGAGAACGTCTACGAGGAGGTTGGCGAACACCACCATCATGGCGGTGAATATGGCGAAACCCAGCACAGAGGCGTAGTCGAGGTTCGTCGCAGCCGTGGCCGCCCACTGACCAAGGCCGGGGTAGTTGAAGATGGTCTCGGTGATGACCACCCCGTTGACGAGGCCGATGAGCACGAAGCCCGAGAGCGTGATGACGGGTATGAGCGCGTTGCGGCGCGCATGCTTATGAGTGACGGTGTGTTCGGGCAGGCCCTTGGCCCGCGCCGTGCGCACGTAGTCCTGACCCAGCGCGTCGAGCAGTGAGGAGCGCATGACGCGCATGATCTGTGCGCTCTGCACCACGGCCAGCGTGATGACCGGAAGCACCATGTGTTTCAGAGCGTTCACGAAGATATCGAAGCGACCGTTGAGTAGAGCGTCGAGGGTGAGCATGCGCGTGTAGGTAGTGAAGTCTGAGCCCACACCCGCCATCTGCACGGCGAACGCGGTAGACACCCTGCCGGGCTGGAACCACCCGAGCCAACCGTAGAAGATAACGAGCAGCCAGATGCCGAGCACGAAGGTGGGCAGAGACCAGCCGATGACCGACAGGACGCGCGTCATCTGGTCGAAGAACTTGTCCCGGTTAAGCGCCGCGGTCGTGCCCATGAGCACGCCCACGCCGATGACGGGGATGATGGCCAGAGCGGCCAGCTCCAGAGTGACCGGGAAGCGCTTCTGCAACGTGGTCAGCACTGGCTCACGCGAGGTGCGCGAGTAGCCGAGGTTGCCCTTGAACACCTCGCCCAGCCAGCGGCCGTACTGCTTGTACCAGGGGTCGGTCAGGCCGTACTGCTCGATTATGGCGTCGATGTTCCTGATCTGCGCTTCAGATTGGATATAGGCGGCGGCCCGCTGATAAGGCGTAAGTAGCTGCATCAGCAGCACGATGGCCAGGGTCACGCCGATGAAGACTACCGGTAGTAGTAGAAGGCGCCTGACGATGAACGTGAACAAGATAGGTGGTCCTTTAGTTGTGGTCGTGCACTACCGGCACCGGGCCGGTGAGTGTGGGTCGCGCACGCCTGCAGGCGTGCGCGACCCGACTCATCAAGCGATGCTTACTTGGAGATGTCCTTCCAGTAGAACTGGGTGGAGAGCATCGTGTTGTTGTAAACGCCCTGCAGGTCGCTGCGGACCACCAGGAACGACTCCTGCACGGGCACGGCGATCAGAGGAACCTGGTCGTAGTGCTCGATGCCGATGGAGCGGTAGAGGAAGCCGCGCTCGACGGGGTCGAGGATAACGTCTGCCTGATCGATGAGCTGCTGGATGGCGGGCACGTTGATGCTCGTGCGGTTGGCGTAGTAACCGTCGTTGTCATAGAACGTGTTGATGAAGTTGCTCGGGTCGGCGTAGTCGGCGGCCCAGCCGAGAGCGAACATCGGCGCGCGGCGCTGAGCGGTGCGGTCGAGGTAGTCAGCCCACGGCAGACCGCGCACGTCCATGCGGAACTTCGGGTTCACGAACTCGAGGTTGTCGGCCATGATCTCGAGGGCCGTCTGGCGGATGGTGTTGCCCGAGTTGTAGAGGGCGGTGAACTGGAAGCCCTTCTCCCACACCTCGCCACCGAACGCAGCCTTGAAGTACTCTTCGGCCGCTTCGAGGTCTATGTCGCGCTTCGGGGCGTCGGGGTTGTAGCCCAGGAACGCCGGCGGCAGGCCCATGGTGAGCACAACGCCCTTGCCTTCGTAGATCTGGTCGACGAACGCCTGGTGGTCGAACAGGTGGGCGAAGGCGCGGCGGATGTTCACGTCGGCGAAGAAGTCGCTGGGGATGCCGTTGCCGTCGAGCTGGCCCGAGCCGACGTCTTCGTTGTTGGAGGTCTCGATGTCGAAGTTGAAGAACACCGAGGTCACGGAGGCCGGGTACCAGCCGCCTTCCAGGATGCTCACGCCGTCGGCGCCGGCGAGCTGGTTGAGGGCAGCGCGCTCGTTGACGAGGATGCGGTCGGCGTCGCCCTGCTGGATAGCCAGGAGGCGGGTGGACTGCTCGTCGACGTACTGGTAGACCACGTTGGCGATCGAGGGTTCGCCGCCCCAGTAATCCGGGAAGGCGCGGGCCACGACGGAGTCGTCGGTCCACTCGACCAGGCTGTAGGCGCCCGTGCCACTGACGTGGTTATGGAGGTACTCGGCGGTGAGGTCACGGCCGATCCAGTCCTGCCAGGTAGCTTCGGTGCCGTCCCACACGCCGTTGGCGATGGCCCACTCGCTGTCGACGACGCTGAACGCGGTGTAGGTGAGGACGGGGATGAGGGCCGGGGTCTGGTTGACGAGGTTGACCACGGCGACCAGGCCGTCAGGGCCTTCGGGGCAGTCGACGATGCCGTCGATCATGTCCCACGACACTTCCGCCAGGTAGGCGTCCTTGTCGGAGCCGTCCACCTGGGTGCCGAGCCAGTAGTAGCCCATGAGGTAGGCGGTGGCGCCCTCAGGGTGAGCGGTGACGGCGCCGTACTTGAACGACCAGGACACGTCCTTGCAGGTCATGTCGTTGCCGCTATGGAACTTGACGCCGGGGCGCAGGTTGAAGGTCCAGGTCAGACCGTCATCGCTGGCGGAGTAGTCGAGGGCCAGGCCCGGCACGAACTCGTCGATGGCCTCTCCGTCGTACAGGAAGAGGGTCTCATAGACGTTCTCGATGATGGCGCCCGAGCCCGTGTCGTAGGCGCGTGCGGGGTCCAAGGACACCGGCTCGCCGAAGTTCTGGAACACGTAAGTGTCGCGGGGCGCCTGGGCGAACGCCATACCGGCGATCAGGGCCAGGCCCGCAACTAACGCTGCAATTCTCTTCATCAATGTTCTCCTTTTATGGTTCCGGCTTCATTTACTTCTGCCCGCTCTCAGGCGAGCACCATGCAAGTGACCGCACAACTTCGAAGGTTCTCTCCCAACGCTCCCTTCTGGCGGCCCATACCGGGCCCTAACTATGACAGGTCAGCGCGACTGCTATCCCCGACTCACAACAGCCTATGACTATGACAAGCCATATCAATCTTTAGCTATGAGCCGTTACGGCTGACACCTGTAGGCAACTACCTTATCCCATGTCTCACCGATATGCCACCGTCGCATGCACGACAGAGCGCTTGTCTAAGCCTCTGGTTAACGGCCATAGGAACGAGGCACAGGGCCGTAGTCGGCCAGCAAGGCGTGCGCTTTCCCAGTGGTAGCATTGGGTCGTGCCGAAGCCGTTGGCCTGCCTCCAAGTGCCCGTCCTGCGGAGGGCGGCGCTTGCAGCCCTGCTGCTGGTTCCGCTGGCTGCGTGCGCCGGGCGGCCCGACGCCCTGGCGCCGGTCATCGCCATCACGGAGCCGCGCAGCGGCACCACCCGCAGCACCGACAACCTTCGCATCAGCGGCTACGCGCTCGACGACACGGGCATCGCAGCCATCCGCGTCGACGGCGCCGACCTCATGACCAACGCCATCTACACCTCCGAGCGCGGCAAGCGCCTCGTGCAGTTCGCCTTCACAAAGCCCAACCTCACGGACGGCGAACTCACGCTCCTGCTCGAGGTAACAGACGTGTCCGGGCGCACCACCACGGAGCGCTACGTGCTGACGCTCGACGCCACACCGCCCACCGTCGAGCTGACCCGAGTGGAGTCCGCAGCGGGTGGGCGCGTACTGGTCGAGGGAGTGGCGAGAGACAACATGCGCCTCTCCAGCATCCGCATCAACGACGTGCCGCTGGCGTTCACGCCCGGCACCGAGTTCGCCTTCTCGGTGGTGGTAGACAACGTATCCGGAGGTCAGGTAGTGGTCGAGGACGGCGCTGGTAACGTGATAAGCAGGCCACTACAATGACGCTCTCCAAGACGTCTTTGCTGCCCGTGACCACGAGCGAGCTGCTTACCGCTCCCGAGTCGGTCAAGACCCTGCAGCTGGAGAGCGCGCACGGCAACACCGACCTGCTGAAGCTGCTGGACATCCTGGGCCTCGCCGGCCCCTTCACGGTCGAGAGCCCGTGGGAGCTGCGTGACCCGGCGGGCGTACACCTCATCCACGCCGGCAGCTACGCCGCCACACCGTTCGGCGAGGCCTACCCTCCCCTGGTAGATTTCGTGCGGGAGTTCCTCGCTGCCAACAAGCAGCTCGGCCTACCGCAGCAGAGCTTGAGCGAATGGCGCGCCGCCCTGGAAACGAACCTGGTGGCGCTGCTCGCAGCCGTTGCCCCGAGTCACGCCGACAGCCGCGTGTACTTCGGCAACTCCGGCGCCGAGGCCATCGAGACGGCCATCAAGATGGCGCGCGCGGCGCGGCCGCAGGGCACTACCTTCATAAACTTCCAGCGCGCCTACCACGGCAAGACCACCGGCGCCCTGGCGCTCACCCCCAACGACGAGTACCAGGGGCCGTTCCGCCCACTGGCCCCCGACGTCGTGTCGCTGCCTTACGGCGATGCCGACGCTGTGGCACGCACCCTTACGCAACTGGGCAAGCGCGCCTGCGGCATAGTGGTGGAACCCGTTCAGGGCGAGGGGGGCGTCATCACCCCGCCTTCCGGCTTCCTGGCACAGCTGGGCAAGCTGGCGCAGCAGCATGGCGTGCCGGTCATAGCGGACGAGATACAGACGGGGCTGGGCCGCACGGGTCACTGGTTCGCCAGCGTGGCCGACGGCTTGGAGCCAGACATCGTCACTCTCGCCAAGCCTCTGGGCGGCGGCCTGCTGCCCGTCAGCGCCACCATCGCCCGCAAGAGCATCTTCCATGCCCTGCTGCCGGGGCTGGCCTCTAAGCGTCATTCGTCCACGTTCAGCGGCGGCACGCTGGCCATGGCGGTGGGCCTCAAGTCACTCGAACTCCTGGTAGAAGGGCGGCTCGACGAGCGGGCCAGGCAGCTAGGGCAGTACGGCCTGGGTCGGCTGCAGACCATGGCAGACAAGAACCCCGGGCTGATCGAGAGCGTGCGCGGCGCCGGCATGCTGTTCGCCGTCTCGCTCAAGCCTGTGGTGGGCTTCAAGGTGCCCGGCATCTCCGAAGAGGACGTGCAGACCTTCGCGGCGGCCCTCATGCTGCGCGAGCTGCATGGCGCGGGCGTGCACGGCTGCTACAGCAACAACGCCCACCGCACCATGCGGCTCACACCGGCCCTCAACATGCCGCAAGACCTCTTCACGCTCATGTTCGACCGCCTCGAGAGCCTCGTGGAGCGCACCCCGAGCTCGTTCGCCATGCTCAAGCGGCTGCCCATGCCCAAGCTGCTGGCGCTCGGTCGTCTCGCCCTGTAGCAGGTTCTCGGTGCGTTCTCGCCGGCTGAAGCTGCTCCTCGGCGCCCTGGCGCTCTCGTGGCTGACGGCACTCGTGCTGGGCTCGCTCGGTGGCGCCCAGTCGATAAGCCGCTACCTGCCCGGCGTAGACACCACGCTGCCGGGCTCGGCGCTTTATGCCAGCCACTGCCTGGCCTGCCACGGCCCGACGGGGCAGGGGCTCGACGAGTCGCGGGCCCGGTTCCCTGTAGACCACCAGACTTGCTCGCGCTGCCATAACCCTCGCAACCCACCCACATTGCATGAGAGCTGGGCCCCCAACGACCTGGCCGTGTTCTCGCTCGGTGAGCCCACCCCGTTCGCCACTCCCGATTACCTGGTCAGGTTCCCGAGCCTGGCCGTGCTCGAGAGCTACGTGCAGGCGACCATGCCGCGGTGGGACCCCGGCAAGCTCACGACCGAGGAGGCGCGCGAGGTCAGCCTGTTCGTCCTGCACTTAAGCGGCTCTGTGCCGGCGGAGATCGCCGACCTCTTCTACAGCGTCGAGATCGACGAGCTCCTAGGGCTCGATACCCGCACTGTGCTGTTGGGTGACTGAGCCCGCGGCGAAGCGCGCCTGGATGGACCTTTGGCGCCCGCGTGACCGGCTCGCTCCTGTTCACGGCGCCACGCTGCAGCGTCAGTCAGACTGCAGCCTGCGCGGGTCGAGCGCGTCTCTCAGGCCGTCGCCCACCAGGTTGAGCGCCAGCACCGTGACCACGATGGCCAGGCCTGGGAAGGTCACGGTCCACTGCGCATCGCGGATGTACGGGCGGGCGGCGTTGAGCATGCTGCCCCATTCCGCGGTGGGCGGCTGAGCTCCCATACCGAGGAACGACAGGCCGGCGGCCGCGAGGATGGCGCCGGCGAGCGACAGGCTCACCTGCACGATGACGGGGCCCAGCGAGTTAGGGATGACGTGACGGAACATGACGCGCGGGTCGCGCGAGCCTACGGCCTGGGCGGCGGTCACGTAGTCCATCTCGCGCACCGTGAGCACGGCGCTACGCACGATACGGGCGAAGCCTGGGATGTTGGCTATGCCCACGGCGATCATCACGTTGATCATGCTGGGCCCTAGCGCTGCCACGATGGCGAGGGCCAGCAGGAACGCCGGCAGGGCGAGCAGGACGTCTACGACACCAGAGATGACGCTGTCGAGCAACCCGCCGTAGAAACCGGCCAGCAGGCCCATCAAGCCGCCCACGACGAGGGCGATACCTACCGCGATGAAGCCGATGGTGAGCGACACCCTGCCGCCGTGAAGGATGCGCGAGTAGACGTCGCGGCCGAAGTTGTCTGTGCCCAGAACGTGTTCGGCGGACGGTGGCTGCAGGCGGTTGCGAAGGTTCTGCTGGTTGGGCGGGTACGGCGCCAGCTGGTTGGCGAAGAGCGCAGAGCCGAAGATGATCAGCAGCGCCACCGCGCCTACCACGCTGCGCGAGTTGCGCCGGAGGAGCCTGCCGAGGTTGACGCTCCGCTTGGTGGCGTTACCGGCGGGCGCCGTGTTGACGGTGTTATCGGTCGCGGCCATGGTCAGGAGTACCTCGTGCGCAGCCTGGGGTCTAGGTAAGCGTAGATAACGTCTGTAAGCAGGTTGACCAGCGCGTACATGACGGCGAACACCATCACGACGCCCTGGATGACGGGCATGTCACGAGACCTGATGGCGTCTACCGCCAGGCCGCCGATGCCGGGCCAGCTGAAGATGGTCTCGGTGATGACGGCGCCCGAGAGGAGACCGCCGAACTGCAGGCCGATCACGGTGACCACGGGGATGAGAGCGTTGCGCAGAGCGTGCTGGTACACAACGGCCTGCCGCTGCAGCCCCTTCGACTTGGCGGTGCGCACGTAGTCCTGTGTCAGGGTCTCGAGCATGGTGCTGCGGGTCATGCGGGTGATGGAGGCGATGGCGCTGGTGCCGAGGGTGAGCACAGGCATGATGTAGTACTGCCAGCCGCCGAAGCGTCCTGACGCCGGCAGCCACTCCAGCATGATGGTGAAGAGGATGATCATCATCAGGCCCTGCCAGAACACGGGCATGGCCAGGCCCACGAACGCCAGCACGGTGGCCACGTGGTCTACCAGCGAGTTGCGCCGCGTGGCCGACACGACGCCCAGCGGCACGCCCACGGCCACCGCCAGCAGCGTGGCCAGCACGGCCAGCTCTATGGTGGGTCCGATGCGCTGGCCGATCTCCGCCGTCACGGGGCGTGAGGAGCGGATGGAGCGGCCGAAGTCGAGCTGCACCATACGGCCCAGCCACCGGACGTACTGGACGTGGGGCGGTTGGTCCAGGCCCAGCCTGACCCTCAGGGCCTCTACCTCCGCCGCCGGAGCGTTCTCGCCCAGCATCATGACGGCCGGGTCGCCGGGCGTGAGGTTGACGATGCCGAACACGATGACGGTGACCCCCAGCAGCACGGGGATAACGAGGACCAGCCGTCGCAGGATGTACTTGAACATCAGATAGTCTCGGTCATATGAGTGGGGTCAATAAGAGTGGTGGGCGGCGTCTGGCATATTCTCTCGGCCGCCGTACGGTGTGCGTGGAGCGAAGGGGTCGCCTTCGCTCCACGCCCTGAGGCGAGCGATCGCTCAGTTGGTCTTGCTGATGTTGAAGAGGCGGTGGTGGCCGGCGGGGTGGGCCTGGAAGCCGGACACGTTGTCGCGCCAGCCGTTGAACTCGAGGGTCACGTTGAGGAAGATCCAGGGAGCTTCTTCAGCGATGATCTCCTGAGCTTCGCCGTAGATGGTCATGCGGGCGTCGGCGTCGGCCTCCGTGCGGCCGGCATCGAGCAGCTCGTCGATGCGGGCGTTGGAGTAGAAGGTGCGGTTGCCCGGGCTGCCGAACTGGCTGCTGTGGAACAGCGCGTAGAGGCCGTAGTCGGCATCGGCGGTAACGGTGACCCAGCCGAGGATGAACATGTCATGGTTGCCGGCGGCAGTGCCGTCGAGGTAGGCGCCCCACTCGAGCACCTGGATGTCGACGTTAACGCCGACCTCGGCCAGGTAGGCCTGCACGATCTCGGCGATCTGGATGCGCAGCGGGTTGTCGTTGGTCCAGAGGCTGGTGTTGAAGCCGTTGGGGTAGCCGGCCTCGGCCAGGAGGGCCTTGGCGCGCTCGGGGTCGTAGTCGTACGGAGCGAGGTCAAGGTTGGCGCCGAACACCTGCGGCGAGATGGGGCCGTTGGCCGGGATGCCGAGGCCCTCGTAGATAGCGTCGATGATGGCCCCTACGTCGAGGGCGTAGTTGATGGCCTGACGAACACGTACGTCATCGAATGGCTCGGACTGAGTGTTGAAGCCGATGTAGTTGGTGGAGAGGGTCTCGATCTCGTCGACCACGACGCGCGGAGTGTTCTGGATGCGCAGGTAGTCGCGGGG
>JBIQNJ010000005.1:0-37500 GCA_044462445.1 Truepera radiovictrix | reverse complement strand
CAGATCACGTGGCAGAACGGCGTCCTGCTGCGATACGACGTCGATACGTTCGAGCCGAAGGGTACCCAACGCTACGAGGGCGAGGGCTGGGGCCTTTGCTTCGACGGCACGGATCTCTGGATGAGCGATGGCAGCGCCAGGCTGACCAGACGCGACCCGGTCACGTTCGCGGCCAAAGGGACCGTGGACGTGACGAGCGACGGCAAACCCCTGACCATGCTGAACGAGCTCGAATGCGTGGCCGGCACCATCTACGCCAACGTCTGGACGACCGACGAGATCGTCAGGATCGACCCGGGCACCGGCAAAGTAACGGCTGTGATCGACGCGGCGGAACTGAGGCGCGCGGCCGGAGTGACCGATCGCGACGCGGTCCTCAACGGCATCGCCTACGACGACGTGAGCGGCAACTTCCTCGTTACAGGGAAGCTGTGGCCGGCGCTGTTCGAGGTTCGGTTCGTCGCCAAGCAGCCCTAGCCAGCCGCGGCTGCCGTGGCTGCCGCAGCTGCCGTGGCTGCCGCGGCGACTGCGTCAGTCGGCTGCCGCGCTGCTGGCGGCAGGCGCCGGCGTCGCGCTCGGCGCGCTGCTGGCCGGCGCGGTCGCGCTGTCCGCGGCCTTGGCATCGGAGCTGCCGGCAGGCTTGGACTCGAGCTTGCTCGCTCCCGACTTCTTGCTGTCGTTGACGTAGAACCCCGAGCCCTTGAACGCGATCCCGACCGGCTGGATCAGGCGCTTCACGGCCGCGCCCGTCTCCGGGTGGACCGACAGCGGGGCGTCGGTGATCCGCTGCTCGTACTCGAACGTCTCACCGGTATCGAGGTTCCGATAAAGGTAAGTGGGCATGGTTCCTCCGAGGTTCTCGCGCCGCCATGCTGGTGCGGCGGGCATCACTTGGCCCGGCGACGAACGCGCCCACGGCACGTCGTAGCGGACGAGCGACCCCATCGCGGCGCCAAAAGCCACGATAGCACCACCTGGTACGCTTATCACATGACCTGCGCTGCATCCCCCGGCCTCTTCACCCAAGGCCCCTTGGCCGTTATCGGCGCGGGCGCCTGGGGCACCGTCGTCGCCTCGCTCCTCGCCCGCAACGGACACGAGGTGCGGCTCTGGTCCCACCGGGAGGCGCTCGCCGACGCCATCAACGCCGGCGGCCGGAACGAGGAGTACGTGCCTGGGCTGGCGCTGCCGGCCGGGGTGCGCGCGACCGCCGATCTGGCCGCCGCCGTGCGCGGCTGCGTACTAGCCTTCATGGCCGTGCCATCGAAGGCGTTCAGGCAGGTCAGCGAACGGCTGGCGCACGTCGGCGCTCCACCGGCGCTCGTGAGCTGCTCGAAGGGCCTGGAGGTCGCCACGTTCAAGCGCCTCTCCCAGGTAGCCGCCGAGTACCTGCCTGGCGTGCCGATCGCCGTCGTCTCGGGGCCCAACCTGGCCACCGAGATCGCCGCCGACAAGCCCGCCACCACCACGGTCGCCAGTCCGGACGCCGGGCTGGCCAAGGGCGTCCAGCAGCTCCTCCAGCAGCGAACTTTCAGGGTCTACACGAGCGCCGACCTGATCGGCGTCGAGATGGCCGGGGCGCTCAAGAACGTCATCGCGCTGGCCTGCGGCGTCAGCGACGGCCTCGGACTTGGCGACAACACGAAGGCGTCG
Source organism: Truepera radiovictrix (assembly GCA_044462445.1). Lineage (GTDB taxonomy): Bacteria > Deinococcota > Deinococci > Deinococcales > Trueperaceae > JAAYYF01. Next base: position 35,847 of record JBIQNJ010000005.1, on the reverse strand, counting down.
ATCATCACCCGCGGTCTGGCCGAGATAGTCCGTTTCGGCACGGCCGTCGGAGGACAGGTCGCAACCTTCTACGGCCTGGCGGGCGTCGGCGACCTGGTCGCCACGTGCTCCAGCGCCGAGTCGCGCAACCACAAGGTCGGCGTGTTGCTCGCGGACGGCGCGACGCTCGCGGATATCGAGGCGAGCGGCCTGACGGCAGAGGGCATCCCGACCGTCAAGGCGCTGCACGGCGCCACCGTCGGGAGCGGCGTCGACCTACCCATCAGTAGCGAGGTGTATAGCGTGGTGTTCGAGGGCAAGGACCCGCGGGACGCCATCGACAGCCTGATGACGAGAGCGGAGAAGGCGGAATGAGCGCTATCACGGCAAGTGGCCTGACGAAACGCTACGGGGCGGTCGCGGCCGTCTCGGAGCTGAGTTTCGACATCGCCCAGGGCGAGATCGTCGGCTTCCTCGGACCCAACGGCGCGGGCAAGACGACCATGCTGCGCATGCTGGCCGGCCTGGTGAAACCGACGGCGGGGACCTGCCAGGTGCTGGGCGCCAAGGTGCCGGGCACGACGCTCAGGCGCGTGGGGACCATGATCGAGGAGCCGACCTTCTACCCGTATTTGACCGGCCGCAACAACTTGCGCCACGCGGCGCTCCTGCACGGCGACGTGCCCGAGGAACGCATCGACGAGGCCCTCGCCTTCGTGCACATGCAGGACGCGGCGCACAAGAAGGTCAAAGCGTACTCCCAGGGCATGCGCCAACGCCTTGCGCTCGCTCGCGCCCTCCTCTGGCGCCCCCAGGTGCTGCTCCTCGACGAGCCCACCAACGGGCTCGACCCGACGGGCATAGCCGAGTTCCGCGAGTCGCTCAAGGCCATCGCCGCCGAAGGCACCACGGTGCTCGTCTCGAGCCACATCCTCGCCGAGGTCGAGAAGTTCGTCGACCGCGTCCTCGCCATCGACAAGGGCGTCCTGAGGTTCGACGGCAGGCTCGGCGACCTGTTGGCGCGGATGGGCGAGCAGCAGGTGCGCTACACGGTACGCGCGGCCGACCAGGCGGCTCTCTTCGCCGCCTTGGAGCGCCTCGGCCTTCGTCACACCCCCAACGGCCACGACGGCGCCGACGTCATGGTCGCCCGCGATCGCTCCGACGACCTCGTCGGCGACCTGGTGGCCCAGGGCGTCAGGGTGCTCGCCGCGAGCGTGCACGGCGATGACCTCGAGGCCGCCTACCTCAAGCTCGTCAACGGTCAAGGGAGGCCATCGTGAACGCTCTGGCCAACGTCATCCGGGCGGAGACGTTCAAGGTGCTGCGCAAGCGGCGCCTGTACATCCTCGCCGCCCTCTACTGGTTCCTGCTGCCGGTGCTCGTCCTGGTCGTGGCGCGCGTCGTCCACGTGAACCTCGCCGGCTCCTTCGCCAACGACGGTGGCACGGTGGACCAGGGGCTCCAGCTCTTCGCGTCGCCCGTCGGCATCGCGCGCCTCGCCCTCGCAGGGCCGGCGTTCACGAGCCCGACCCTGTACATCGTGGCCGTCACGCTCCTGGCCGCGCTGCTGATCGGAGACGAGCGCTCGCAGAACATGTGGAAGACCGTGCTCGTCGTGCAGCCCAAGCGCTGGGCCGTGCTCGCCGGCAAGGTCGTCGTGACCATGGGGGCGCTCGCCGCCCTGATGCTCGGAGCCGCCGTGTTCGGCTTCCTCTTCGGGGCCATCGGCACGACGTTCCTGCCGACCGACTTCAGCGGCGCCTGGCCGCCCCTCATCGGGCTCTATCTCCTGCAGTTGGCCCAGTTGCTCGCGCCGGTGCTGCTCGCGTTCCTGCTGATCACGCTCGTGCGTTCTGGGGTGCTCGGGGTGGTGATGGTCCTCTTCCTCCCGAGCCTGATCGAGACGCTCTACACGGTGCTGAACACGATCGCCCAGCTCCAGCCGCTGAACAGGATCAACGCCATCTTCCAGGCGCTGCGCATCCAGAACACCTGGCAGGCGCTGCCCAAGTACTTCTTCACGAGTAACCTCTACAACCCCGGCAGGCAGGCTTCCGGCGAACTGCTCGGCCAGATCGGCGTCAGCGGCGAGCTGAGCGGCAGCGGTCCGTTCGCGGCGCTCCTGGGCACCGGCATGACGCTCGGGCACTCCGCGCTCGTCATGGGCGGCTACGCCATCGTCTTCGGGGCCATCCTCTTCTGGTGGTTCCTGAGTAGGGACTTCGACTGAGACCCTCGCGGGGTTAAGACCGACGGCGCGGTCGCTGCTCTCGAGCGCTCGCGCCGTTCAGTGAACGGTCCGTCTGCGCTTCTGCTCGTACATCCGGGCGTCCGCCCGGCTCACCAGCGCCTCGAACGACTCGGCGTCGTCCGGGTACAAGGCCGCCCCGACGCTGGCCGACAGGCGGACCGTGCCGGGCTCGAGGTGGATCGGCTCCTCGACGACCTCTATCAGGCGGCCCGTCACGCGGTCCACCGCGCTGAGGTCGCCGCCGGCGAGCAGGACCGCGAACTCGTCGCCGCCCAGTCGCGCGACCATCTCGTCCGGCCGCACTTTCGTGGTGAGGCGCTGGCCGATGATGCTCAGTACCTGGTCGCCTATCTCGTGCCCGTACGTGTCGTTGACCGCCTTGAAGCCGTTCAGGTCGAAGTACAGGAGCGCCATGGGGACGTTGCGCCGCCGCAGCACCCAGAAGCGCGTCTTCAGGTGGCGGCGGTTGGCAAGGCCCGTGAGGTCGTCGCGGTTGAGCAGCTCAACCGCCTGACGCAACACGGACTTGTAATGCGTGATGCTCCTGAACTGGACGATCAGGTACGAGTCGTCGAGCGGGATGACCGTGACCGCGTACCACGTGAGGTTCTCGCGCCCCTCGCGCGCACCGCCGTCCAACGCGGCTGCGCCGGCGGAGGCCGGGAAGACCTGCTCGAACTCCTGCACGCGCTTGGTCACGTGGGCGGTCACCAGACGCCGGTACACGCGTGGATCGAACGGCGACTCGCGCACGGACCGCGCGGCGCTACCGACGACGGCAGCGCGGTCGATCTCGAGTGCCGCTGCGGCGCTCTGGTTGAGGTCGCACCATTCGAAGTCGTCCAGGCGCCCCGCGTCAGTGCGGACGGCCTTGAACAAGACCATCCCGTGCGGCGCGCCGTGGAAGTAGCCCTCCCACAAGCGCTCGCCGAGCGTCAGGGTTGATATGCCGCTTACGCTCTCCATGCGTCCCCTCATGATAATCACCGTCTGGGGATCCGCGTCACATGAGGGGCTCGACGGTGCGCTCCCGCTCGGTGCGAACCGGCCAGCGAGCAGCCGGATCAGGCCGCTTCGTTCGGCGTTTCCTCGCCCACCGCCACGGGCAGGTCGCGCGACGACCAGTCGCTCCACGAGCCCGCGTACAGCTTCGCCCCCGGGTAGCCGGCCAGCTCCATGGCGAGGACCAGATGAGCACCGGTGACGCCGGAACCGCAGTAGGCGACCGCCGTCCTGGAGCCGTCGGCGACGCCGTCCGGCAGGTCGAGACGCTCCTTCAGCTCATCGGCCGCGAAGAAGCGCCCGTCCTTCAGGTTGGCTCCGAAGAAGCGGTTGAGGGCCCCGGGTATGTGGCCGGCCTTCGGATCGAGCGGCTCGGTCTCGCCGCGATACCGCTCAGGCGCGCGGGCATCCAGCAGGACCACGTCGTCGCGACCGATGGCCGCTTTCACGTAGTCCGCGTCGACGACCATCTCCGGACGCAGCCTGACGGTGAGGGTGGCGGGGGCGTAGCGCGGCTCCACGGTGGTCAGCTCACCACCGGCGGCCTGGTAGGCGTTCAGGCCGCCGTCCAGGAGCCGCACGTCCTCATGCCCGGCGAAGCGCAGCAGCCACACGGCCCGCCCGGCGTACATCCCCCCGGCGTGGTCGTACACGACCACCAGGTGCTCGTCCCCGATGCCGGCCGCGCCGAGCTTGGCCGCGAACGCCTCCATGTCGGGGAGCGGGTGCCTACCACCGTGAACTCCCTTCGGGCCCGCCAGGTCGTGGTCGAGGTCGAGGTGGATGGCCCCCGGGACATGGCCGGCGGCGTAGGCCTGCCTACCGAAGGCCGGGTCCGAGAGCTCGAAGCGCGCGTCGACGATGCGTAACCGAGGGTCGCCGGCCTTGAGGGCCGCGGCGAGTTCCTCACCGGACATGAGAAGCTTGGTCGTGGGCATGCGGGAGTGTACTCCCGAGGCTACGCATATGATGCCCGAATGGCCACGAGACACGTGGAGAGCGCCGCCAACCCATTCGTGAAGGAGCTCGCGGCGCTGAAGGACAGGCGCGAGCGCGAGCGCAGCGGCACGTACCTCGTCGAAGGGCAGCGGGAGGCGGGCCGCGCGCTGGACGCGCGGGTCGACGCGGTGAGCATCGTGGTGGCGCCGTCGCTACTGCCGACAGGGTCGAGTATGGAGACGTGGCGGGAGCGTGCCGGGGCGAGCGGCGCCGAGCTCTGGACCGTCAGCCCGAGCGCGTTCAGGCGGTTGAGCATCCGCGAGAACCCGGACGGCGTCGTACTCGTCGTACGTACGCGCCGGACACCGCCCGCGGGCGTCCCGCTGGCCGAAGGAGCGCTCGTGCTCGTCTTGGCAGGGCTCGAGAAGCCTGGGAACGTTGGCGCCCTTCTTAGGAGCGCCGACGCGTTCGGCGCCGACGCCGTGTTCATTTGCCCGGACGCCGACGGGCCGGACGGGGAGCAAGGGGGCGGCAAGGGCGTCGATCTGGAGAACCCGAACCTCGTGAGGGCTGCCATGGGGAGTTCGTTCGCCTTGACAGTCGGGGTCGGCACGCGCGAGGAGGTCCTGGCCGCCGTCCGCGCGGCAGGGCTGCGTCTGGTGGCCACCACCCCTTCGGCCACCACCAGCGTGTGGGAGTGCGACCTCACGGCTGGCGCCGCCATCCTGCTCGGGCGCGAGCATGAGGGGCTGTCCGACTGGTGGCTGGCCAGGGCGGACGTTCAGGTGCAGGTACCCATGCGTCAGACGGCCGCCGACAGCCTCAACGTGTCGGTGACGGGCGCCCTGCTCCTGTTCGAAGCGTCAAGGCAGCGGCATGGTGGCGCCGGCTAGCAGGTTGCGCACCGTCTCCCTGAAGTCCTTACCCTCGAGCGGCTTGAAGACGACCCCGTCAGCGTGCGCCATGCGCGCGTGCGTGAGGGTCTCCTCGTCGCGCATGGCCGTCAGCACGAGCACCGGAACGTCCTTGAGGCGCGGGATCCGCTTCATCCTGTGACATACCTGCAACCCGCTCAGGTGCGGCATCATCACGTCGAGGATGGCCAGGTCGGGCGTGTGGTCCTTCAGGTATTCGAGGGCGGCCTTGCCGTCCTCGACGGTCACGACCTCGTACCCGTCGACCGATAGGAGCATCTCGAGGACCATCCGCTGGCCTTCTGCGTCGTCCGCGACGAGGATAGTCGTCTTTCTCTCCGGCTCGCTCACGCCACAAGCTTACGTAATCTCGCACCCTCGTGGGGCCTGACCGTTAGACTCGACCGGAAGTTCCCAGGAGGCTTCATGATCAAGGAGTTCCGCGATTTCATCAACCGGGGCAACGTTCTCGACTTGGCCGTCGCCGTCATCATCGGCGGCGCCTTCGGCGCGATCACCACCTCGCTTGTGAACCAGGTCATCATGCCAGTGATCGGACTGATCCTCGGCGGGGCCGACTTCAGCAACTTGGGCATCATAATGAAGGACGCCGACAAGTACGCGAGCGTCGCCGACGCCGTCGCGGCCGGCGCCCCCGTCCTCCAGTACGGGGCGTTCCTGAACACCGTCATCAACTTCTTCCTGATCGCCATCGTGCTCTTCTTCATCGTCAAGGCCTTCAACCAGGCCAAGAAGGCGTTCGAGAAGCCCGCCGAGCCAGCGGCCCCGGCCGAACCCAGCGCGGAGGTCAAGCTCCTCACCGAGATCCGCGACGCGCTGAAGCAGAGGTAGGTCTCGTTTAGTGCACTTTCGGCCACGCCGGCCAGGTTCAGTAGAGGATCATCAACTCGAGCTTGGCCGGCCCGGCGCGCCACACTTCCTCGGTGGCGACGAAACCGATCGTCACCGGCCCGACGAGGCGCAGGAGCTGGTTGGTGAACATCTCCTCGGTGACGGGCCCGAAATCGGGTAGCTGGCCGTCGTCGAGACCGGCGCGACGCAGTTCGCGCACGGCGTCCGCTTTGAGCTGAGCGATGGACGTCCGGATCTCCCCTTGGCTGGCCGGCAGTTCCACCGACCCCAGGTGGAGCCCGTGGCTGACGACGAGTTGGCCCTTGGCGTAGAGCTCGGTGTTCTCGATGGCCTCCACGAGCACGTCGATGGTCGAGCTGATCTGGTTGCTCGGCGAGATCAGGCGCACCAAGTCGGGGCCGGGGGTCTGGCCGATCTCGTCGACCAAGACGTTGAACTGCTCGGTGGTGACGCGTACGCGCTCGACACCGCGCCTGGCGACGAAGGCCGTCGCGTCGTTGATGAACGCCGCCAGCTCCTCGCGGATGGCGGCCGGCTCCTGCGCGCTGATGGCGCCCGAGTAGATGAGCTGGTCCTTGACGAAGTAGACCTCGCCGCCTTCGAAACGCTCGTACTGCTGCTGCAACTCCGCCAACTCCCGCGCTTGGTTCTCTACGTCGCTGCGCAGCCCGTCCACCGTCGACTGCAGGTCTTGGACGGTGGCGTTGCGCTCCTTGATCTGGTTCTCGAGGCTCGTGTTCAGCTCGGCAAGCGAGGCGTTCTGTTGCTGAATGCGGGCGTTCTCGCTCGACAACAGCTCGTTGGTGGTAGCGAGGTTGGTGTTCTCGTCCCGCAGCGCCTGCGCTTGCTTGCGCAACTCCTCCGTGCTGGCCTCCAACGCCCCGACTTCGGCGTTGAGGTCCACGAGCCGATCGGAGAGGTCGGCGGCCTGGTCTAGCGCGGCGTCGCGATCCAGGTTCGCCGCGTCGCGGTCGGCCAGTGCGGCCTCGCGGTCTACGAACGCGGCATCGCGATCCGCCAGCGCCGCATCGCGCGCCTCGCGCGCCGCGCTCAGGTCGTCCTGGGCGCTCTGGACCTGCTGTTCTGCGGTCGCAAGGCGCAGCTCGACATCGACGAGGTCGCCTTGCAGCCGCAGAAGTTCGGCGTTGGCGTCGGCGAGCTGCGACCTCGCGTCTGCGAGGCCCTGCCCCAGCCTGGCCGTCTCCTCTTGCGCCTGCTCCGCGGCGGAGCGCGCCTCGTCGGCCTCGACCAGCGCCCTGTCCCGATCCGCCCTGGCGTCGGCGAGCGCCGTCGTGGCGTCGTCCAGCTCGGCCTGCGTGTCGTGCAGCCGCTCCTCGGCCGCGTTGACTTCCGCGTCGGCGTCCGCCACGCGCTGCTCTGCGTCGGCCACCTGGCTCGCCAGCTCGTCGCGCTGCTCCTGGAGGGCGTCCCGCTCCTGCTGGGCCGTGTCGCGGGCCTCCTGAGCGGCGTCGCGCTGCGCCTCGGCGGTCGCGATCGTCCGCTGCGCCTCCTCCAGCTGACTTCTCACGTCGGCGAGCTGGCGGTTCGCGTCGGCCACTTCCTGGTTGAGCACGCGCTGCTGGGACCTCAACTGGTTGAGCTCGTCCAAGGTGCGCTGCGTGTTGAGGATCGTGCGCGTGGCGTTCTGGAACGCGAGCGCGAGCACGCCGATGGTCGTGAGCATGATCAGGATGCCTGACAACACGCCGACGAGTTGGCCGGTGGTGCGAGGCCTGGTGCCGAAGAGGCTGAGGCGTCGCCGGCCGACGTATGTCCCAAGGCGGTCACCCAGGTACGCGATGACACCTGCCAGCACGACGAGCAGGAGAACGAGCAGGGCTACCAGGGTCACGACTCCGGCTCCTGCGCGCGCGGCCTCGTCATCCCGACCCCGCGGCGACGGGGCTCAGCGCCCCAGGGACCGCGATCAGAGCTGGAACTCATTACCGAGATAGTACGTACGGACGTCCGGGTCGGCGGCGAAGTCGGCGGGCGTGCCGTCGAAGCGCACGCGACCGTCGAACATCAGGATGACGCGGTCGGCGATGGCGAGAGTCTCCCTCACGCTGTGGTCCGTGAGCAGGACGCCTAGACCGCGCCTATCGCGCAGGTCGCGGACGATCGTCTGGATCTCCCTGATGGACTTGGGGTCCACGCCGGTGAACGGTTCGTCCAGCAGCAGGAAGTCGGGGTCAACGGTGAGGCTCCTGGCGATCTCGAGTCGCCTGCGCTCGCCGCCCGACAGGGTGTCGGCCCGGCTCTTGGCGAGGTGGGCGATGTGAAACTCCTCGAGGAGCGCCTTGGCGCGCTCCTCCTGCTCGGCGCGGCCGAGGTCCTGGAACTCGAGGATGGCGAGGAGGTTGTCGATGACGCTGAGGCGCCTGAAGGCGCTCGGCTCCTGCGCGAGGTAACCGAGACCGATCCTGGCGCGCTCGTGCATCGGCCAGGCCGTGATCTCTTGTTCACCGAGCGTTATGCGACCGGAGTTGGGACGGACGAAGCCGACGACCATGTAGAAGCTCGTGGTCTTACCCGCCCCGTTGGGGCCCAGGAGTGCGACGATCTCGCCCCTGCGGAGCACCAAGTCGACCCCGTCAACGACCTTGCGCCTGCCGTACCGCTTCACCAGGCCGCTCGCGCGCAGCTCTATCCCGTTCGGCACCGGCGAGACGCCGTTGGAGACGCTATCGACGGCCCGCATACCGGGGCATGGTATCACGCGGACCGGTGAGAGCCAGGTGAAGCTCTTCGTAGCGCGCGACCCATCTCGCTTGGCCGGCCACGGGCGGGGCCGGTCCGCCAGCGCCGCTAGCGGGCGACCGATCTCCCGGGCGGCGTAGGGAGCGGGCCGCGTTGACAGCGGCCCGCTCCCTAGTCAGAGGGAAGTCCGGGAGAACCCGGTTCAGCCCTCAAGGGCGATGATGAACGGGTCCTCGAGCGCGGTGCACACCCAGCGCAGGAACCTCGCGGCCGCGGCCCCGTCGATGAGGCGGTGGTCGTAAGTGAGCGACAGTGGCAGCATGAGCCGCGGTTCGAACTGCCCGGCGTCGGCGTTCCAGACCGGCTCCATGCTCGAGCGCGAGACGCCGAGGATGGCCACGTCGGGTGGGTTGACGATCGGCGTGAAGGCGTACCCGCCGATGCCGCCCAGGTTCGAGATGGAGAAGTTGCCGCCCTGCATCTCGTCGGGGGTCAGCTTGCGGTTCCGGGCCTTGACCGCCAGCTCACCGAGCTCTACTGCCAGCTCCAACATGTTCTTGCGATCGGCGTTCTTCACCACGGGGACGAGGAGGCCGGCGTCCGTATCGACAGCCACGCCGACGTTCACGTAGCGCTTGTGGACGATCTCCTGCGTCGCGAGGTCGATGCTGGCGTTGAAGTCGGGGAAGCGCCGGAGCGCGCCAGCCACGACCTTGAGGAGGGTGGCGGTAGGCGTGAGCTTGGCGCCGAGCGCCTCGGCCTTCGGCTGGTAGCGTTTACGCACGACTTCCAGCTCCGTGATGTCGGCCTTGTCGAACTGGGTCACCATCGGCACGCTCGACCAGGCGTTGGTCATAGAGCGCACGGTGGCCTTGCGCACGCCGCTCATGGGAGTGCGCTCGGTCTCGCCCCAGCGCGAGAAGTCGGGCAACGGGGCAGCGACCTGCGCCGCCGCCGCCGGCGCCGAGCCTGCGGGGACCGCGGCCCGAGGACCGGCCACGGCCGAGCCACTCGCGACACCGTCGGCGTAAGCGCGCACGTCGGCTGCCGAGATGCGGCCGAGGACGCCGCTGCCGGGCACCGCGCGGATGTCCACGCCCAGTTCGCGTGCGAGCCGCCGCACGGACGGCGCGGCCGGCACGGTGCCGCCGGCCTCGTTCGCCGCCGCGCCTTGCGCGGGCCCCGGCTGCGGCTGCGCGCCCGGAGCGGCCTGCTGCCGAGGTTCGGAGGCCTGGGGTGCCGCTTGGGCCGGCGCCGCAGCAGCCGGCGGGGTCGAAGCCGGAGCCACGGAAGCCGACGGGGCGGCATCCTGCGGCGCGGTCGGCGCCGGCTCGGAGGCGGGCGCGGAGGCGGGCGCGGAGACCCCGCCAGCGGCGGCGGCCGGCTCGGAGGCCTCCTCGTCGACGACGACGAGGACGGAGCCGACCCTGGCCTCCTGGTTCTCGGTGACGTTGATCTTGCTCACGACGCCGCTGGCGGACGACGGCACCTCGACGACGGCCTTGTCGGTCTCCAGCTCGACGAGCGGCTGGTCCTTGGCGACCGTGTCGCCGACCTTGACCAGGACTCCTACGACGGTGCCCTTCTCGATCCCCTCGCCGATGTCAGGTAGCTTCACTTCAGTTGGCACGAGCAGTTCCTTTCGGCGGGCATCAATCGACGTACGGGTCGGCCTTGGCCGGCTCGATCTCGAGGGCGTCGCGGGCCGCGACGAGCGCCGCCGTGTCGACGAGTCCGTCGCGGTGCAGGGCGGTCAGCGTGGCGTATACGACGTGGCGGGCGTCGACCTCGAAGAAGTCGCGGAGTTCGCTGCGCGCCTCGCTCCGGCCGTACCCGTCCGTGCCGAGTGAGAGCATGGGGCGGGGCAGGTAGGCCGCGAGCGCGTCCGGGAGGATCTTCATGTAGTCCGAGGCGGCCACGAACACGCCCTTCGCGCCTTCGAGCTTCTGCGTCACGTACGGCTTGTGCTGCGGCTGCTCCGGGTTGAGGCGATTGTAGCGCTCGACCTGGAGGGCGTCGCGGTGGAGTTCCTTGTAGGAGGTGACGCTCCAGACGTTGGTGGCGACGCCGTAGTCGCGCTCGAGGATCTCCTGCGCCTCGAGCACGCAGTTCATGATGCTGCCGCTGCCGAAGAGCTGCGCGTGCAGCTTGCTGCGCTTGCGGCTCGCCGGACGGAACAGGTACATGCCCTTGAGCACGCCCTCTTCCAGCTCCTCGCGCGACAGGTGCGAGGGCGCGCCGGGCTGGAGGTAGTTCTCGTTGCCCACCGTGACGTAGTAGAAGACCTTCTCCTGCTCTTGGTACATGCGGCGCAGGCCGTCGCGGACGATGATCGCCAGTTCGTGGCCGAAAGACGGGTCGTACGAGAGGAGGTTGGGGACCGGGTAGGTGAGGACGTGGGAGTGGCCGTCCTGATGCTGGAGGCCCTCGCCGGCCAGTGTCGTGCGCCCAGCCGTCGCGCCGACCAGGAAGCCCCTGGCGTGGCTGTCACCGGCCAGCCAGATGAGGTCGCCGACGCGCTGGTAGCCGAACATGGAGTAGTAGAGGTAGAAGGGCACCGTGTTGACGCCGTAGTTGGCGTAGGCGGTGCCGGCCGCGATGAAGGAGGCCATGCCGCCCGCCTCGGTGATGCCTTCTTCGAGGATCTGGCCGTCGCGCGACTCCTTGTAGTACATGAGGTGCGCTCTGTCCACGGGCTCGTAGAGCTGCCCGACGGGCGAGTAGATGCCGATCTGGCGGAAGAACGCTTCCATGCCGAAGGTGCGTGCCTCGTCTGGGATGATGGGCACGACGAGCTTGCTCCAGTTCGGGTCGCGCAGGAGCTTGCGCATGATGTTCACCATCACCATGGTCGTGGAGACGGTGTGGTCGCCGCTCGAGGCCATGAACTCCTCGAACGCCTCGGCCGGCGGCGGCGCGAGTGGCTCGGCCTTGACGCTCCGGGCGGGGAGGAAGCCGCCCAGCTTCTCGCGGTGCTCGATGAGGTACTTGTGCTCCGGGCTGTCCTCCGGGGGGCGGTGGAACGGCTCGTTGGCGATCTGGTCGTCCGTGATGGGCAGGCTGAAGCGGTCACGGAACGCACGCATCTCGTTCTCGTCGAGCTTCTTCTGCTGGTGAGTGATGTTCTGCGCCTCGCCGGCCGTGCCGAGGCCGTAGCCCTTGACCGTGCGGGCGATGATCACCGTCGGCTGACCCGTGTGCTTGACCGCGCGGTCGAAGGCGGCATAGACCTTTAGCGGGTCGTGCCCGCCGCGGTTGAGCCTGGCGAAGTCGGCGTCCGTCCAGTCGCTGACGAGTTCTCTCAGCTCAGGGGTGTTGAAGAACCGCTCCTTCAGCTCCTGGCCGCCGAAGGCCGCGTAGCGCTGCGACTCGCCGTCGACGAGCTCCTCGAAGCGCTTGACGACGATGCCCTGCTTGTCGCGGCTGAGCAACTCGTCCCACGCGCTGCCCCAGGCCACCTTGATGACGTTCCAGCCGGAGCCGCGGAAGATGCCCTCGAGCTCCTGGATGATCTGGCCGTTGCCGAACACCGGGCCGTCGAGGCGCTGGAGGTTGGCGTTCAGGACCCAGATCAGGTTGTCGAGCTTGGCGCGCGACGCGACGCGGATGGCGCCAAGCGTCTCCGGCTCGTCCGTCTCGCCGTCGCCGACGAACGCCCAAACCTTGCCCGTGCCCTTGGGGTAGAGGCCGCGGTCCTCGAGGTAGCGCCTGAAGCGCGCCTGGTAGATGGACGTGATGGGGCCGAGGCCCATGGAGACGGTCGGGTAGCTCCAGTAGTCGGGCATGAGCCACGGGTGCGGGTAAGAGGAGAGGCCAGGGCCGTCTTGCAGCTCCCGACGGAAGTTGTGCATCTGGGCGTCGTCGAAGCGGTGCTCCAGGTAGGAGCGCGCGTAGATGCCGGGGCTGGCGTGGCCCTGGAAGTAGACCAGGTCCGAGTCGGGACCCAGCTTCGGCCCGCGGAAGAAGTGGTTGAAGCCGACCTCGTAGAGGATCGCGGCAGAGGCGTAGGTGGCGATGTGTCCGCCGATGCCGGGCGAGTGCTTGTTCGCCTGCACCACCATCGCCATGGCGTTCCACCGGATGAGGTTCGTGATCTTGCGCTCGATGGCGAGGTCGCCAGGGTACTCCGGCTGCTCGTCGACGCTGATCGTGTTGACGTAGGACGTGTCGGACTCGAACGGCAGTTGGACGCCGTGCTTCTCGGCGTGGGCCTCCAGGCGCTCGAGGATCTCGATGACGCGCTGCGCGCCGCCGCTGGCGAGGACGTAGTCGAGAGACTCGAGCCACTCGCGGAGTTCGACGGTGTTGAGCTGGTTCAGCTCGTCCGGCGCCAACTGGGAGCGGTCCAGGTCTAGTAGTCGATCCAGGACGTCAGCCATGTCTCTCACCTTCTCGTGCGCGCCATCGCTTGGCGGCGTCTTCGGCGTCGCCTTCGACCCGAGGTCGGCCTCGCAGGAGGCGGACACCACGCGCGTCACGCTTTGGCCCGGCCCCTTCGGCCAGCGCCACAGTGACGTCATGTTACGCCATGGGCGGCTCTATTTTCGTGTTCTGGTTAAACGTTTCACCGCTACACACCCTGCCGCTGTCAGGCGGTAGGACCGTTCGCAGCCAACCGCCGCAGTAAACCGCGGACCACGCTCTCGGCGCGCTCCGCCGCGGCGATCGTGAAAGTCCTGAAGTCGACGCTCGCCGAATGATCGGCCGTGTCGGAGATGCTGCGGACGATGACGAACGGCACCAGCCAGCGTGCGCAGATCTGGGCGACGGCGGCGCCTTCCATCTCCGCGCAGGCCGCCCCGAAGGCCTGCCGCAGGTGCAGCACCCGCGCCGGGTCCGAGACGAACGTGTCGCCGGAGGCCACCCGGCCCTCCACGACCCTCACGCCCGCCAGCTCGCTCGCGGCGCCGAGCGCGGCCGAGCGTAGGACAGGATCGGCCGCCCAGGCCTTGCCAACCCCGGGCACCTCGCCGAGCTCGTAGCCGAGACCCGTCACGTCGACGTCGTGTTGAACGGCATCCGAACTCACGACCACATCGCCGATCTCGAGCGCGCCGGCGACCGCGCCGGCCACCCCCGTGAACACGACGCTTCCCGCCCCCGCGGTCAACAGCGCCTGCGTGAGGGCGGCAGCGTTGACCTTGCCGACGCCGCACTCGGCGAGGAGCACCGGAACCCCTTCGAGGGAACCGTCCTCCCAAGCGAACGGACCGGACCGGACCGACACGGCGCCCACGAGGCCGGCGCGAAGCCGCTCGACCTCCTCCGGCATGGCGCCGATGACGGCCACCTGCCGATGCTTCTGATCGGTTCCCACGGGCGCGCGGCCCTGGTCAGCGGCGTGGCGCGGGAGGCGCGGCGTAGAAAACGAGGCGGCCGAGGTAGGCCCCCGCCACGACACCGACGGCTCCGACACCGACGAGCAGTAGGAAGTTGAGGTCGAAGCCCGCGTTCGGCCCGAAGAGCCGGGTGGCGAGCATGCCAAGGGTGAGGGCGAGGCCCGTGATGAGCGTGAACGTCAGGGCGTTGTCGCGACCCTGCCTGAGTTGGAACAGGACGGAGAAGTACCCGAAGAGGAGGTAGAAGCCGGCGCCCGTGAGGCTGGTGCCGATGGTGCTCTCCGTAGGAGGCACGGCAGCTTGCAGGACGATGAAGAAGACGGTGGCGATCATGAGCGCGCCGGAGAAGCGCCCGGGCAGGCGCTTGCGCTGCTCGGGGGTCAACGACTTGACGTTCACGGTCTTCAGGTCGGGCGCGGCGTCGCCGGCCTTCGAGCCGGCCTTGGCCCCGCTCTTGGAGGACCTGGCGCCCCGCTGCGCCCTCAGCGCGGCGAGCCGCGCGCGGCGCTCCTGGCGCTTCCTGTCCTTCTCCTTGGCCGCCTTATCGTCGAGCTTCGCCTGCGCCCTGCGCAGCTGTCGGTTCATGCCGGTAGCATAACCGGCGGATCCCCCGACCCCGCGCTTCGGCTCCCAAGCGCCGTGCTAGGCTCGCGCAACCGATGACGGACGCCTTGTTGAGCCTCATAGCAGGACGCTTCGGCACCCCGACCTACGTCTACGATCTGGATGTTGTGGCAGAACAGGTCGCCCGCCTGAAGGCCGCTTTCCCGTTCGCAGACCTCAGGTACGCCGTGAAGGCCAACGGCAACGGCGCGCTGCTGCGACACCTCGTCTCCCTTGGCGTCGGCGCGGAGGCCCTGACCGAGGGTGAGCTGGAACGCGCGCTGCGAGCCGGCTTCGAACCGGCCCGCATCGTCCTCGGCGGTCCCGGCCACACTGCGGCGCTCGCCCGTAGGGCGGCCGAGGCCGGAGTGGGCCTGGTCAGCCTCGACTCCGTCGGCGCCTGGCGGGTGTGGAGCGAGGTCGGCGCCCCACGCGTGCGCTTCCTGGTACGCGTCAACCCGGGTTTCGACCCGCACACGCACGAGCACCTCGCCACCGCGGCGGCGACCTCGAAGTTCGGCGAGCCGGTCGAGGCGGCGCGGTCCCTCGCCCGCGAGGTCGCCGCGACGGGCAGGCTCGCCGGCTTCCACATCCACGCCGGCTCGATGCTGGACGACGAGACGGTGGCCGAGATGGTGGTGTCCAGCCTTGAGCCCCTGTACGCCGAGTTCCCCGAGGCCGACCTCGTCGACTTCGGCGGCGGCCTCGCCGTGCCGCGCCCGCCGCTGGCCGGCTTCGCGGCCGCGTACGAACGGTTCGTGCAGCGCACCGGCAAGCGCGTGCTGCTCGAGCCTGGCCGCTTCGTGGTCGCCGACGCCGGCACGCTGCTCACGCGCGTGCTGCACGTCAAGGAGAGCGAGCGGCGGCACGTGATAGCGGACGGCGGCATGGCCGATCTGCTGCGGCCCGCGTTGTACGGCGCCAGGCACCCCATCAGGGTCGTAGAGGGCCAGGGTGGAGCCGCGCCGCGGCTGCCAACGGACGTCGACGGGCCGCTCTGCGAGAACGCCGACCGGTTGGGCCAGGACGTCGAGTTGCCGGCGCTGCGAGCGGGCGACCTGTTGGCGGTCGGGACGGCGGGCGCCTACGGCTTCGCCATGGCCTCCAACTACGCCGGGAGCCTGCGCCCCGCCGAGGTCGTCGTGCGCGGGGGCGAGGCCCGCCTCGTGCGCAGGCGGGAACGCCCAGAGGACCTCTGGCGCCTCGAAGAGGAAGCCTGAGCGTTCGAGCCAACCAACCGGGCCATAGGCCGGGCGATGGAACGTTTTCCTCGTCCGTAGCCGCGCCGGGTCCGCTCCACGCGACCCGCCGGGGCTACACTCGCAGCATGGGACCAAGCCACCTCCACCTCGAAAGCCGACCGGCGGCATGAAGACGCCCGCCGACGTCTCCGCCAACTACCTCACCGACGCGTGGCACGCCGCGGCGCGAACCTTCGAGGTCGTAGAGCCTGCATCGGGCAAGGTCCTCGCCGGCGTCGCCGACTGCGGCCCCGACGAGGCGCACAGGGCCGCCGACATCGCATGGTCGGCGTTCGAGAGGTGGCGGGCCACGAGCGCGTTCGAGCGCTCTGACACGCTCGCCCGCTGGCACGACCTGATCATCGAGAACACCGAGGTCTTGGCCACGACGATGACGCGCGAGATGGGCAAACCCCTCAAGGAGTCCCGCGGCGAGGTCAAGTACGCCGCCGGCTTCGTCAGGTGGTACGCGGAGGAGGCCAAGCGCGTCTACGGCGACCTCTTCCCGGCCCAGGATCCGAGCAAGCGGCTGCTCGCCGTCCCGCAGCCCGTCGGTCCGGCCTTCGCGATCACGCCGTGGAACTTCCCGCTCGCGATGGTGACGCGCAAGGCCGCGCCCGCGCTCGCGGCGGGGTGCTCGTTCGTGCTCAAGCCGGCCGAACAGTCGCCCGTCTCGGCGCTGTTGCTGGCCGACCTGTGGCTGGAAGCCGAAGGGCCGGCCGGCACGCTCCAGGTGTTGCCCACCTCCGACCCCGCGCCACTATCCACCGTGCTCATCCAGGACCCGCGCATCCGCAAGCTGACGTTCACCGGCTCGACCGAGGTCGGGCGCGTACTGTACGCCCAGGCGGCCGCCACCGTGAAACGGATCTCCCTCGAACTCGGTGGTCACGCCCCGTTCATCGTCTTCCCCGACGCCGACCTTGCCAACGCCGTGCCGCAGGTGATGGCGAGCAAGTTCCGCAACGCCGGCCAGACGTGCGTGTGCGCGAACCGCATCTACGTCCACTCTTCGATCGTCGAGGAGTTCACCGAACGCTACGCGGCCGAGGCCGCGCGCCTCGTGGTCGGCGATCCGCTCGATCCGGGTACGGACATAGGTCCGCTCGTCGACGCCCAGGCCGTCGCCAAGGTCGAACGTCACGTCGCGGAGGCGGTCGGGGCCGGCGCCAGGGTCGTGACCGGCGGCAAGCGGCTCGACGGGCTCTATTACGCCCCTACGGTGCTGGCGGGTGTTCGGCACGACGCCCTGCTGATGCGCGAGGAGACGTTCGGACCGGTGGCGCCCATCGCGGCGTTCGATACCGAAGAGGAGGCCGTCAGGCTCGCCAACGACACGCCCTTCGGTCTGGCCGCGTACCTGTACACGCGTGACCTCGGGCGCGCCTTCCGCGTCTCGGAGGCGCTGGAGTATGGCATCGTCGGCGTCAACGACGGCGTTCCCTCTGCGCCGTACGCGCCGTTCGGCGGGGTCAAGCAGTCCGGCATCGGCCGCGAAGGCGGGCCGTGGGGCATCCAGGAGTACCTGAGCGTCAAGTACGTGGCCATGGGGCTCGGGCGGGCTTGAGTGGCCGTTGCGCCTCGGGAGCGGTGACCGGCGAGACGGGCGCCGCCGCATCCGCCGCCGGCACCGTGTCCGACGGCGCCACGGCGTTGCTAGCAGAGCTGGCGGCGGCGGTGGGCGGGGGCATGACGGCCGCAGCCAGCTTCTACGCGCGCGCGTCCGACCGCATGCGTGGAGCCCTCGGTGGCGAGGCCCACTTCGCGCGTGCTTTCACTAACGACCGCTTCGCGCCCCTCGCCTACGGGAGCGACGCCCGCCTGACCGACATCCAGCAACTGGGCGACAGCGTCAGGGCGACGCTGGTGATCGAGACGGAAACGGGCACGGTGGCCTACGTCGTAGCCGTGGCGAAGGCGCGTTTCGGCGACCGCGCCGGCACATGGTGCCTCAGCGGCGTGGCCCGCGAGGGCATCGACCTGTAGCCTTGCGCGCTACTTGGGCTGCACGTCCAGCGTCGCGGCCAACGGGACGCTCTTGCCGCCGCGCGCCTGCAACGTGGCACGCAGCCTGTAGGGGCCTGGGATGATGTCGTCGGGCACCACGACCTTCACGACGGACCACAGCGAGTAGTCGGTCGTGGTGGTGTTGAACGACGCGCTGGTCGTGTTGCGCTGCTCGACCATCACGCTGCTCAGCGCGACCTGCCAACGGTCCGCGACGCGGGCGTCGAGGAGACCGAACGTGCTGGCGGCGTCGCCGCGCGACGCGTTGTAACCGGACGGCACCCACAGGTTCACTTGGAGGTCCTTCGGCGCCAAGCCGAACTGGGCCAGTGAGTGGTCGAAGCGCAAGTAGTAGGTCCGGCCCTGCTCGACCCGCACGGCCGAGCCACCGACGACGATCGGGGTGGAGCTCGAGCCCGTGGCCGCCGGGGCGCACGCCGCCGTCATCAGCACGAGCGCGACGAAGCCAAGCACTAGGTTGCGCGAACGGGCCGCGAACGGGCGAGCCGAGGGCGAGGGCGTAGCCCGCGCGCCGGCCGCGGGGGCCTCCGATTGGGTAGCGATGGTTCGCGTCATGGTTCGAGGCTACCAGAGGCGCATGAGGGCCGGTAGGGTACGTACACCGCGGCGACATGAGGGCAAGCGCCCATGCCATGATGCCCGGGAAGGCGCGGGCGGCGCGGCATTTGACGTGGCCCACCAGACGATGAACCAGACCGACACCCGCAGGATCCCGACGAACCGCCACCTCTCCGAGGCGCGGTGGCGTCTCCTCGGCGAGGTCCTGCGCCACCGCGATCGCGGTCAGACCGTCGAGGAGCTGTCCGAGGCGCTGTCCGTGTCACGCAACGCCGTCCAGCAGCACGTCACGTCCCTCGAACGCGACGGCCTGCTCCGCGTGCTCGGCCACCGCATGACGGGCGGCCGGCCTGGGCGCGCCTACACGCTGACCGAGGCTGCGCTGGAGCTGTTCCCGAGGAGCTACGCGAAGCTCGCGGACGACATGCTGCGCAACGTGCGCGAACTGTTCGGCGAGAGCGGGCTTGACCGGATGCTCGTCAAGATGGCCGACGAGGTCGCGAGCGGGCTGGAGCCACGGCTGGCCGGCAAGAAGGGCGCCGCGCGGATCGCCGAGGTCGCGGCCATCCTGCACGAGCTCGGTTACGAGGCGACCGTCGATGACGGCGGTCGGCTGCGAGCCGCCAACTGCGTGTTCCATCAGCTGGCGCGCTCCAGCGCGGCGGTATGCCGGTACGACCAGGTGCTGCTCAGGCGCTTGCTCGGCGACGACGTGGCTCAACTGGCGTGCATAACGGACGGCTCGGCGGCTTGCGTGTTCGCGCTCAAGTAAGCCGGCCGCCGAGTTGATGGGGGAAGCCACGGCGAACGCCGGGCTCCGGCTGGCTTGGCAGCGGCGGATCCGCCTGCGCCCCACGCAAGGACCACGGCGGCGGATGTACAGTTCTCGCCAGTGACAGACGCCAGTGAGCCGGTCCGCATGGGGGAGGTCTTCCGGACCTGGCTGCCGCTCGCCGCCAGTTGGCTGGTCATGGCCATGGAGCAGCCCTCCGTCAGCGCCGTGATGGCGCGCCTCGCGGATCCGGAACTCAACCTGGCGGCTTATGGGGGCGTCGTCCTACCCATCGCGCTGATCGTCGAGGCGCCTGTGATGATGCTGCTGGCCGCCAGCGTCGCCCTCGCCAAGGACCAGGCCTCCCACCGGCTCATCTACCGGTTCATGATGGGGCTCGGCCTGGGGTTGACCGTCCTGCATGCGCTGCTGGCGTTCACGCCCCTGTTCGACCTCGTCATCGTGCCGCTGCTCGGGCCGCCGGCCGGCGTCGTCGAACCGGCCAGGCTGGGCTTGAAGCTCATGCTCCCATGGACCTGGGCGATCGCCTACCGGCGGTTCCACCAGGGTCTCTTGATCAGGTTCCGACGTTCGCACCACGTCACCATCGGCACGGCGCTGCGCCTGGTGACCGTCGTCAGCGCCGCCGCGGTGCTCGGGTTCGCTCTCGGCGCCCCCGGCGTCGTGGCCGGGACCCTGGCCATCTCCATCGGGGTCATCGTCGAGGCGCTGTATAGCGGCTTGGCGGCGTTGCCCGTGGTGCGGCTCCAGGTCAAACGCGCCGCCACCGTCACCCCTCCCCTGACCATCGGGGCCTTCCTCGCCTTCTTCTTCCCCTTGCTCCTCACGAGCCTACTGTCACTGCTCGTGCAGCCGATAGGCAGCGCCGCGCTCGCGCGGATGCCCGAGGCGTTGGCGTCGCTCGCCGTGTGGCCGGTCGCGAACGGCCTCATGTTCATGCTCAGGTCGGTGGCGTTCGCCCTCAACGAGGTGGTGGTCGCGCTGCTCGACCGGCCCGGTGCCTACCGCACGCTGCGGCGCTTCACTTGGCTCCTGGGAGGCTCGCTCCTGCTGATCACCTTGGCGGTAGGCTTCACGCCCCTCTCCCGGGTCTGGTTCGTGAACGTTTCCGGGCTCACCCCGGCCCTGGCTTCGCTCGCCACGGTCGGCTTCGCCTGGGCGCTCATGTGGCCCGCGCTCGACGCTTATCGGAACCTCCTACAAGGCGTCGCCGTGTACGCCAAACGCACGGCCGTCATCAGCTCGGCGACCATCATCTTCCTCGCCGTCAGCGCGGCGCTGCTCGTGGCAGGCATACTGACCCAGCGCTTCCCCGCCCTGCCCGTCGCGATGTTCTCGTTCGTGGTCGCCACGGTGGCGCAAGTGCTGTGGCTGGCCGTGAACGTACGACGAGAGGCCGCAGCCCTTACGAAGAGCTAGCATCGGGGCGTGGCGCCGGCCTGAAGCCGCTAGGCCCGGCGACCAGCGCCGGAGCGTGCGGCGCCGGCAGCAGGGTCTGGCGCCGGCAGCAGGATCCAAAGACCGCAGGCGCCATCAACGCCCGACCGACCGGCAGCGCAGGTCAGTACTGGAACCGGGCTAGCCCGGTGTCGGCTGTCGTCGTACGGTCCGGGGCGGTCGGCGGCGCGACGCGTAGCCGCGCCGCCAGCCGCCGCGCCTCGGCGAGGTACGCGGCGTAATCCTCTTCGCGCGGGTTCTCGGAGACGTCCACCGGAGCCCAGGCTTCCGGCTCGAACGCCTTCGCAGCGTGCCCGGGGGCGTGCCCATCGCCTGGCCCGGCTCCGTCCTCCCCTACGCGCGCCCGCCCTACCCGCACCACGTGGTCGACCCCGCCCGCGCCCGCCTGATGGCCTGGCGTCCCAGCCGCCGCGTAGCGCCAGGCGCCGCTGTGCCAGTCGAAGTCGTAAAGGGGCAGGAACGCGTCGCCCTCCTCGGCCAGGAACTCGATGGCGGAGAGGAGGAACTCGAACTCCGGCTCGTCGACGAGGAAATGGAAGCTCAGGCGACACCAGCCGGGCTTGAGACCGTCGTAACCCGCCTCGATCTGACCGAGGTAGGCGTTCGAAGTCGCCTCGTCGATGCCGAGGAGGTCATGGCCGTACGGTCCGGCGCACGAACAGCCCGCTCGCCCCTGGATACCGAACAGGTCGGAGAGGAGCCTGATCACGAAGCGCGGGTGCAGGTAACGGCCGGTCGGCTTCAAGAGGAACGACACGACGGCGAGCCGCGGCGCCTCGAGGTTGCCAAGGATCTCGACCTTGGGGTTACCGGCGAGCCGACCGATGGCGCGCCGGATGAAGGCCTCCTCGCGCTCGGCGATGACTCCCTCCCCGACTCGCTCCTTCACGCGGAACGCCATGGCGGCGCGGAGCTTCTGCATTATTCCGGGGGTGCCGGCGTCCTCGCGCGTCTCGACGTCCGCCACGTACCGCTGATCGTCCCTGTTAACGAACGTGACGGTACCGCCGCCCGCCGTGGTGGGGCTCCGGAGCTTGTATAGCGATTCGTGGATGAGGAGGACGCCCGACGACCCCGGCCCACCCAGGAGCTTGTGCGGGCTCAGGGCCACGGCGTCGATGCCGTCGTTGGCTCCGGGAGCGGACTCGCTCACGTCGATGCGCACGTAGGGGGCGCTGGCCGCGAAGTCGAAGGCGGCTAGCGCGTCGTGCTCGTGCAGCAGCTTGGCCACGGCCCGGACATCGGTTAGGAGGCCCGTGACGTTGCTGGCCGCCGAGAACGACCCTATGCGGGGCCTGCCCAGAAACCGCGGGTCTAGGAGGGCGCGCTCCAGCGCGGCCAGATCGAGCGTGCCGTCGCGCGCCAGCGGTATGGGCACCCGCTCGGCCAGCGACTCGCGCCAGGAGACGTCGTTCGAGTGATGCTCGTACGGTCCGACGAACACGACCCAGCGCTCACGGGGTTCGAGCGAGTGCAGGACCTTGTCGCGCAGGTGCGGAGCCACGCTGACGCCGAGCACTTCCTGCAGTCGCTTGAGCGCCCCGGTGGCGCCGGTGCCGGCAAAGATGAGCTTGTGACGCTCGCCGCCGCCCAGCTGGCGCTTCAAGTAGTCGCGCGCCAGTTCGGTCAACTCGGTCGTATGCGCGCCGGTCGCGCTGTCCTCGGTGTGGGTGTTGGCGTATAGGGGGAGCACCGCGCGCCTGAGGGACTCCTCGACTGAGGCCAGCGGGCGGCCGGAGGCGATGTGGTCGGCGTAGGTCAAGCGTCGGGCGCCGAAAGGCGTGGTGAAACAAGCGCCTTCCCCGATGACGTCGGCCCGCAGCTCCTCTAGGGTGAGTCGCTTCTCTGCCTGCACTGCCACCTCACCTCCAGCCGGTGTCGACTCAGGTTACATCCTAGTGGTCGCCAGGTTAAACTCGCTGACCGTTGAGGGGGAGTAGCCGCCCGCGCCCCGCGGGAGCACGCCATCGTCAGCACGGCGGTCAAAGGCCGCCCGGTGGCGCGCGCGTAGGCGAGACCCTAACGGGAGGTCTTAATGACCGAACCGCTATGGGCCTGGTTCGCCTTCGTCGGCTTCGTCCTCGCGATGCTTGCCATCGATCTCGGGGTCTTCCAGCGCAAGGCGCACGTGGTGAAGCCACAGGAGGCCGCCCTCTGGACGGGCGTCTGGGTGAGCCTGTCACTGCTCCTCGGGCTGGTGTTCTACTTCTGGCTCGGGTCCGAGAAGGCCATCCAGTACGTAACGGGCTACGTGCTCGAATGGTCGCTGTCCGTCGACAACATCTTCGTCTTCGTGCTCGTCTTCACCTACTTCAAGACGCCTTTCAAGTACCAGCAGCGCGTGCTCCTATGGGGCATCCTCGGCGCCCTCGCGATGCGCGCCATCATGATCGTGGTCGGCGCCGCGCTCATCCAGGCGTTCAGTTGGGTGCTCTACATCTTCGGGGCGTTCCTCCTCTTCACGGGCGCCCGCATGCTCTTCCAGAAAGGTGAGGGCGAGACGGACCTGGAGAAGAACCCTGGCTTGCGCCTCGTGAGGCGACTGATACCGGTCAGTTCCGAGTACGACGGGCAGAAGTTCTTCACCATCAAGAACGGCGTGCGCATGGCCACGCCCCTCCTGCTCGTGCTGGTCGTGATCGAGTTCACGGACGTGCTCTTCGCCGTCGACTCGATCCCGGCCATCTTCGCGGTCACCACGGACGGCTTCATCGTGTTCACGGCCAGCATCATGGCCGTGCTCGGCCTGCGCTCCATGTACTTCCTGCTGGCGCACGTCGTCCACCGCTTCGTCTACCTCAAGACGGGGCTCGCCATCATCCTCGTCTACATCGGCGCGAAGATGCTGCTCCTCGACGTGCTGCACATCCCGAGCCTCGTGTCGCTTGCGGTGGTCCTCTTCATCCTGGCGGTAAGCGTGGTGGCGTCCTTGGTATGGGGCAAGCCCCAGGTGCCCGCGCACCACGAGTCGGTTCCGCCAAGCTGAGCGCGAGCCCAAACGGTTCCTACGGGCCCGATTCTCATCGGGGTCTGACGAACGCAGCCGGCGGGGCCGACGGGTTACCGCCCAGCGGCGTCCTCATCCGACCGCGTACCGGTTGGTGACGATCCCCGAGCCGGAATAGGTGCGCGCGCCAAGGAGCTTGAAGGTCGTCTGGGGGCGGCGCTCGAACAACGGCACGCCGCCCCCGGCCACCAACGGGAAGTACGTGATGTGCAACTCGTCCACCAGGCCTTCGGCCAGCAGGTGGTTCCACAACAGCCGCCCCATCAGGACGAGGACGTCGCGCCCGGCGCCTTGCTTGAGCGCACGAACGTGGGCGGCAGCGGACGCAACGGACACGACGGTAGTGCTGCCGCTCCAAGCGCCGAGGTCGCCAGCACCCAGTCTGTCCGAGACCACGACCTTCTCCACCTCCCGGATGAGCCTGGAGAACTCGCGCCGGATGGGAGTGGCGGCCGGATCTGCCTCGACGCCGGTCCAGTAGGCCTGGTTCCCGAGGAACGAGGTCTTGCCGCTCAGCAACAGCGTGTCGGCCGCGCTCAGCCTCTCCACGTTGTGATGGTCGAACGCCTGGTCGCCCCGATAGTCCGGATGGAGATGCTCGAAGAACGGCTCGATGGTCTTGCCGGGCGCCTCGTAGTAGCCGTCCATGGTGGCGAAGTTGCTGACTATGACCTTGCGCATGTCCGGCCTCCGCTCCGGCGCGACCTCAATCTTCGACGAGCGCATCGAGCAGTCCGGTACGCCACGCTTCGGCCACCGGGTCGTACGCTCCGAAGCCGTCAGCGAACTCCCAGTAGGCCCAGTTGAGACCCCGGGCTTCGGCGGCTTCGCGCACGGCGCGGGTCCAGCTGACGCGTGAGGCCATGTCCGCCTCCTGGAAAGCCCCGAACTCGCCGATGAGGACCGGCGGCGCGCCGTGCGCCCCCGCCCACGCCTTGAGGTAGTCGAACGCGGCGCCTATCGCTTGCGTCTCCGTGACGAGGAGCGGAAGGCGCTTGCCCACCGCCCGCAGCTCGATGCCTTGGAGGACGAAGGGTGCCTGAGCGGCGCCTGAGCGGTCCTGAAGGACGACACGGACGACCCCGTCCGCGCCTCCGCAGGCGTCCAGATCTATGACCGTCTCGACCCCCGGCAGGGTGTCTACGGCCACGGACACGGGTGCCGCCACGTCGCCGGGACCACAGGCGACCAGCAGGGCGACGGCGCGCGAGGTCGTGAACGCCAGCTGGTCGTAACCGAAGACGGTCGCGAGCGGCTGCAGGTAGTAACCTGCCCAGGCCGCCTCGAACGTAACGCTCAGCTCGTTCCCGTAGTCCCGGGTCGTGTCCCACGACCAGTCGGCCCACGTCGCGCTCGGCGTGAGTCGCGTCCCCGTCCATGCGACGCCGACAGGCGGCGACGGATCCACCCAGTCGGCCCCCTGGTGCGTGAAGTAGAACGGGTCGTAGTAGTGCACGGTGAGAACCAGGTGGTCATCGGCCGGCCAGTGCAGGCCGGGCAGCGAGCCGATGCCGTTGAAGCCTGTCGGCCCGACCACGACCCACCTGGCAGGGTTGGTCTCGCGAATTACGGCCAGCGCCTGAGGAACGAGCTCGTTCCAGGTGGCGTCGTCCAAGGCATCGTTGGGCTCGTTGAGAAGCTCGAAGACGACGCTCGCCGGCGCGTCCTGGAAGTGCTCTGCGATCTGGCGCCAGATACCGAGCCACCGCGCCGCATGACCGACCGGGTCGACGTGGATCTCGTCGTAGTGGTGGAAGTCGACGATGACGTTCATACCCCTGTCGACGATCCAGGCTACGACCTCGTCGACGCGCGCCAGGAAAGCCGGGTCGATGGCGTACGGCGCGTCCGCGGCGGCATGCGCCGACCACTTGATCGGGAGCCTGACCGTCTGGAAGCCGGCGCTCTTCACGGCCTCGGCGTAGCCCTGCTGCAGGGTCACGCCCCACTCGCCCTCGTTGGGCGCTTCAAGGGCGTTGGCGAAGTTAATGCCGCGGCCGAATGGTTCCGGCACGTTCCCTCTGCCCGGCGGCACCGGCTGACCTGCACAAGCCACGAGCAGCACGAGGGCGATGACGAGGCTGACGACAGATGACGAGGCGGCTGCGCGACGTGGTCCCTTGTCCATGGGCGGTCCCTTGTCCATGGGCGAGTATAGGGTCGGGTTCCGCAGAGGCGGCTGTTGAATCCATCACGGTCGTCCCGACCAGGATCCGAAACGACGCCGACGCGACGTACTACCATCACCCATGGCTCAAACGTTCCAGCTCGGCCCCACCGGCGGAGGCGATCCGCGCCTCGAGACGCTCCTCAGCGAACTGGAGATCGCGCGCCGCTTCACCGTCAGCATCGTCCGCGGGTTGACCGCCGACGAGCTGGCGGCGAAGCCACAGGAAACAAGGAACTCCATAGGCGCGATCCTCAGCCACCTGGCGGCCGCCGAGCGCCTGATGCAACGCATCACGTCGCTCGGGCAACCGTTCCCCGCGGGTACGGAGGACGACCGCCGCGTGTTCGCGTTCGAGGTCGAGCCGTTGGCCGGCAACCCGCTGTCCGCCTATCTCGCGCACCTGGAGGAGACGCGTGCGCGCACGCGTGCGTTGTTCGCGGAGCACGACGACGCTTGGCTGGAAGAGCCCAGAACGTTCTTCGGGAACCCGGCCAACTACCACTACTACTGGCTCCACCTCCTCATGGACGAGGCCAGGCATCAGGGCCAGATCATCCTCATGCGCAAGTACCTGATGCCCACCGCCGACCCCGGGTTCGACCCTTACGGCGGGCTGGCGGCGAACGCAGACTAGGCATCGTCCTGCCCCAAGGACGGGACAACGCCCCATGACACCGGGACGCCCGGGTGCGCAAGATGCGCATCCGGAGGTACCGATCATGTACAGCCGCAAGACACACCACTACACGAAGCGCCCGCGGACCGCATGGCTCACGCTCAGCGCCCTGGCCCTTCTCACCGGCCTCGCCCAAGCGGCGGCCGACGTGCGCACCGAGTACTCGAACGGCAGCCTGCGCGCGCCCGAGATATACGCCGGGGAGGGTTTCCACTCCATCGGGTTGATCAACGAGAGCGAGAACTCCGTCACCTTCAACGTGTACCGGTTGCACGACGGCACGGACCTGGCGGCGTTCGAGAAGACGGACGCCGCCTTGCAGTCGGCGCTGCAGACCGACGACTCCGTACCGGAGATGAAGGCGTTCATGGCACAGGCCGACGCGCTGAGCGGCACCGTCGTGGCGGCGCATTCCGAAACCGACATGTTCGTCGACCTCGAGGAGGGCACGTACGTGGTGTCGGCCAACCTCGACGGCGACGACGCGGGCGCACCGACGTATACGTCTTTCATGGTCACGGAGGGCGGCGATCAGGGGACCGCGCCGGAGGTGGCCAACGTCGTGCACTTCTCCGACTTCGCGTTCGACTTCCCCGCCACCGTGGCGGCCGGAAAGGACCTGTGGGAAGTGACCAACACGGGTGACCAGCCGCACATCGCGGCGTTCTTCAAGCTCCAGCCTGGCAAGACGACGGCCGATCTCGAGGCCTTCCTCGGCGGCGCGGCCGGCGAGGAGACGCCCCCTCCGTTCGACACCAGCGTGGACGTCAACGTCGAGGCTCTCACGCCAGGAGTGACCGTCTACCTGCCCCTAGACTTCACGAGCGGAGACTGGGTGGCGGTCTGTTTCGTTCCAGACCTGAACAACCCGACCATGGCCCACTACATGGAAGGGATGGTAGAGGAGTTCGTCGTCAACTGAGGACACCGTCGGGCGCGGCGGCCGCTCACCGTTCGCGGCGCGGCCGCGTCCTACCGCGGTGGAGCTAGCCGGAGGCGAGGGCGCGGCGATCATCCGCACCCTCGCCTCTCATATTGGAGGTGTAGCCTAGGCGCCGCTTAAGGAGCGGTGACCAAGGTGTTAGAACGCGCGCCCTTCAGCCGCCGAAACCGCGCTCGCGGAGCGTACCGGACCGCCCGGACCCGCCACGCCGATTCGACCAGAACCCCCACCCAGCCGCCACAGCAGGACAGGCTGCGCTGCGCCCTGCACGACCGCCTCGGCCCGGGGCTCGCGAACCTCGAGGTCAGGCTCGAACTCCTCGAGGCCGCCATGACCGGACCGGGCATTACTGGGCCGGGCATAACTGGGCCGGGCGTTGCCGGGCCCGGCGGCGGCCGCGAAGCCGTGGCCGCGTTGCGGAGCGAGGCCGGGCGGCTGGTCGGCGAACTCCACCGTATCGTTCACGACGAGCCGCCTGCCCTCCTGGACGCGGGCCTGAAGAGCGCGATCTCCCAGGTCTGCCATGACGCCGAGCGGCCTGGCTTGAGTGTGCGCTTCCGCGTCGTCGGGGCGCCGCGCGAAACCCCTACCGCGTCGGCGGAACTCCTCTACCGCGCGGCGCTCGAGGGCACGGCCAACGTCATCCGCCACGCCGGCGCCAGACGATGCACGGTGACGCTGCGCTTCTGTGGCGGTTCGGTTGCCCTACAGGTGCGCGACGATGGTGTAGGTCCATATCGTCGCTCACGCGGCGCAGCCAGGGTCCATCACGGGCTCGGTATCGCGTCGCTGCGGCAGTCGGCGCGGCTCCTGGGCGGCCAGGCCCACCTGCTCGCGGTCCCGACGGGCGGTTCGAGCCTCCTCGTGACGTTGCCGCTCCACCCGGGCCGCGGGAGCGACGCCACGAGCCGCGACGCCCTGGGGCGGTATTGACGGTGGGCGACCAGCCGCCCACGCCCAACGCACCCGACCGCGTCACCGTGATGGTGGTAGACGACCACGAGCTTTTCCTGGAGGGACTCGCCCTGCTCGTCTCCACCATGCCGGGCTGTGAGGTCGTCGGGATGGCGCACGACGGCGCGCAGGCGGTCGATCTGGCCAGACGCCTCGCGCCACGGGTCGTCCTGATGGACGCGCGCATGCCCAACCTCTCCGGGCCCGAGGCCATCGCCAGCCTGGTGGCGGACCTCCCTGGTACGGCCGTCGTGATGGTGACGATGTTCGCCGATGACGACCTGGTCTTCCAAGCCATGCGGGCCGGAGCCAAGGGCTACGTGCTCAAAGGCGCGTCGAAGGACGAACTCCAGCGCGCGATCATGGCGGCTGCGAACGGAGAGGCCCTGTTCGACCACGACATCGTGGAACGGTTCGCCCGCTACTTCTCGGTCGGCCAGACCGGCGGCCCCTTGGCGTTCGGCCTCACGCCGCGAGAGCGCGAGGTGTTGGAGCTGCTCGCCCGCGGGCTGCACAACCACGAGATGGCCAAGGAGCTGCACGTGACGGCCAAGACCGTCAGGAACCACGTGTCCAACGTCATCGGCAAGCTCGGGGTGACCAGCAGGCACGAGGCGGCGACCAAGGCACGCGAGGCCGGGTTGCTGAGAGGCCGAGCGTAGCCGCGTGCTACAGTCTCCATGCGCAAAGTGCCCATAGGCGCAATGACGTTGAACCCTGGGAGGCGTTCAATGAAAGAAGCCCTCGTGAAGTTTTCGCTCCTCGTCGCGGCGATCGCCACGCTGTTCTCCTTCGCGGCCGCGCAGGCCCCCATCACGGTGAGGATCGGCTTCAACCCGACCCAGAACTCCGACCTGCTGACGTCTGCCTCTGAAGGCATCGCCAACTACCTCGAGTCCCAGCTGGGCGGGGCCGTCGAAGTGCAGGTCTTCATCCCCACCGACTACCGCGGCCTCATCGAGGCCATGGGCTCGGGCAACCTCGACTTCGCCTTCTTCCCGCCCGACGGCTTCGTCGTGGCCAACAGCGAGGTCGGCGCCCAGGTCCTCCTGAAGTCCGTGCGCACCGGCAACCCGTACTACTGGTCCGCCATCGTCGTGCGCAAGGACAGCGGCATCGAGAACATCGGCGACCTCGAGGGCAAGTCCATCGCCTGGATCGACCCGAACTCGGCCGCCGGCTACACGTTCCCGCGCGCCGAGCTGATCACGGCCGGCATCAACCCTGACGACTTCTTCAGCAACCAGGTCTACGCCGGCGGACACGACGCGGCCGTGCTGGCCGTCCTGAACGGCTCCGTCGACGCGGCGGCCACCTTCGCCAACGACGACCAGAACATCTCAGGCGCCTGGACACAGTTCCTCGACGCCGACCAGGCCAGCCAGATCACCGCGATCTTCTACACTCGCCCGATCCCGGGCGACACGTTCAGCGTCTCGCAGCAGTTCGCGTCGGAGCACGCGGCCCTGACCTACCAGATCGCCGCCGCCATCGCCACCATCAAGGCGCCCGACAACAACCTGCTCATGGACCTCTACCGGATAGATTACATGATCCCGGCCGACAGCTCCGACTACGCCGTGGTGCGCGACACCCGCCGCATCCTGGGGCTCGACCAGTAAGCGAACGGGGAACCGAGGGGTCGGCACCGCCTTGCGCGCTGCCGGCCCCTTGCCCGTCCTGACACTTGAGGCTGACGGCCCCAGATGATCGAGGTCTCGAACCTTAGCAAGGTCTTCCCGGACGGCACCCAGGCGTTGTCTGAGGTGAACGTCACCGTGCCTGACGGCGATTTCATCGCTGTCATCGGCCTCTCCGGCGCGGGCAAGTCGACGTTCCTGCGCTGCCTAAACCGCTTGGTCGACCCTAGCGAGGGCTCCATCACGGTGGGCTCGAAGGACGTCGCGCGGCTGCGCGGCAGGCAGCTACAGCACTATCGGCGCACGGTCGGCTTCATATTCCAGCAGTTCAACCTCGTTCAGAGGCTGTCGGTCCTCGACAACGTCCTCAGCGGCCGCCTCGGCTACCATCCGACGTGGCGCGGGCTGCTCGCCCTCTACACGGAGGCCGACAAGGAGCTGGCCATGGCGGCCATCCGCGAGGTGGGCCTGGCCGGCAAGGAGGACGCTCGCGTCGATCAGCTCTCCGGCGGCCAGCAACAGCGCGTGGCGATAGCCCGCGCCATGGCGCAGGAGCCGCAGCTCATCCTCGCCGACGAGCCGATGGCCAGCCTAGACCCCCGCCTTTCCGACGTTATCCTCGGTATCTTGCGCAACTACAACGAGACGAAGGGCGTGACCGTGCTCGTCAACATCCACGTGCTCGACCTCGCCAAGCGCTACGCCAAGCGCGTGCTCGCGTTCAACAAGGGCAAGCTCGTGTTCGACGGTCCCGTCTCCAGCCTGGACGACGACCTCGAGACGCGCATCTACGCCGGTTCGCTGGAGGCCCTCTGATGTGGGGCGCCCTCGCGGCCGGCGCGCTGGTCGCCGTTCTGGCCGGGCTGGCGCGCGCGTCGATGCGCCGCCTGGTGGTTACGGCCGGCGCCGCCCTCGTGGCCGTGTATATCGCTTTCCCGTTCTCCACCACCGTCGGCTTCGTCAGCCGCGACACCATCCGGCCGACGCTGCTTGGCCTGACGCCGCTGCAACCGCTACTGGCCGTAGTACTGATAGCCGGGCTCGCCGCCATAGTGGTGGCGCTGCGGAGCCCGCGCGCCGGCGGGCTCGTCGGCATCGCGGCAGCCGCGGCGAGCCTGGCGGCCATCCTCGTCTGGCGCGCCCAGGCGCCCGTACTCGTTCACCTGCTCCCTCTCGGCGGCCTCATGGAGGTCCTCATGGCGATCGTTCTGGGAGCCGCTATCGCGGCTGCCGGCTGGGGCTCGCGGCGCCTGCGCTGGCCGCTCCTGGGGCTCGGCCTGGTAGCCGGCATACTTATCGGCGTCCTGCTGCTCTCGCCGACGGGCCACAGGCTGTTCCCCAACGCCGTCGGCTACTACCGACTCGTTACCAAGACGTCGTCCGCTGAGCAGGAGACCATCGTCGAGGCGTACAACGCCAACCTAGACGTCACCAACGCGCAGCGCCAACGGATCGGCCTGCGCCCGCTGCCGCCCATCGAGACGACGGCCGGGCTCGCCACCGAGCGCCTGCCGGAAGAGGCCGCAGCCGCCGGCTACCGCATGCTCAGGCCGGCGGAGGGCGGTTACGGCGTCGGCGTGGTCTTCCTGCTCAGCGGTCTGCTGCTCGGCAGCGGCATGATGCTGGCCGCCCGGCCGAAACTGAAGAACAGTAACGACCTCGTAACCGGCTTGGTGTACGCCTCCGCCCTCGTCGTCCTCGCCCCCGCCTTCGCATCGACCAAGTTCAGCCTGGCGAAGATCGTCGAGGGTTGGCCGTTCCTCCTCAACTTCCTCGACCGCGCCTGGCCCCCGCTCCTCGCCGACCCGAACTACGGTCAGTTCGGCCTCTTCCCGCTGCAGGAAGTCGCCAGCCAGATGCTGATAACGCTAGAGATAGCGCTCGTCGGCACGTTCCTCGGGGCTCTCTTCGCGGTCCCCCTGAGTTTCCTCGCCGCCCGCAACCTGACGGCCGGCAACCCGCTCATGCGCGCGGCCTTCGTGATCACGCGCGGCTTCTTCAACCTGGACCGGGGAGTGGACACGCTGATCCTCGCCCTGATCTTCGTCGCGGCAGTCGGGCTCGGACCGCTGGCAGGCGTGCTGGCCATGGCCATCCACTCGATCGCCGACCTCGGCAAGCTCTACTCCGAGTCCATCGAGAACGTCGACCGCGGGCCCATCGAGGCCCTCGAGTCCGTGGGGGCCGCGGGCAGCAACGTCGTGCGCTGGGCCATACTCCCGCAGGTGTCGCCGCTGTTCCTCGGCTGGACGCTCTACCGCTTCGAGATCAACTTCCGCGTCTCCATCGTCCTCGGCCTCGTGGGCGCCGGCGGCATCGGCTTCTTCATCCAGGACAAGATGGCGTCGGGCAAGTACGACCAGATGATCATCGCCATCATCGCCATCGTGGTCGTCGTGAACATCATCGACTTCGTGTCTTCTTGGTTGCGGGGGAAGCTGGTTTGAGGGGTAGGCGGGTGGCTCTTAGACCGGGCATGCTCACGACCCATCGCTTAGCAAGCCCCTAGCAGGTAGTAAGGTTCGTCAGAATGTGCTGGGAGGTCCTCATGGTCACCAGTCGGCTCACTAGCAGATGGCGAACCACCATCCCGAGAAACGTGCGCCAGGGGCTGCAACTCCGGGAAGGCGACCTGCTCCGGTTCGAGCTGATGGACGGGTACGCGGTTCTTCGTAAGCAACAGCCAGCTTACGGTGCGAATGAGGATGCCTTCCCGGTCTTCGAAGAGTGGGCCGGCGAGGCGGACCAACGTGCCTATCGCGAACTGTGAGCGGAGGGCAACGGGGTCCGCGTTCCGGTCGCTTACCGCTGTAGACGCTCCCGCCAGCCCCCGTCATAGCTTCGAGGACTCGAACAGCAGCTCCTTGACGTGCGCCGCCGTGCCTGCGGACCGAGCGTCATCCACCTCTAGCAGGAAGTACATGGCGCGCAACATGTGGGTGACGTCGACGACGCGCGCGTAACCTTCTGGCATGCCTAGCTGCTCGCACTCTTGGACCAGGTCTTCAAACCGGCGAACCACCCCGCGCGCGGGTAAACCGGTACAACTGGACTAACCTGCCGCCTCGAGCCCAGACCTGGCGCCGGACGCCAACCGGTAGGTATGCACGACGACGCCGTTCTGCCACTGCTCCACCCCGGCCAGGTCCAGGTCGACGCGCTCGGTGAACAGCGGCCTGCCGCGCCCGAGCGCGACGGGATGGACCATGAGCCGGTACTCGTCTATCAAGCCGAGTCTCGTCAGCTGCTGCACGATGCTGATGCTCCCGTCGAGGCGGACGCCCCTCATCGACTCCGCCTTGAGAGCGCGGATCTGCTCGGGTTCGATGCCGCGCATGATGGTCGTCTCGTGCCAGTCGGCCCTCGTCAACGATGTGGAGAACACGACCTTCCTCATGGCGTTGAAGTTCGCGCCGATGGTCTTCTCGGCCTCGGTTGCCTTCGGGTTGTCAGGGGCATCGGGCCAGAACGTGACGAAGCCCTGGTAGCTCTTGCGGCCCAGCAAGAGCGTGTCGGCATGGTAGGTCAACTCCGCCATGTAGTCGGCCCGCTCGTCGCCCATGCTGATCCAGCCCAGGCTGCCGTCCTCGCCGGCGACGAAGCCGTCGAGGGTGGTCGCCAGGACCACGTGGAGTTCGGCCATGACGGTTGTTCCTCCCGTTCCGCTCAGTAGGAAGCCAGGTTAGCACCGGCAAGCCGACGATCCTGGCCGGGAGCACCTAGGCTGCGACCAATGTCACGGCCGGTTCGGCCTACGCCGCGGCTGTTCCGGCCGATCGCGTTCGGGCAATCCCGCTCGCGCAATTCCGTTGGGCCGATCGCGTTCGGCCCTTTCCGTTCGGCCTATTCCGCGACCACTTCCAACCCCCGCTCGAGCACGGCGTCGCGGCCACCGACGAAGAACCCCGGCTCGGGCACCACCGCCACGTCGGGCAGCACGCCGCGCCCATCGAAGAGCAGGCCGGAAGCCTGGAACGACGCCATGGATGCGAAGCGGACCTTGAGACCCGAGGCCGGCAACTCGACCACCTGGGCCCTTGCGCTTCCGCCACCGCTCGCCTCGCCGATCAACGTGAGGTTAGGAAGCCCCTTCAACGCGGAGAGGAACACGTCGCTGGCGCTAAAGCAGGCGGCGTCCATCAGGACAGCGACCGGCCTGCCGAGGTACCGGAGGCCCGCGTCGTCGACCGCGGGCTTCACCACCATCGCGTGCCACGCGCTGAACTGGTCGACAGGCAGCGGCCACTCCGGGGTGAACCCAGGCATGAACCGCTCCAGCGCTTCGCTCTCCGACCTCGACCAACGACCGGAATCGACCGGGTACAGGTAGCGGTTGGCGAGGTGGTCCGGCGGGAACCCGTCCCATGCTCGGTAGGCGGCCACGTTCACCACCATGGGCTCGGCCCCGGGCTCCATGAGCAGCGGCAGGAGCGCCCGCAGTGCGTCGCGGGTGCCGCCGCCGTTACCGCGAACGTCGATCACCAGTCCGGTGGTCCGGGCGAAACGCCTCATCCAGACTGGGAGCTCCTCGGCGGCTTCGGTCGTCATCGCTTCCAGCCGCAGGTACCCGATGTCGTCGCCCAGCAGCTTCGACTCCGTGCGCGGCCAGGTTCCGAAGAGCCCCGACCGCTCGGCCACGGCCGACCTGAGCGTTTGTGGTGATCTTCCGTCCGGTCCGGACGCGAGGGTCACCGTGAGGTCGTCCGTCAGCGGCAGGCCGAGGTCGGACCGCAGCAACTGCACGGCTCGCAGCCACCGCACGGAGTTGCGCCTCACGAACTGCGGCGAGCCGACCGGGACGTAGGCCGCAGCGGCCGTCAGCCACTCCGCGACAGCCAAGCCGTCGATCGCGGCCAGGTACGGTCGGTCGGGGTCCAGGAGAGCAGAGCGATCGGGCTCGAACGCCACCAGACCCTCGGCGGCCCAGTCGGTAAGGAACGGCAGGAAGCCGCGCGGGCTCGGCGGCGCGTTGACCGCCGCATGCCCGTCGCCGAACCGGGCCATGAGCTGCTGCAGCTCGAGGCCGAGCCGGCCCGGGTCCACGGGCTCCGGCAGGCGACCGCAAAGGTCGGAGAACAACGCCGCGTGATCCACAGAGCCAAGGTGTAGATAGGCGAAGCGGTCCTCCAGGGCATGTTCCAGGAAGTCGACATCCTTCAGCGCGTCGGTCCTCTTCAAACCGCACCTCCGCAAGTAAGGTCCCCGGGAGGCTAGCACGGGTCTCCGGGCGACGCGACCGGTCGGGGGCCCACCCGACCGTCGAACGTCGACGCAGCCGCCTCAAAGCCCCAGCTCCTCGTAGGTGAGTACGAAGGGGAACGGCTCCGCCCCGGAAGCCTGGGGCGGTCCGTCGCCGTCGACCTCATCGGACTCATGCGCCAGGTACTCGAGGATCCCGTCCGCGAGGGCCTTCGCCAGCAACGTCTGGTACTCGTCGCTCGCCAGCAGCGGCCCTTCCTCGGCGTGCGTCACGAAGCCGAGTTCGACCATCACGGCTGGCACGGACGTCCGGTACAGGAGGTAGAACCGGCTCGACCGCATGCCGCGGTCCGGAGCGCCAGTGGCCGCCACGAGCCTTGGATGGATCACCTCCGCCAAGGACCGGCTGGCGAGGAGCGGGCGGGGTAGCGGGGTCGGTTGGTGGCGTCTTCGTAAGCGTCGCGTTCGTCGCTGACTGCCTACGAGGCGTGGGTTTCTCCCCTGATGAGGTGCCGGAGTGCAGTGTAGGCGCTCGCGTCGAACGCCGCGCTTCTCGCTCTCGAGGTCCGGGGGTTTG
>JBIQNJ010000004.1:80060-85536 GCA_044462445.1 Truepera radiovictrix | reverse complement strand
CCGAGAGGAGACGCTGGAACGTGCGCACGTCCTCCGACGTGGCGGCGCCGTCGACCTCCTGGCGGCTGCGGTTGCGGGCCAGCTCGAACGCGCGCTCCACGCCGTCGGTGCGCCGCAGGCGGCGCAGCGCTGCCAGCACGGCCTGGCGCGTGTGGCCGAACGCCGTGACGAAGGTGAGCACACGCTGGCTATGGGCCGGCAGGGTGACGCTCGTGGCCAACGCCATGACGGGGTCGAGCGTCGCTCCCACGCCACCTTGCAGGGTGCCCGTGGGCCCATATGGTCGGCTGACGTCGCCACCGCGACCGAGGAAAGCCGACCTGTCGGTCTCGAACTCGCATAGAGCGTCGGAGGAGCCGCCATACTGTACGAGCGCGTGCAGCGCGTACGTCGCCGCCTCCGCGCCGGAACGGGGCCGACGCCTGAACACCAGAGCGCCTTCCTGCTCCCAGCTGCTCTCCACGAACAGCTTGCTGAAAGCCGGGTGACGCCTATACTCCGCGGGATCGCCCAGCACCACCTCGGCGTAGCTGGTCAGCTTGAGACGTCTCGGCCTCTCGCCCTGGTTGATGAACGTCACGCGGCGAAGCTCCGCATCGTCCTCGGACACCACCACTTCCAGCACGCTCATCACGCCGTTCACCGTTCTGGCGAACGTGGCCTTGTAGGGCGAGAACTCCGCCTGCTCCTCGGCGGCGGCGCCTAACGGCTGCCGGGTGAGCGACCAGAGCGAAGCGTCGTCCAGGTCGTGCACGTATATGAACGACCCGACGTCCTCGAGCGTCCCGTCGCTGAGCGGGCGGGTGACGGCACTGCCGTCGTACGAGCTATGACCCGCGCCCGCAGCCGTGATCAGCACGGAGTAATGTCCGTTCGACAGCAGGTGCGCCTGAACGGTGGGGCTTTCGACGGCCACGCGCCAGGGGCGGTCGAACTCCGCCAGGTCCACGGGGTCGGGTCGCGGCTGTTCGAGCGGTGCGGGCACGTCAAGGCTCGCCTGCGACGGCACCTTCTCCTGCAGGAGCAGGGCTGCCGTAGCGATGCGCGGGTCGGCGTGGAAGCGCTCGACCACCGAACCGTCTTGCAGCGCGTTCGCCAGCGACACGAGGATCATGCCCTGGTGGTGCGCCATGTAAGAGCTCACCAGGCGGAACTGCCTGCCGAGCGGTCTACGCGCGGGCGAGAAATCCAGGGCCTCGTACAGCCCGTAGGCGCCGACCGCCCCCAGGCGCCGGAGGGTGTGCAGGTTGCGGAGCACGGCGTCGGGGTCGGTGGCAAGGGCGAGCATGGAGGCGTACGGGGCGATTATCAGGTCGTCCTG
The DNA here is from genome assembly GCA_044462445.1 of Truepera radiovictrix. Lineage (GTDB taxonomy): Bacteria > Deinococcota > Deinococci > Deinococcales > Trueperaceae > JAAYYF01. The sequence continues at coordinate 84,215 of JBIQNJ010000004.1, read as the reverse complement.
CTGGCCACGGTCCAGGCCCAGGCTGGGCACACCGAACGCGCGGTACTGAAACGTGCCGGCCCCGTCCATACGGCCGTAACCCGACTCGCTGATACCCCAGGGCACAGCGCGCCGGCTGGCGTACTCCACCTGCTCCTGGACCGCGGCAGCGCACGACTGCTCAAGCAGAGTTCCGGCGTACTGCCTCGTCAGCAGGTTCGGCATGAGGTACTCGAACATCGTGCCGCTCCACGACAGCAGGGCCGTGCGCCCGCCGACCCGCGCCAGGGGCCGGCCCAGGTGCAGCCAGTGACGCACGGGGAGCTTGCCGGTGGCGATGCCTACCAGGCTCGCCAGACGGGCCTCGGAGGCGAGCAGGTCGTAGTAGTTGTCGTCGAGATGCTCGGCATCGACGTTGTAGCCGATGCGCAGGAGGTCGCGGTCGTCGTCGTAGAGGAACGACATGTCGGCTGCTTCGACCTCGGCCGCCGCCGACTCGGCCACGCTCTCGAAGGAGGCGACCAGGCCGTCGGCCGCCGCGGCGCAGGACTCCAACTGCTTCGACAGCTCGTCTGCCCACCCGGTCACATGCATGATCGCTGCGCTGCCGGCCACCCCGCCGCGCCTCTCCGCGCTGCTCCCGGTAGCTCGAAGGCTGGCCGTGAGCTCGGCTAACGTGGACCGCGCCTCGCGCCAGTGCGCACCGGCTTCTCGCAGAGTGAACCGCCCCATGAGCGTGGCCCTCAGCGCGTCCAGCTTCTCTGCGGCGAGCGCCGGCAGAGCCTCCTCCCACTGGGTCGCTTCCGCCAGCGCTTGGTTCCAGGGCAGCAAGAAGTCGAACTCGCGCTGGGTGACGCGGACGTTGTATGCCACCCTCTCTGACCAGATCCTGGCCGCCTCCAGCTCGGCAGGCGCGAGGTCGCCCGCCTCGATGGTCTGCACGAGCAGGCGCCGTAGGTCGCCGACGCCGTCTCCCTCAAGATAAGCGAGCAGGCCGGGCCACTCCTCAGCCGACGGCGCTGCCTCCTCCACCCTCAGCCGCAGGCCCGCCAGGTGCTCCGTCAGCTCGGTGCGGCTCTCGGACGGACCCTCGACCACCTCGCTCAGAACGTCGATCGTGTCGATGAGTCCACCCCAGCGGCGGCGGGGTTCGACGGGCCCGTCGAGGATCTCACGGCAGCCCTGGCTCAGGGCGATGAGGCTGGCCAGCAGGTTGCCGCTGTCAACGCTCGATACGTATCTAGGCGCCAAAGGCCTGAGGGTGCGCGTGTCGTACCAGTTGAGCAGGTGACCTCGGTAGTGCTCCAGCCGGCCTATGACGTCAAGCGACTGCTTGAGCCTGAGCGACAGGTCCACTAGGCCTATGTAGCCGAGGTCGTAGGCAGACAGGGTAGACAACAGCAGCAGCCCGATGTTGGTAGGCGAGGTGCGGTGGGCCGTAACCTGACTGGAACCTGTCTGGACGTTGTCCGGCGGCAACCAGTTATCGTCCGGGCTCACGAACTGCTCGAAGTAGAGCCACGTTCGGCGCGCCAGCGCGTGCAGCTTCAGCCTCTCGTCCGGCTCAAGCTCACGCGGCCCCGGCCGCAGCCCTCTGGCCAGGACGTGCGCCGCCAGCGGCGCGAAGGCCCACAGGGCGAGCACCGGAGCCGCTACCCACAGAGCGGGCGGGCGCAACAGCCCGGTCAGGAGAGCCGCAACGGCGGTCAGGGCCAGCGCTGGCACGAAGCGCAGGGCGGTGGCGGCAGGGCCTAGGTCGGCCAGCGCCCGAGAGCTCTGGGCGGCGGTACGCCACTCGAGCAGCCGCTGATGCGAGAAGACGAGCCGGTAGAGAGCCGTGCAGGCACTGGCGACTACCATCAGCGCCTCGTAGGGCAGGAACGCTACCGTGACCAGGAAGCGCATGGCGGCGCCCGTCAGGGGCTCAAGCCGCAGCCTGCTACGCCGACCGGCTGTGCTGGGCAGTGGCTCTACGGCGACGCTCAGCAGCGTGGAGAGCGCACTGCCGAGCAGCGGCACCAGCAGCGTGGCCAGCGCGAACAGGCTCCACACCGCAGGGTTACCGTCTAACACGGTCCAGCCGAGCACCAGCAGCACCACCACCGCAGGCGTGACGAGGCTGCGTCTGAGGTTGTCGAACAGCTTCCAGGCGTCTACGGCCCTCATGTCCCTCGCCGAGGCAGGCCCGCCGCCGAACACCCAGCCGAGCAGCCACGGCAGCAGCTGCCAGTCTCCCCTCACCCAGCGCTGCAGGCGCTGAACGTGGGCCAGGTAAGTGGGCGGGTACTCCTCGTACAGCACGACGTCGGTCACCAGACCGACGCCCGCGTACACCCCCTCCAGCAGGTCGTGGCTGAGGACCCGGTTCTCAGGCACCTTGCCGCGGAGGGCACGCTGAAAATCGTCGACGTGATAGAGGCCCTTGCCCACGTAGATGCCCGCTCCGAACAGGTCCTGATACACGTCGGACACGGCCAACGTGTACAGGTCCAGACCGTTCTCGCCGGCGAACAGGCGGCTGTACGCCGTGGCGTTCGAGCTCTCGGGCAGCACGTCTATCCTGGGTTGCAGAAGGGAGTAGCCCGCGACCACGCGGCCGCGCTCGTCGAACTCCGCCCGGTTCAGCGGGTGCGCCAGGGCGCCTATCAGCCGGCGGGCGGCGCCCGGCGGCAGGCGCGTGTCAGCGTCCAGGGTCAGCACGTAGCTCACCCCCTTCATACGGGCGACCGCGCCCTCCTGGACGACGTAGCTCGTATCGTCTGCGCCCCTTAGCAGGCGGTTCAGCTCCTCCAGCTTGCCGCGCTTGCGCTCCCAGCCCATCCAGGCGCCTTCGCGCTCGTTCCAGAGGCGCTTGCGGTGGAGCAGGCAGAACCTTGCGCCACCTCGACCGTGGCGGCGGTTGAGCTCCTTCACACCCATGCGCGCATGCCGCACCAGCGCGTCATCTCGCGCCGTGCGTTCGTCGTCCGCGTCTGTGTTATCGGTCAGCAACGCGAAGACGAGCCCGTCGTCCACGTTGCCGAGGTAGTGCTGCTCCAGCTGGCGCAGCAGCTCGTCGATGCCGTGGGTGCTGGTAAGCAGCGCCGGCACCACGACCGCCGTTCGGCACTCGTCGGGAAGCCCGGCGCTGAAGTCGAGCTTCGGCAGGCGCCTCGGCGGCAGCGCTCGGTTGACCATGAGGTTCGTCGTTCCCACGGCCACGCTCAGCGCCGGCACTGCCGCCACCAGCAGCGTGAGCACCTGCTGCCACGGCGCGCCGCCCGCGCTGACGAGGTGCCGTAGCGCAACGGCTAGCAGCAGCGCGGTTAGCAGCAGGATCGAGCCGAGGTACAGGACGCCGGGCCTCCGCAGCGCAGCCGCCTTCAGGCGCTCTTTGACACTTGGAGCGTAGCCCAGGCTCGTACCCAGCCGGCCAAGCCCGTCCGCCACCAGGTAGAAGCCCACATGCGCCCGGCGAGTGGCAGTAGTGGGCGCAGGGCGGTCACCCGCGTGCTGCCCCGGGGCGGCTGCCGCTCGCTCGAGCTTGGCCTGGTGCTCGTCTGCCAGGGCTACCGCCGCCTGCGCCACCTCTAGCTCCGGGCGGCGCGCGGCGGCGGCCAGGTGCTCCACCACCTTGCGATAGCTGTCACGGGTGGCGAAGTCCATGCGGGCGTACACCCCGCACCTCTCGGCTCGCAGCGCCTGCTCGACCACGCTCAGGCGCTCGAAGAACTCCTCCCAGTCCTCGTGCCGTATGGCGCGCAGGCTGACGACGCAGTTCGCCACCTGCTCGTCGTCTGTGGCGGCTACCGCCGGCTCTCTCGACACCGGCCGCACGCCAGGTGGATGCTGCGGGCTGCCCTCGGTATGCGTGCCTAAAGTGGTCGGGGCACCGGTCGAAGGCGGAACGCTCTCTTCTACATGCGGCCGCCAGACTATCCTGCTCATGCTGTCGGCCAGCCGCTCCAGGGTCGCCACGCGCAGCATAGCCGGCAGGGCCCAGAGCTCCCCCATGGTGAGCGGCCTGCTCTTCTGGTACTCCCTCACACGGGCCTCTACCTCGCGCAGGTCCAGCCGGGCCTCGCTCCGGTCGACCAACGCCCGAGCCAACGCGTGTACGCGTGGCGGCCCCTCGGTCCCTGCTCCCGCGTCGCGGGGTAGGCGGCGGTAGAAGTGGGCAGGCAAGTCCTGCACCGC
>JBIQNJ010000004.1:5984-79960 GCA_044462445.1 Truepera radiovictrix | reverse complement strand
CTCCCGCGTCGCGGGGTAGGCGGCGGTAGAAGTGGGCAGGCAAGTCCTGCACCGCCTGCTGCACGGTGCCGCGGATGAGGTAGTAGTTGTCGAGGAACCACTCGCTGGCGTAGCTGTGGCTCGTCTCCAGTTTGGCGCGTGCGCTGAGGGCCGTGTGCGCATGACCCAGCAGCCGCTCGTCCGACCGTAGCTGCTGCAACACGTTCTTGCTCCGCTCGCCGGGTTGGCCGCTCCTGGGAGGCTCCGCGTCGTCCGGCCCGAGCGGCGCGCCGGCGGTGGTATGTGGCTCCTCGCGCTCCGTCGCCACACCGTTCATCGCACCGCCCCCTCGCTATAGCTGAGGCTCTCGGCGACGAACGTGTGCTTGGCCAGATCCTGAACGAGCAGCAGCGGGGTGCGCCCGTGGTCGATGAAGCTGGTGGCTACGCCGCCGTGCGGCCACCGCGCTTCGCCGCCGTAGCCGTGGGCGCTCAGCACCACCAGGTCAACACCCTCGTCTGAGACGAGATCGTGCAGTGCGGTCGCCACCTTGCGGCCGGTGAGCAGCCTGACCTCGACGCGCACGCCTAGCCGCGCTCGCACGCCCTCCAGGTAGTGCGTGGCCTCCTCCCGGTTGCGCTCGGCCAGCCGCCGGGCCAGGGCCAGGTCCTCGTCGCTGGCAGGCATAAGTCGCGGTAACTCGGGCTCCACCACGACGTGCGCCAAGATCACCTCAGCCCCGTGGTGCTGGGCCAGCAGGCGCACCCACGGCAACACGCACTCCGCTCGTTTGGAGCCGTCCAGGGGTACCAGCACCCGCCCGTAGCGAAAGCCGTCCTCGCCGGCGGGTGCTGCTCCGGACCAGGGCCTCAGCAGCAAGGTGGTGAGGTAGGAAGACCACAACAGCTCCCCACCCACACTCCCGCTGCCGCCCCGCTGCTGACCGGCGAGCAGCAGCACGAGGTCCACGCCGCTCTGGCGTACGTAGTCGATCAGGAGCCCTGCTGGGTCACCTTCCAGCAGGACCTCTGTGACGACGACCCCGCCGGCCCGCAACATCGCGGCGAGTCGCGCCATCTTGGCTTCGGCGTCCGACTTCTTGACGTGCCACTCCACAGGATCGGCCGGCCTGTCGTTGTAGCGACGGATCTCCAGGACCCGCACCAGGTGCACCTCTGCACGCACCAGGTGCGCCATAGCCAGTACATGCGGCAGGGCTTGCTCGTCGACATCTCCGCCAGTGAGGGGGAACAAGATATCGAGCATTCGCTCTCCCTTCTCGGAAAAAGCGCCATGTTGAGCAGATAGCAGCGTGATGCGAAAGACGGCGTAGCAAGGCGAGCATAGGCCGACCGAACATGAGTTTGGTACTGCGCGGCGCGCCCTGGACTGCCATCTAAGGAAGGCTGTGTACTCCTAGGGGAGCTCCGGCCGTTGACACCGCCACGAAGCGCGCGTAACCTGCGTGAAACTGACTACTGAATCACCTGTCATGTGTGCGGACGGTCGCGCCCGTACATAAGACAGCGAGTGCGGGAGAGAACCGGTTGACGCAACTACCACGCCCCACCACGGCTCGTGGCGAAGCGACTCGTAAGCGCATCTTGGACGCGGCAGAAGCCGAGTTCGGCGAGAACGGTTTCGCCCGCACGTCCGTAGGCGCCATCGTGGTGCACGCCGGGGTGGCTCAGGGCACCTTCTACCTCTACTTCCCCAGCAAAGACGACGTGCTGCGCCAGCTCGTTAAGGACATGGGCAGGCGCCTGCGCCACGCACTGTCGGAGGCCACCAAGGGGCTCACCCACCGTGTCGACGTGGAGAGGGCCGGGCTCGAGGCGTTCGTGCACTTCGCCCTGGCCAACCAGAACCTCTACCGCGTGGTCATGGAGTCGCAGTTCGTCGACGAGAGCATCTACCGCGAGTACTACCAGACCCTTGCGAACGCCTACACGGAGCGCCTCGCCGCGGCGCAGTCGAGGGACGAGATACGAGAGGGAGACCCGAGCGCCCAGGCCTGGGCGCTGATGGGCGTGGCCCACTTCCTCGGCCTCAGGTACGCCATCTGGGAGAAGCGCACACCGCCGGAACACGTGCTGACCGCTACCCAGGAGCTGCTGCTGTACGGCCTGGCCCCCGCACACGGCGCCGGAGGGGCGCGATGACCCGGCCTTACGTGGGCGTCACCGGCATCGGCACGTACGTGCCGGCGGGCCGCCTCTCGGCAGCGGAACTGTCGGCGGCGAGCGGCGTGCCCGAGTGGGTAATCCGGGAGAAGATGGGCATCAGCCAGCGCGTGCTGCCTGGCCCAGACGACCATCCCACAGCCATGGGCGTATGGGCGGCTCAGCGCGCCCTCACGCGCGCCGGCGTAGCGCCCACGGACATCGACGTGGTCATCTCCATCACCGAGGAGCACAAGGAGTACCCCGTGTGGACGGCCGGCATCAAGCTGGCCTACGACCTCGGTGCCAGGAACGCCTACGCCTACGACGTGGGCCAGAAGTGCGGCACGGCGGTGCTGGCCATCAAGCAGGCCCACGACCTGCTCGTGGCCGACGACAGCGTGAACACCGTGCTGGTGGCCGGCGGCTACCGCAACTCAGACCTGATAGACCTGACGGACGAGACGGTGCGGTTCATGTACAACCTCGGCGCCGGCGGTGGGGCGGCCGTAGTGCAGCGCGGCCGCGGCCACCGCATCCTGGGCTCGAGCATCGTCACCGACGGCAGCTTCTCCCTCGACGTGCTGGTGCCGGTCGGCGGAACGAAGGCGCCGCTCACCGCCCACAACGTCACCGACTACCGCCTGCAGGTGACGGACCCGGCCGGCATGAAGGCACGGCTCGAGGACAAGAGCCTCAAGACCTTCACCGAGGTCGTGCGGCAGGCGGTGGCGCGCTCGGGCGCCGCCATCGAGCAGGTCGATTACCTAGCCATGCTGCACATGAAGAGGAGCGCCCACCACTACATCCTCGAGCAGCTTGGGCTCTGCCAGGAGCAGTCCATCTACCTCAGTGACTACGGTCATCTCGGGCAGGTGGACCAGCTGCTCTCCTTAGAGCTGGCGGAGCAGCAAGGCAGGCTGAAGCCTGGCGACCTGGCCGTGCTGGTGGCTGCAGGGGTGGGCTACGTCTGGAACGCCCTGGCACTGCGGTGGCAGCCTGCCACCGGCCCAGGACCCGAGGAGCGCGAGCCGTGATCCTCGACATCGCCCGCCGCCGCGCCGAGCTCACCCCCGACGCTCCAGCCGTACACTTCGCGGGGCGCTGGTACTCATACGGCGACCTAGACGAGCGCGCCACGCGCCTGGCTAACCTGCTGGCGGGCTATGGGGTGGGCAAGGGTGACCGCGTGTCGATCCTCGCCAGCAACCACATAGCCCACATAGACCTGATACTGGCCACCGCCAAGCTGGGGTTCATCTACACGCCGCTCAACACGCGCCTGGCGCCGCCCGAGCAGCTGGCGCTGGGCGCCTACCTGCGGCCGAGCGTACTCCTGCACGACGACGCCAACACGGCCGGAGCGGCGGCGGTGGCTCAAGGCTCCGCCCCCGCTGCCAGCACCATGCGGCTACACGAGTACGAGGCCAACCTGGCCGGCGTCAGCGGTAAGGAGCTGCCCGACCCACGGCTGACGGCGGAGGACCCGCAGATGATCCTCCTCACGGGCGGCACCACGGGGCTACCCAAGGGAGCGCTGCTGCCCTACCGGCAGGGGTTCTACAACGCCGTCAACACGGTCCTCTCCTGGGGCCTGACCCAGGACGACTGCGTCATCCAGGCCACGCCGGCGTTCCACGCCGCCATAAACGCGTTCGCCGTACCGCTGCTGCACCTCGGCGGCCGCATCGTCATGCAACCGGCCTTCGAGCCCGGCGCCTTCCTGAAGCTGGTAGAGGAGCACGGGGCCACCATCCTCTTCCTCGTGCCCACGATGTTCCACATGCTGGCCGAGCACCCGGACTTCGCGGCTGCCGGCTTCGGCACCGTGCGCTGGGCCATCTCCGGCGGGGCCGCCTGCCCCGAGCCCGTGCGCGCCGCCTACGCGGGGCGGGGGGTGCGCTTCAAGCAGGGCTACGGCCTCTCGGAGGCAGGCGTCAACTGCTTCACGATCACCCTGGACCAGGCAGAAGCCAGGCCGCAGTCCGTGGGCAAGCCCATGCTGCACGCCCGTGCGGCCGTCCGCGGGCCGCACGGCGAGGAGTGCCGACCGGGCGAGGTGGGGGAGCTGACGTTGGCCGGGCCCCACGTGTTCACGGGCTACTTCGAGCGCCCGGACGAGACCTCTCAGGTGCTCAAAGACGGCTGGCTCTGGACCGGCGACCTGGCAGTGCAGGACGAGCAGGGTTTCTTCAGCATCGTCGGCCGGCGCAAGGAGATGTTCGTCTCCGGCGGGGAGAACGTGTTCCCCAACGAGGTCGAGGCCGCCATCTACGACCACCCGGCGGTGGCCGAGTGCGCCGTGCTGGGCGTGCCCGACGCGCGCTGGGGCGAGGTGGGCCTGGCCGTCATAAGGCTGCAGCCGGACGCCGGTGCCGACCCTGAACACATCAGAGAGTTCCTGAAGCAGCGGCTGGCCAACTACAAGGTGCCCAAGGTCATCCGGCTGGTGAGCGAACTACCCAAGAGCGCCGCCGGCAAGATCCTCAAGACCGAGCTCGCCAAGGGGTGGGCTGCCGGCGGGTCGCCCATGGCCGAGGGGTCAGACGCATGAGCAGGACCGGCTGGCGCCTGCGCGTGGACGATGGTGCCGCACTGCACGTCGAGCTCGGCCGGCTCGACACGGCCGGCGGCCATGAGGGCGCGCCGGTGCTGCTCGTTAACGGCATCACCATGACCACCGAGGCCTGGAACCAGCTGGCGCGGCTGTTGCCGGGCCGCGACGTGGTGCGCTACGACATGCGGGGCCAGGGTCAGTCGGACGCACCTGCGGGGCCGTACCTTCGCGAGCGGCACGCCCACGACCTGCTGCTCCTGCTGGACGACCTGGCCCGGCGCGGCCTCACACCGCTCCACGTCGTGGCTCTCAGCAACGGCGGCTACGTCGCTCAACTGCTGCTGGCCTGGATGACCAGTGCTGGGCTGGCCCGCGCCGCCGGCCTGCCGGACGACGCCCTAGGCCTGCTGGAAGGGCACGGCACCAGCCTCCTCTCGCTGACCCTGCTGGACACCTTCGTCACGGCAGACGCGCGCATGCGCGCCGCCGTGCGCGCCTGGCTGGGTGCGCTGGAGTTCGGTGGCGCCGCCGCCAGGTTCGACACTGCCACACCCTGGGTGTGGGGACCCGACTTCCTGGAAGCCAACTCTCAGGCTCTGGCCGACGCACGGGCGTTGGCCGCCGGCCAGCCGCAGGACGCCGTGAGGTCGCTGCTCGAGGGCCTGTTGGCATCGGCCACCCTCGAGCCGGACCTCCGGGGCGTGCTCGCCGCCGCCCATCTGCCCCTCCTGGTGGCGCTGGGCGAGGACGACGTGCTGACGCCCGTCAGGAGCCACCGGCAGGTGCTCGAGGCGTTCGGCCGGGACGTGACCGCCATGCACCTGATACCCGGCGCGGGCCATGCGGCCCCCATCGAGAACGCTGCGGCCGTGGCCGCCTTGCTGAACCCCTTCCTGAGCGCCAACGACGGCGCGTTACGTGGGGGCGCCGCCATGTGACGCCACCTGCACGACCGGCGTGCGCAGGGTCGGTAGACCTCGGTACCGCCGGAACCCAGAACGATCACCAAGCGCTACTCACGCGCACATAGCAAGAGGAGGAAGTAATGAGAAGGTTAGTCGCAGTACTGTTCGCCGCCGTGCTCGGCCTGGCTTCGGCGCAGGTCACCATCGGCATCATGACGCCGCTCACGGGCGGCTCCGCCGGCACCGGCATAGCCTCCAAGGCCGGCTTCGAGCTGGCGCTGGCTGAGATCAACGCCGCCGGCGGCGTTCTCGGCCAGCCGCTTCGCATCATCATCGAAGACGACCGGGCCGACGCCGCCACCGCGGTGGCCGTGTTCGAGAAGCTCATGACGGAAGACGGCGTCGAGTTCATCGGCGGCGGCTTCGCCTCGGGCGCCACCCTCGCCCTCGTCGAGTCGTTCCGCACCTTCCAGCCCATCGTCAGCTGGATCGGCGGCGCCAGCTCCGGCATCGGCAACGACGACTTCGACGGCATCGAGGAGCTCTTGGGCGAAGAAGACTGGTTCTTCCACATCCACCCCTGGGACTACCAGAACGTAGAGGCCACCTTCGGCTTCATCAGCAGCCTCGGCATCGACAGCGTGGCTATCCTGCACGAGAACGGCGCCTTCGGCTCGCCCGGCGCCGCCGGCCTGCAGGTCGGCCTGGAAGCGCTCGGCATCGACGTCGTCCTCCGCGAGGCGTTCCAGTCGACCCTCACGGGCGGCACGGGTGACTTCCGCGCCTCCGTGAGCAAGGTGGGCGGCACCGGCGCCGACATGCTGTACTGGATCGGCTACGACTCCGACGCCCAGCCCCTCACGAGCCAGGTGCGCGAGCTCGGCGTCACCCCGCAGCACATCTTCGGTGCCCCTCCGGGGTGGCCCTCCGAGTTCGGCTCCGCCCCTGAAGCGCAGTGCGTAACGGGCCTCATCGGCTACCTGCCCAACCTGCCCAACCCCGAGGCCGTGGCCTTCGCCGCCGCCTACGAGGCCATGCACGGCACCAAGCCCGACAACTACATGGCCGCCCTGGCCTACGCCCAGCTGTGGAGCTACGCCGACGCCATCAACGCCGCCGGCACCACCGACCAGGCGGCGGTCATCGAGCAGCTCCAGAACGGCACCTTCCGCTCGCCCATGGGCGACTGGGGCTTCAGCCCGTCGACCATCGCCAAGCACCAGGGCTTCGGCTCTGACCTGTGGCTGGTGTTCCAGTACCAGAACGGCGTGCGCGAGATCGTCTGGCCGGCGGACCGCGCCACCGCTCCGCTCGTGAGCTGCCGCTGAGGTTCGTGCTCCTTAGCTGAAAGGACCTGGTCTGGTGGGAGCCCCTCACATGAGGCTCCCACCAGACCCACACACAACCCATGGACCTGACTCTCCTTCCACAAGCGCTGGTATCGGGCGTCCTGGCCGCAGGCCTGTACGCTCTGGTCTCGGTGGGTCTGGCGCTGGCCATAGGCGTCATCGGCATAGTCAACTTCGCTCACGGCGAGTTCTTCATGGTGGGGGCGTTCTTCGCCTACCAGCTCTTCGTCAGCTTCGGCTTCGACCCACTGCTCTCTATCTTGTTCGTGGCCCCGGCCCTCTTCCTTGTCGGGGCGCTGCTGTACCAGACCACCATCCGCTTCGTGCTGAAGGCGCCCGAGCTGAACCAGATGCTGCTCACGTTCGGCATCGGCATCATCCTGCAGAACCTGGCGCTCTCCATCTGGGGCGGCGACCCGCGCTCCATCGGCAACGTGCCGTACCGCTCCATAGGCATCCAGCTGGGCAACATAAGCGTCGGCCTGGTGCCACTGGGCAGCTTCGTCATCTCGGTCATCCTCGTCGCGGGGCTCTACTACGTGCTCGCACGCACCCCCATCGGTCGGGCCATGCGCGCGGTGGCGCAGAACCGCATAGGCGCCGGGCTCATCGGCCTGGAAGTCAACCGCGTGTTCCTAGTGGCCTTCGCCCTCTCGGCGCTGCTGGCGGGCATCGGCGGCGTCATGATCGCCGTCATCCAGTCGCCCACCCCGATGGTCGGGCTTGGGTTCACCTTGAAGGCTTTCGCCATCGTGGTGCTGGCGGGGCTCGGTAACATCCGCGGCATAGTCACGGCCTCTCTGCTCGTGGCGGTGGCCGAGTCGGTGGTGGCCACCATGGTGCCCAACGGCGACTCGCTGCGGACGGCCGTGTTCTTCACCATCATCTTCGGCACCCTCGTGTACCGGTCCTGGAGGAAACTGTGAGCGGCCGAACACCAACCGCGGGCGGGGCCGCCCCCGCCGCACGCCGGCGCAGCGGCCCGCTGTGGCGCGACCTGCTGTTCCTGGCGCTGTTCATCGGCCTGCTCGTGGCCGTGCCCGCCATCCTACGCGGGCTGTTCGGCCAGGCCTCGGTGAGCTACCTGTCGCTGGGCATCCGCGCCGTCGGCCTGGGCGTGCTGGCGCTGTCCTGGGACATCGTGGCGCGCACCGGTCAGCTGTCCCTGGCCCACGCCGCCTTCTACGGCATCGGCGCGTACTCGGCGGCCGTGCTGCTCAAGCTCACCGGCGCACCCATCTGGATGAGCATGCCGGTGGCAGGCGTCGTAGCCGCCGCGCTGGCGCTCGTTCTAGGCTCGGCCACGCTGCGGCTCTACGGCATCTACTTCGCCATCGCCTCGCTGGCGTTCACCGAGGTGCTCAAGACCGTAGTGCAGAACATGCCCTTCTCCATAACCGGCGGCACCGTGGGCACCAACCTGCCGCCCATGTTCCGGCCGGTGTTCGTGGCCGGCGAGATGGAGCGCTGGGAAGTGGCCTTCCTGCGCAACCAGGGTTACTTCATGGTCTACGTGGGCGTGCTGGCGCTGACGATCATCGTGTCGCTGTTCATCCAGCGCTCCAGGCTGCGGCACGCCTTCACCGCAATCCGCACCAACGAGTTCGTGGCCGGCGTCATGGGCGTCAACCCCGCCCGCAACAAGCTCATCGCCTTCGTGCTCTCCAGCTTCCTGGTAGGCATGCTCGGGGCGGTCGAGGCGCACCGCTTCGGCAGCGTGAACCCCGACGTGACCTTCAACGTGCACACCACGGTGCTGGCGCTGGTGACGCCGATCTTCGGCGGGCTCTACACCACGGTCGGGCCGCTGCTGGCGGCCGGGGTGCTGTCGGGCCTGGAAGAGACGCTCAAGCGCTCGCTCTCCGACGGCTACCTCGTGGCGTACGGGGTCGTGCTCGTGGTCTCCATCCTGTTCATGCCTCGCGGCCTGGTGGGTCTGTTCAGGCGCGTGACGACCCGCAGGGCCCCTGGCACCAAGGAGCAGGCAGTAGACTCAGCCGGCGCCAAGGGCAGTGGCACGAGCGGAGGCAGGGATGCCTGAGACCATGCCCAAGACAACCGTCAGGCCGACGGCCAAGACCCTGCTGACCGTCGAGGGGCTCAGCCGCAGGTTCGGCGGCCTGGCGGCCGTCAGCGAGCTGTCGTTCGAGGTGTACGAGGGCGAGATCTTCGCCATCATCGGCCCCAACGGCGCCGGCAAGACCACCACCCTCAACCTGCTCTCCGGCCTGTTCGAGCCCAGCGGCGGCACCATCAAGCTGGAGGGCACCGACATCACCAGGCTGCCCTCCTACCAACGCTGCCACCTCGGACTAGGCCGCGCGTTCCAGGTGGTGCAGCCCTTCCCGGAGATGACGGTAGAGGACAACGTGATGGTGGGTGCCCTGTTCGGGAGCCACGTCGTGCCCGCCGACGAGGCCCGGCGGCGCGCAGACGCAGCCATCGAGCGCACCGGTCTCGAGCACTTGCGCCAGACCCCGGCGGAGGACCTCAACCTGCTGCAGGAGAAGCGGCTGGAGATGGCCCGCGCGCTGGCAACCGCGCCCAAACTGCTGCTGCTCGACGAGGTGATGGCCGGCCTCAGGCCCGCCGAGGCGCGTGCCGCCATCGACCTGGTCAAGAGCGTGCGCGACGACGGCGTGACCGTCATCTTCATAGAGCACGTCATGCCCGTGGTGCGCGACCTGGCCGACCGCGTGCTGGTCATGGACTACGGCCGCGCGCTGGCGCGCGGCAGCTACGCCGAGGTCACGAGCAACCCCAAGGTCATCGAGGCGTACCTGGGCTTCGAGGAGGCGCAATGATGGCTGAACGCATGCTTGAGGTGAACTCTCTGCAGGCCGGCTACGGCAAGATCAACGTGCTGTGGGACGTGGACCTGTACGTAAATAAGGGTGAGCTCGTCTCGATCATCGGCGCCAACGGCGCCGGCAAGACCACGCTGCTGCGCGCCATCAGCGGCCTGCTGCCCACCCGGAACGGCACCGTGTCGGCGCTCGGCGCGCCGCTGGGCGGCCTCTCGCCCGCCCGCATAGTCAACACGGGGGTGGGTCACGTGCCTGAGGGCCGGCAGCTGTTCTCCCTCATGACGGTGCAGGAGAACCTGGGCAGCGGCGCCGAGTACCTGCCGCACGCCCGGGTCAACGCCAGGCGCAACCTGGAGCTCGTGTTCGAGCTGTTCCCCCGGCTGGCCGAGCGCAAGAACCAGCTGGCCGGCACGCTCTCCGGCGGTGAGGGGCAGATGCTGGCCATCGGACGCGCGCTCATGAGCTCGCCCAAGGTGCTGCTGGTGGACGAGCCCAGCATCGGCCTCTCCCCCGCGCTTTCGGCCACGGTGTTCAAGGCGCTGGAACAGGTGAAGGCCGAGGGCGTGAGCATCCTGCTGGTAGAGCAGAACGTGCTGAGCTCGCTGCGCATAGCCGACCGCGCCTACGTGCTGGAGAACGGCGAGATCCGCAAGCAGGGCCGCGGCGCCGAGCTGCTGAACGACCCGGAGGTGAAGGCCGCGTACCTCTCGATGTAAGGGCACGGTCGGCAGGAGAGCCGGGCCGCACCGTAGTACGGTCGCGGCCCGCGCTGCCTCACCGGCCAGGCTCTTACTGCCAGTCCAGGATGACCTTGCCAGACTTGCCGCTGCGCATGACGTCGAACGCCTGCTGGTACTCCTCCATGCCGAACCGGTGCGTTATGACCGGCGTGACGTCGAGCCCTGCCTGCAGCATGTTGCTCATCTTGTACCAGGTCTCGAACATCTGCCGGCCGTAGATGCCCTGGATGTTGAGGCCCTTGAAGATGACATGGTTCCAGTCTATGGCGATGTCACGGCTGGGTATGCCGAGGAGCGCCACCTTGCCGCCATGGATGATGGTGTCTAATATCTGCCCGAACGCCCCCGGCGCGCCCGACATCTCCAGCGCCACGTCGAAGCCTTCCGTCATGCCGAGCTCCGTCATCACATCCCAGAGGTCGACGCCGGGGTCGGCCACGTTGACAGCGCGGGTGGCGCCCATGGCGGCGGCCATCTTCAACCTGTCGGGGTTCACGTCCGTGATGACGATGTGCCTGGCACCCACGAAGCGCGCCACCGCCGAGGCCATCAGGCCTATGGGGCCGGCGCCCGTGATGAGCACGTCCTCCCCTACCAGGTCGTACGTGAGGGCCGTATGCACGGCGTTGCCGAGGGGGTCGAGGATAGACGCCACGTCGTCAGGGATGGCGTCGGGCAGCTTGAAGGCGTTGAACGCCGGCAGCACGAAGTAGTCGGCGAACGCACCCTGGCGCTGCACACCCACACCCACGGTGTTGCGGCACAGGTGACGCCGGCCGGCCCGACAGTTGCGGCACTGGCCGCAGGTGATATGCCCCTCCCCGCTCACGCGGTCACCCACCTTGTAGCCGGTCACCTCGCTGCCCATGTCGGCCACCACGCCCACCCACTCGTGGCCGGTCACCAAAGGCACAGGCACGGTGCGCCGCGACCACTCGTCCCAGTTATAGATGTGCACGTCGGTGCCGCACACGCTTGTCTTCCTGATGCGGATGAGCAGGTCGTTAGGGCCCGGCACCGGCCGGTCGACCTCGACCCGCCAGATACCCTCGCGCGGCTCTGTCTTGGCTAGCGCCCTCACTTAAATCACTCCTAGTTCTTTCCCTACTTCTGTGAACGCCGCCACCGCGCGCTCCAGCTGCTGGCGCGTATGAGCAGCCGACATCTGCGTTCGTATGCGCGCCTGACCGCGCGGCACCACCGGGAACGAGAAGCCGATGACGTAGATGCCGCGCTTAAGCAGTTCGTCGGCCATCTTGGCCGCCAAGGCGGCGTCGCCGATCATTACGGGGATGATCGGGTGGCCCGCGCCCGCCAGCGTGAACCCGGCGGCGGTCATAGCACTGCGGAAGTACTCCGCGTTCTCGCGCAGCTGCGCGCGCAGTTCGCCCCCGCCCTCCAGCAGGTCGAGCGCCTTCAGGGAGGCCGACACCACCGACGGCGCTAACGAGTTGGAGAACAGGTACGGCCGGCTGCGCTGGCGCAGCCAGTCGATCATCTGCTGGCGGCCGCTGGTGTAGCCGCCCGACCCGCCACCGAGCGCCTTGCCAAGCGTGCCGGTGAGGATGTCGACGCGCTCCATCGTGCCGGTCAGCTCGTGCGTTCCGCGCCCCTGCTCGCCGGTGAAGCCGGTGGCGTGCGAATCGTCCACCATGACCAGCGCGCCGTACTCGTCGGCAAGGTCGCATATGCCCCGCAGGTCGGCGATCACGCCGTCCATGGAGAACACGCCGTCGGTGGCGATGAGCTTGAAGCGCGAGCCCGACGCTGCCTCCAGCTGCCGCCTGAGATCGGCCATGTCGTTGTTGGCGTACCTGAAGCGCTTGGCCTTGCTGAGGCGCACGCCGTCGATGATGCTGGCGTGGTTGAGCGAGTCGGAGATTATCGCGTCCTCCTCACCCAGCAGCGTCTCGAACAGCCCACCGTTGGCATCGAAGCAGCTGGAGTAGAGGATGGTGTCCTCCGTGCCCAGGAAGCTGCTCAGGCGTCCCTCCAGCTCCTTATGGATGTCCTGCGTGCCGCAGATGAAGCGCACGGACGCCACGCCGTAGCCGCGCTCGTCCATGCCCTCCTGCGCAGCGCGGATGATGGCCGGGTGGTTCGCCAGCCCCAGGTAGTTGTTGGCGCATAGGTTGAGCAACTCCTGGCCGTCGACCTGCACCAGCGCCTGCTGGTGGGAGGTGATGACGCGCTCGCTCTTGAACAGGCCCTCTTCCTTGAGCTTGGTCGTCTCGTCGCTCAGGTGCCCGAGGAACTCGTAGGTAGCGGGGCGCATAGGCGGTTCACTCGCCATAGGGCACCCAGATGTTCTTGACGCGCGTGGCCAGGCGGAGGAACTCGCGTCCCTCGCCCTGCACGGGGTCGTACCAGTCGCGTTTCTTGCCGAAGTTCACCCAGGTGGCCTTGAGGTTGCCGGCGCTCTCCTTCTCCACCATCCTGCTGCCCTCGGCCGAACCGAAGTACCACATGGCCTGCACGGCGTCGTGGCGCGCCAGCACCTGGGCCAGCTCGTCCTTGAAGCCGGTGACCAGGTTGACGGCGCCGGCCGGCAGGTCCGATGTCTCGAACACCTGGTACAGGTCCGTGGCGGCCAGCGGGTAGCGGGAGCTGGGCACGGCCACGACCCTGTTACCCATGGCCAGCGCCGGCGCTAGCAGCGAGACGAAGCCTAGGAGCGGGGCCTCCTCCGGCGCGACTATGGCCATGACGTCCCACGGCTCGTTCATGGCCAGGGTGACGTTCCTGAACGGGGTGGGGTGCACCTGGCCGTCGTACTTGTCGGCCCAGGCGGCGTAGCTGAAGAGGCGCGCGATGCTCGCCTCCACCTCGCGCGCGGCGCCCTTCCGGTCCAGACCGGTCAGGGCGCGCAGGCGCTCCTCGAACTCGGGGGCGCGCAGGCTCAGGTTCTCGGCCAGGTAGTAGAGCACCTGGGCGCGGCCGTGCGCCGTGCTCTTGGTCCAGGCCGAGCTCTTCTCGGCCGCCTCCACGGCGTCGCGTACATCCTTGCGGTTGCCGAGCGGGGCCTGGCCGACAGACCGACCGTCTGCACCCAGCACCGGGTAGACGTAGTTGCCGTCGGGGCGCTTCTGCTTGCCGCCGATGAACAGCTTGGGCGTGCGGTCTATGGCGGGAGCGGCAGCCTTGCCGCCGGCGCCGGCACTCACACTGCCGGCCTCGGCCACACCGAGTTCGGCCGCGCCGGCCGGCGGCGCCAGCTCCGCTGCGCTGTACTCCGGCAGGCCCTTGAGGTATCTGGGCTTCAGGTACTCGTAGAAGCCCTCGCGGCCGCCCTCGCGGCCGAAGCCCGACTCACGGTAGCCACCGAAGCCGGAGGCCGCGTCGAACACGTTGGTGCAGTTGACCCACACCACGCCCGCCTTGAGCTTGGGAGCGACGTCCAGCGCCAGGTTGACGTTCTCCGTCCAGACGGAGGCGGCGAGCCCGTAGCGGCTGTCGTTGGCCAGCTCCACCGCCTCCTCGGGGGTGCGGAACGTCATGCTGACGATCACGGGCCCGAAGATCTCCTCCTGCGCGATGGTGGCCGCAGGCGAGACGTTGCTGAACAGGGTGGGCGGGTAGTACCAGCCGTCCTTGGGGGCCGACCAGCTGGGCTGGTAGCAGGCGTAGCCGTCGTCGATGCCCTGCTGCACCAGGCGCTGGATCTTCTCCAGTTGCACGGGCGCGATGATGGCGCCGATGTCGATGGACTTGTCCAGCGAGGGGCCCTCGCGCAGTCTCTCCATACGGGCGCGCAGCTTGGCTTCGAGCCTGGCGGCTACGCTCTCCTGCACGAGCAGGCGGCTACCGGCGCAGCACACCTGACCCTGGTTGAACCAGATGGCGTCTACCACGCCCTCCACGGCGCCATCTATGTCGGCGTCGTCGAACACGATGAAGGGCGACTTGCCCCCCAGCTCGAGCGAGAGCTTGAGGCCGCGCCCGGCCGTCTGCTGCCGGATGATGCGCCCCACCTCGGTGGAACCGGTGAAGGCCACCTTGTTAAGGCCGTCGCTGGCGACCAGCGCGGCGCCCGTGCGGCCGTCGCCCGTGACGATGTTGAGCACGCCCGCCGGCAGGCCGACCTCGGTGGCGAGCTCGGCGAACAGCAGCGCCGAGAGCGGCGTGAACTCGGCCGGCTTGAGCACCACCGTGTTACCCGCCGCCAGCGCCGGCGCCACCTTCCACGCCAGCATGAGCAGCGGGAAGTTCCAGGGGATTATCTGGCCGCACACCCCCGCCGCCTCGTAGCCGGGGAACTCGCTCTCCAGTAGCTGGGCCCAGCCTGCATGGTGATAGAAGTGGCGCGCGGCCAACGGCACGTCCAGGTCGCGGGTCTCGCGGATGGGCTTGCCGTTGTCCAGCGACTCCACCACGGCCAGCAGGCGGGCGTGCTTCTGCATGTGGCGCGCCAGCGCGTACAGGTACCTGGAGCGACCGTGCGGCCCCAGCTTCTGCCACACGGGCAGCGCGTCGTTGGCGGCCTTGACCGCCGCCTTGACGTCGGCGGCACTGCCCTGCGCGAAGTCAGCCAGGTGGCTGGCGTCGCCGGGGTACTGGCTGCTCAGGTACTCGCCCTCTTTGGGCTTCACGAAGCGGCCACCGATGTAATGGCCGAACTTGCGGCCGTGACGCTCGAGCCAGGCGCGCGCCACGTCGTCGGCTTCCGGTGCGGGTCCGTACTCCATGGTGGAGAAGATCTCTTTCACACTCATGCGCGGCTCCTTGCAGGTCGTGTCGCAGGTCGTGCTACAGGTCGTGCTACAGGTCGTGCTGCAGATCGTGGGCGCTGGGCCGTTCCGTCGGCGGCCGTGGCGGTCGCGCCGCAGGCCGCGGCCAAAGGCACAGTCGGCGTCTCTGCACCGCCGGGTTGCACACTTCCTGGCCCTGTCATGCGAGCGGGTGCCTGTAGTTGGCGGAATAGCGGCCCGTGACGTGGTGCTCCAGCTGGCGCTCTATATCGGCCAGCAGCGAGCTGGCGCCTATGCGGAACAGGTCGGGCTCCAGCCAGCGCCGGCCCAGCTCCTCTTTCATGAGGATGAGCCAGGCGAGGGCGTCCTTGGCCGTGCGCAACCCGCCCGCGGGCTTGAAGCCGACGGCGTAGCCGGTCCTCTCGTAGTAGTCGCGGATGGCGCGCACCATCGTCAGGCTCACGGGCAGGGTGGCGTTCACGCTCTCCTTGCCCGTCGACGTCTTGATGAAGTCCGCGCCCGCCATCATGGCCACCATGCTGGCGCGGTACACGTTGCGCAAGGTGCCCAGCTCGCCCGTGGCGAGGATGGTCTTCAGGTGGGCCTCGCCGCACGCTTCGCGGAAGATGCGCACCTCGTCGTAGAGCGCCTGCCAGTCCTGCAGCAGCACGTGGCGGCGCGAGATGACGATGTCTATCTCGCCTGCCCCTTCGGCCACCGAGCGCCTTATCTCCTCCACGCGCGTCTCGAACGGCGACAGGCCCGCGGGGAAGCCCGTGGACACGGCAGCCACCGGCAGCCCCGAGCCGCGCAGCGCCTGCACCGCGGTGGGGATCATGTCGTGGTAAACGCACACCGCACCGGTGGTGAGGCCCAGGTCCTCCACCCCGAGTTCGGTCAGCAGGTCATGCCGCACGGGCGAGAGCGCCTTGGCGCACAGGCGGCGCACGCGGCCGGGCGTGTCGTCACCGGCCAGGGTGGTGAGGTCGATGACGCTGACGGCCTTGAGCAACCAGGCCGCCTGCCACTCCTTCTTGACGCTGCGGCGGGTCGTGAGGGTGGCGGCCCGGCGCTCTGCGGCGCTCAAGTTCACCCGGGCGCCCTCTACCCAGTCCAGCTCGAGGTGCATGCCGGGGTTGCGCGGGATGGGCGCGAACGGGCCCTCGCCCGGCGCTACAGGCCGGGCGCCCTCGCCGGCTTCGGCGGGCGCACTATGCGTGGCGTACGCGGTCTTCATGGCCTAGAGCATACACGGCCTTATGATGCGCCCAGCTACCCATGACGCTTCGGGCCGAGGGCATCTCCCGGCACCAAGGAGCGTCGTGCCCGGAGGCCTCATGCAGTTAAGCCGCTTTCCCCGCCGCCGCTACACCCCCGGCTTCACCCCCCTCGAGCACCTGCCGCGCCTGAGCGAGTACCTGGGTGGTCCCGCCATCTGGGTCAAGCGCGATGACCTCACGGGCCTCGCCGGCGGCGGCAACAAGACCCGCAAGCTCGAGTTCCTCGTGGCAGACGCGCTCGCCAAGGGCGCCGACACGCTCGTCACCGTGGGCGCGGTGCAGTCGAACCACTGCCGCCTCACGGTCGCCGCGGCCGCCAAGGAGGGGTTGGCGTGCCGCCTGCTCATCGAGGAGCGCGTGCCCAACAGTTACGACCCGGCCGCCAGCGGCAACAACTTCCTCTTCGGCCTGCTGGGCGCGGAGAAGATAGAGGTGGTTCCCGCCGGTACCGACCTCAACCAGGAGCTCGCCCGCATGGCTGCCGAGCTCGAGGCCGAGGGGCGCACGGCCTACGTGATCCCCGGCGGGGGCTCCAACACGCTCGGTTCGCTCGGCTACGTGGCCTGTGCTCAGGAGCTGCTGCAGCAGGCGTTCGATCAGGGCGTGGCGTTCGACGACATGGTGGTAGCGAGCGGCAGCGGCGGCACGCACTCCGGCGTGGTCGCCGGCCTGGTGGCCATGAACGCGGGCCTGCCCGTCACCGGCATCAGCGTGCGCGCAGACAAGGCCGCGCAGGAAGCCAAGATCCTGGCGCACGCCCGGGAGACCGCGGCGGCCATCGGCTCCAGGCAGGAGGTGACCGCGGCCCACATAAGCGTCGAGGACGGCTACGTCGGCGAGGGTTACTCCTACCCCACCGACTCGATGATAGAGGCGGTGGAGCTGTTCGCGCGGCTCGAGGCCATCCTCCTCGACCCCGTCTACACGGGCAAGGCGGCCGCCGGCCTCATCGGCCTGGTAAGGCAGGGGCGTTTCGACCGCAGCAGCAACGTGGTCTTCCTCCACACCGGCGGCGCGCCCGGCCTGTACGCCTACGAGCACATCTTCGGACGCGTGCCCGGCACGTTGCTGGCCGACACCGGCGGCCGCTAAGCACGGCTCAGGCAGCCTCTTACGGCCCCATAGAACCTAAGCGCTAGCTGAAGTGTGAACTCTTTCTCTCCGTGCTACTCTTGTGTCCGCACCAGGGACGGACAATCTCTTAAAGCCGGCTCTGTGAGCACCAAACGCGTTGGAGGAACCTCTGTGAAGAAGATCTTCTCGACCATCGCTGCGGCCATCCTGGTCCTCAGCCTCTTCGGCGGCAACGCCTTCGCTCAGGGTGACATACCCGACAAGCTGGTCCTCGGCATGGTCCCGAGCCGTGAAGCCGACGCCATCGTCGACAGCCTCGGCCCCATCGCCGACATGCTCTCCGAGCGCCTGCTCATCCCGGTCGAGACCTTCGTCTCCACCAACTTCGTCGGTCTGGTTGAAGCCATCGGCACCGGCCGCGTCGACATCGGCCTCTTCGGCCCCGCCGCCCTCGTTCAGGCCATGGACGCCTACGGCGCCGTGCCCATCGTCGCCTCCGTGCGGCAGGGCAGCACCACCTACCGCGCTCAGTTCAACGTGCGCTGCGACAGCGGCATCACCACGTTCGAAGACCTGCGCGGCAAGACCATCGCCTTCGTCGACCCCGGCTCCGCCTCCGGCTACCAGTTCCCGTACGTGACCCTCAAGACCACCTACGGCATCGACCCCGACACCGAGATGACCTCCGTGTTCGCCGGCTCCCACGACGCCTCGGCCCTGGCCGTCTATAACGGCGACGTCGACGCCTCGGTCACCTTCGGCGGCTCCCCCGGCTCCGACGGCCGCGAGACCATCGAGACCGACTACCCTGATGTGAAGGACGTCGTCTGCATCCTCGGCTACTCCGACGACATCCCCAACGACGGTGGCGTCGTGCGCGCCGGCCTCGACGCCGAACTGGCCGACCAGATCGCCCAGGCCCTCATCGACATCGCCAACACCGAAGAAGGCCGCGCGCTCACTCAGCAGCTCTTCAACGTCACCGAGTTCGCCCGCGTGACAGATCCTTCCGTGTACGACGTCGTGCGCGAGGTCTCCAAGACCTTCGCTCGCTGAACGCCAGAGCGGTGGCCGACCCGCCTACGCGGGCCGGCCACCTGATAACGGGCGGTGGGGTACCCCTATACCTCGCCGCCCGTTTTCTTGTAGCGTGTCCTCACTTGTGACTCACATTCAGTTCAAAGACGTGGAGGTCGTGTACAAGACCGGCCTCAAGGCGCTCAAAGGGGTGTCGTTAGACATCCCTCGCGGCCAGTTCGTTGTGGTGGTGGGTCTGTCGGGCGCTGGTAAGTCGACCCTCATCCGCACTGTCAACAGCCTCGTCGTGCCCACCCAGGGCTCCGTAACGGTGGACGGCGTCGACGTCACCGCCGCACGCGGCGGGGCGCTGCGCGCCGCGCGCTCTAACATCGGCATGATCTTCCAGACCTTCAACCTGGTGAAGCGCTCCAGCGTTCTTCGTAACGTGTTGTCGGGCCGCCTTGGCGACCTACCCGCCTGGCGCGGTGTGCTGGGTGCCTTCCCTACGGAAGACGTGGCCTACGCCCACGACTGCCTCAGGCGGGTCGGCATCCCCGAGAAAGCGTTCGTGCGTGCCGACGCCCTGTCGGGCGGTCAGCAGCAGCGCGTGGGCATCGCCCGCGCCCTGGCGCAGAAGCCCTCGGTCATGTTGGCAGACGAACCCGTGGCCAGCCTCGACCCGCCGACCTCGCACGCGGTCATGAAAGACCTCAAGCGCATCGCGCGTGAAGACGGCATAACCACCATCGTCAACCTGCACTTCATCGACATGGCGCGCGACTACGCCGACCGCATCGTCGGCATGCGCGACGGCGTGGTGGTGTTCGACGGCACGCCCGCCGAGGCCACCGACAGCGTGTTCGAAGACATCTACGGTCGACCGCTCGAGCAGAAGGACCTGCGAGGTGCCTGAGACGGCCACATTGCCGCGCCCCCCGGCCGGCAACCGCATCAAGTCGCTGCTGACCATCGCAGTCATAGCGGCACTGTTCGTCATCGCCTTCCGGCAGACCGGCTTCAACTTCGAGGCGTTGTTCACGGGAGCGACCGACTTCTTCAAGTTCTTCGGTCGCCTCAAGCCCGACTGGACCGCGCTGCCCCAGATCTGGTCGCCGCTCCTCCAGACCATCCAGATAGCCTACGTGGCCACCGTCATCGGCGCCATCCTGGCCGTGCCGCTCATCTTCTTCGCCTCGCGCAACACGAGCACCGACCCTGTCACGCTGTGGATCTTCCGCACGCTGCTGACGATCCTGCGCTCCATCCCCGACCTGCTGTGGGCCGCTTTATGGGTGGCGGTGCTCGGCCTGGGCGCCCTACCCGGCGTCGTCGCGCTCACCCTCTTCAGCATCGGTGTGCTGGCGAAGCTGGGCTCCGAGACCGTCGAGGCCATCGACCCGGGCCCGCTCGAGGCGCTGCGCGCCGCCGGCGCCGGCCGCAACCGCACCATAATCTTCGCCGTGGTGCCGCAGGTAGCGGCCACCATGGTCTCCTACATCCTCTACGTGTTCGAGATAAACGTGCGCGCCTCCGTGGTGCTCGGCCTCGTGGGGGCCGGCGGCATCGGGCAGCTGCTCATCCGCTACCTGAACTTCTTCGACTACACCGGCGTAGCCGCCATCATCGTGGTGGTGTTCGGCGTCGTCATCCTCATCGACGGCTTGAGCGTGTGGGCACGCTCCAAGCTCATCTAGGCCGACCATGCAGAGCACTGACGCATCTCTCCAGATACCCCGCGCCCCGGCGCACGTGCGCCGCAACCGTGCGCTGATCATCGCCGGCGTCGTCGTCCTCATCGGGCTGTTCGTCCTCGCCCTGGTGACCATGAACCTGCCCACCTGGCAGCGCATCATGACGGGCCTGCAGCGCAACTTCACGCCCCTCATGCGCGGTCTCGTGAACCCGAACACGGGCGTGTTCGAGCTGGCCTGGACCTCGATGGTCCAGACGTTCTTCATGGCCGTCCTCGGCACCGCCTTAGGTGCTGTCCTGGCCTTCCCGCTCTCGTTCTTCGCCTCCGGCAACCTGCTCGGCGGCACCAAGTGGGCACTGCCTGGCAAAGCCGTACTCGTGGCCGTGCGCACGTTCCCCGAGCTCGTGCTGGCCATCATCTTCGTGGCCGCCGCCGGCCCCGGCCCCACCGCCGGCATCATGGCCATGGGCATCCACTCCATCGGCTACCTGGGCAAGGTGTTCTCAGACGTGGTCGAGGGCATAGACCAGGGGCCCATGGAGGCCATCCGGGCGGCAGGCGGTAACCAGCTGCACACCTTCCTCTACTCCGTGGTGCCACAGGTGCTGCCCGAGTTCGCCTCGCACGTGCTCTACCGCTTCGAGATCAACCTGCGCGCCGCCACCGTGCTCGGCATGGTGGGCGCCGGCGGCATCGGCCTGCCCCTCATCCAGCGTCTGCAGTTCCGCCGCTGGGACGAGGTGTCGATGTTCCTCCTCGTCATCGTGGGTTTCATCATCATCGTGGACGCCATAAGTTCACGCCTGCGCAGCCGCCTGGTGTAACGCACGTACAATCAGGGCGAGGTCATGACCGTGAGCTACGACTCCGCCGAACGAACCCGCCTTATGGACGCCGCCGCAGAGGTGCTGCTGGCCACCGTTGCCGCAGACCGTACTGGCGTTCTGGCCTACTACCGCGAGATCATGGCCGCCGGGCGTTACCTTTACGACGCCCGGCGGCGCTACGCGCACAACGAGCTGGTGCAGCAGCTGTTCAGCCACCAGGACGAGCAGAACACGCCGGGTGACGACGGAGAGGCGCTGACGCGTGAGCGCCTTCTCGACCGCCTTACAGAGATCGGCCAGATCGTCCGGAACGACGACGAGGGCCGCGAGTTCAAGCAGTTCCTCTACGACCTCGCCCGGAACGTGGCGCGCGCCAGCGGCAACATCTTCACCGGGCGCGTGAGCGCCGACGAGGCCGTGTTCCTCGCCGACCTGCGGGAGAGACTGCGCCTGCCGGAAAGCGCCTCCTAACGCCTTGAAGGGGCGCTGGATCTGGGGTTTGTCGCTGGCCTGCTTCGCGCTGGCGGCGTCTACGGGCACCTACTACCGCTTCTCGCTGTTCACGCCGCTGGCCGGCGTGCTCGAGAACATCCGGCACGCGCACTCGCACCTGATGTTCTTCTCGTGGGTCACGCCGCCTCTCATGCTCATGATCGGCGCCTACCTCGCCTCGCGCGGCGTCCGCGCCCGGGGCTTCGCCGCCACGGCGCTGGTGGCAGCCATCGGCGGCCTCACGACCTACGCGCCGTTCCTCAAGAGCGGCTATCACCTCACCCCGTTCGCGGGCAAGCTGCTGCCCATCTCCATGATCGCCTCGGGCATGAACGGTCTCGTGTGGTACGTGTTCGCGGCGCTCTACCTGTGGGCCACCTGGGGCGTCAAGCGCGGTGCGCGCCTGCGCCTCTTCGACGTGGCCGTGGTGCTCATGCTGGTCAGCACCGTGGCCGTGGGTGCGCTGGCCTACCTGGGCGCCACCGGTCAGATCCAGCGGCACGTGATGCTGGCCCTGGTCGACTGGTTCCTCACCCTGTTCGCCGACGGCTGGTTCGGCCTGGCGGTGCTGGGCCTGGCGGCCGCCCACGCCAGCGGTCGCCAGCTCGCCCGTGCGCCCGTCGGCGCCCTGGCGTGGTTGCTGGGCGCATCGATGGTGGTGCGCTCGCTGGGCCGGCTGGCCCAGAACGCCGCCGGCTACGGCTGGGGCGCGCCGCTGGAGGCGGCCGCCGGCGCCGTCACGGCGCTCATGTGGCTGGCCCTGGTGACGACGCTGTGGCGCGTGCAGGACGCCCCGGTCATGGCCGCTGCGGCGCAGCCGGCGCCCCCCGTCGGGGCGACGCTGCTGCTCAGGCAGCTGACGCTGGGGCTACTGCTGGTCAAGGGGCTCGTAGAGCTCGGCGCCACCACGCCCATGCACGGTGAGTTCCTCAACCATACGAGCATGCACGTGTTCTTCCTCCACGCGTTCCTGCTGGGGGCCGTGAGCTTCGGGCTCATCTACGGCATGCGCTCGGCGCTGGGCGAGGGGGCGTTCCATGGCGCCCCGTTCTTCGTAGCGGCCGTGGCGCTCATGGTGGCGGCGCTGCTGCCCCTGACCCCCGTATGGCCGACGGCGCTGGGCGGCACCTGGGTACTGCGGGTGGCCGCCTACACCAGCGTGGGGCCCGTGCTGGTGGTGCTGTACGCGCTTCTCAGGCTCGAGCTCAAGGGCGCCCCCTCGTCCTGACGAACAGCGTAGCCACCACGGCCAGAAGCAGGACCGCCAGAACGGTCAGAGCGCTGGGTATGGCCTGCTCGCCGTTGCCGCTGACCACCAGCCCGATCAGGGGTGCCGTCAGGACGGGCCCCAGGTTGGCCGCTGCGATGACGATGGGCGTCACCTGCTCGGCCCGGTCCGGGAACTGGTCCGTGAGCCACGCCAGCGCCGAGCCGAACACCGGCGCGAGGCTCAGGCCCACGGCCGCGTAGAACACGGGCGCGCCGGGCGTGTGGTGGGCCAGCGCGAGGAACAGTACCGTCAGCGCCGCGGAGCCGAGCACCATGGCCGGCGGCCTGATGTAGGCCGACAGCGGCGCGGCTATGAGCCGGCCGACGGTGATGGCGCCCCAGAACAGCGCCGTCAGCCCGGCGGCAGTGGTGGCGCCCAGGGTCGGGGTCAGATGCTCCGTCTGCCAGGAGGCCACCCCCGCCTCGGTGGAGACGTAGAAGAAGTAGAGCAGCACGAACAACGCCACGAGGCCCCAGGCGAACGGGGCGCGCCCGGTCTGGGCGACGGCCGGCTCAGGGGCCTCGAGCCTCGTGACCCACACGAGCAGCACCAGGGCCACGCCGGCCATGATGCCGAACGGCACGCCGAGTCGCGGCTCGAAGCCCGCCACCAGCAGCGGCCCTGCCACGGCTCCTACGCCGAACACGGCGTTGAGGATGTTGAGAGCGGGGGCGGCGTTGGGTCTGAACGTCAGCGCCAGGATGAGGTTGAACGACACGTTGAGAAGGCCGAAGCCCAGGCCCGCCACCAAGGCCGACGCCACGACCTGCCACCAGGCGCCGGCCAGGGCGATGCCCGCCAGGCCCGCCACCACACCGGCCGCGCCGCCCACCAGCGTGCGCCGGTAGCCGAACAGGCGCAGCAGGAACGCCGAGGCGGCGATGGCCAGGAACGCGCCCAGGAACTGCGCACTCACCACCGCGCTCACCTGCTCGACGTCGAGTGCGAACTTCGCCCGGAACTGCGGGAACGAGGGCCCGTAGAGCGCCTGCTGGGCCCCCAGCAGGAAGAAGGCCGCCATCCCGATGAACAGCAGGGGTCGGCGGCGCTTGTCGCGGAGGGAGTCGAAAGCCATGCCCCAGAAAGATACCGCGCCGGCGAGGCTTGTATACTCTTCCTCTGGCAACTTATGGAGGCGCTAGAAGTGGCAGACGGCAGTGAACAGGTAAACGAACTACGCTCGAAGTTCCTCAGGTTCTTCGAGGGCAAAGAGCATCTCGCCTACCCCAGCGCATCGCTCAAGAGCACCGACCCCGGCCTGCTCTTCAACGTGGCGGGCATGCAGCAGTTCAAGCCCTACTTCCAGGGCGCCACCCCGCGCTTCCCCGGCTACGGCGTCTGGCGCCGCGTGGCCACCTCGCAGAAGTGCATGCGCGCAGGTGGCAAGGACTCCGACATCGAGAACGTCGGCCGCACCCGCAGGCACCACACGTTCTTCGAGATGCTCGGCAACTTCTCGTTCGGCGACTACTTCAAGCGCGAGGCCGCGCAGTGGGCGTGGGAGTTCCTGACCTCCAAGGAGTGGCTGGGGCTCGACCCCGAGCGCCTGTACGTCACCGTGTTCACCGACGACGACGAGGCCTACGACATCTGGCTGAACGAGGTGGGCGTGCCCGCCGAGCGCCTAAGCCGCTTCGGCGAGGACCAGAACTTCTGGCCCGCCAACGCCATCAAGGACGACCGTCAGGGCCCCTGCGGCCCGTGCTCCGAGATCTTCTACGACCGCGGCCCCGAGTTCGGCTCTCACGACGAGACGGGCCCGAACACCGGCAGCGGCGACCGCTTCATGGAGATCTGGAACCTGGTCTTCACGCAGTTCGACCTCAACGACGGGGTGCTGACACCCCTGCCACAGCAGAACATCGACACGGGCATGGGCCTCGAGCGCCTGGCCACGGTGGTCACGGGCGCCAAGGACGCTTACTCCACCGGCCTGTTCATGCCCGTCATCCGGCAGGTCGAGAAGCTGTCGGGCGTGCCCTACAACGACATCGAGAGCGTGCAGCACCGCATCATCGCCGACCACGTGCGCGCCGTCACCTTCGCCATCACCGACGGCGTGCCGCCCGCCAACGACGGCGCCGGTTACGTCATCAAGATGCTCATCCGCCGCGCTTCCCGGCAGGCCTTCCTGCTCGGCCTCACGGAGCCCGTTCTGTACCAGTTGGCCGGCGCCGTCATCGACGCCATGCAGCAACCCTACCCGTCCCTGCTCGAGGCCAAGGAGCGCGTGCAGGCCAGCATCAAGGCGGAGGAGGAGCAGTTCCTGCGCACCCTGGGCAGCGGCATCGAGCGCGTGGGCGCCCTGCTGGCCGACCTGGGCGCCGGCGGCGTTCTCAGTGGCGAGGTGGCGTTCGACCTGTGGCAGACCTACGGCTTCCCGCTCGACCTCACCACCGAGATGGCCGCCGAACGCGGCATCACGGTCGACCGGGAAGGCTACAACGCGGCCCGCGACGAGGCCCGCAAGCTCTCCCGCGGCGAAGGCTCCAAGGCGGTGTTCACCAACGCCGACGGCGTACTGGGTCAGCTGACCGAGCGCGTGCCGGAGACGCAGTTCCTCGGCTACTCCTCCCTCGCCGACCAGGCCACGGTGCTGGCGCTCATCAACGCGGGTGGCGAGGAAGTGCCCGAGCTCGCGGACGGCGCCCACGGCACCGTCATCCTCGACCGCACCCCCTTCTACGCCGAGGGCGGCGGCCAGATCGGCGACAGCGGCAAGCTGGACTGGCCGAACGGCGGCGCCGTGGTCAGCGGTACCAGCCGCACGCCGCAGGGCCTGTTCGTGCACCGGGTGCGCGTGGTGCGCGGGCCCCTCAACGTCGGCAGAGCCTTGACCGCCACGGTCGATCCGGTGAGGCGTCAGACCGAGAAGCATCACACGGCCACGCACCTCCTGCACGCCGCCCTGCGCCAGGTGCTGGGCACCCACGTCACCCAGGCCGGCTCGCTGGTGGAACCGGGCAGGCTGCGCTTCGACTTCACACATCAGGCCGCCCTCACCGAGGAGCAGGTGGCCCAGGTAGAACGTCTCGTGAACCGTTGGGTACTGGCCGACCTGCCGGTCACCTGGCAGGTGGTGCCGATAGCAGAGGCGCGTGCGGCCGGCGCCATGATGCTGTTCGGCGAGAAGTACGGCGAGAACGTGCGCATGGTCAAGGTCGGAGGCGCCGAAGGCGCCCAGGCCGTGTCCACCGAGCTCTGCGGCGGCACCCACGTGAGCCGCACGGGCGAGATCGGCACGCTCATCGTCGCCACCGAGGAGGCCGTATCGGCCGGCGTCAGGCGTATCGAGGCGCTGGTCGGCGCGGCCGCCCTTGAGTATGTGCAGGAGCTGCGCGCCAGCCAGCGCCGGCTGGTCAGCCACCTGGGCGGCACCGCGGCCACGCTCGAGGAGCGCCTAACCAAGCTGCAAGGCGACCTGAAGGAGTCTCAGAAGCAGGCGGCGCAGCTGCGCGACAAGCTGGCCGCCGCTCAGACCGCCGGCGGCGCCGCCGCCTCAGAGGTCAGGCAGGCGGGCGGGCTCAAGTACACCACCGTGCTGCTCGACGGGCTGGACGCCGCCGCCCTCCGCAACGCCGCCGACAACCTCCTGGGCAAGACGGGGGCAGACGTGGTGGTGGTGGGCTCGGGCACGCTGCTCGTGGCCAAGACCTCAGAGGCCGCGCGCCAGCGGGGGGCCCATGCGGGTAACCTCGTGCGCGCCGCCGCTGCTGCCGGCGGCGGTGGCGGCGGCGGCCGACCCGACATGGCCCAGGCCGGCGTCAAGGACGAGAACGGCCTGCGGCGCGCGCTCGCGGCCGTCGAGGGCGCCCTGGAGGGAGTCGCAAGCAGTTGATGCCGGCCACTGACGAGCTCGCCAGCGGCGCCCGTGTTCTCGCACTAGACGTGGGAGACGCTCGCATCGGTCTGGCGGTGGGTCAGGTGGGCTCGAGTTTCGCGTTCGGCCGTGGCGCCCTGCAGCGTTCCGGCACGCGCCGCGACGTACCGGCGGTGCTCGATGTGGCGCAGCGCGAGGGAGCGGGGCTCATCGTGGTGGGCCTGCCGCTGCGGCTCGACGGCAACGAGTCGCCCCAGACCGCACGCGTGCGCACGTTCGCAGAGGCGCTGCGGGCGGCTGCGGCCGAGGGTGGCATCACCGTGGTCCTGGAAGACGAACGTCTCACCACCCGCATCGCTCAGCGCGAGGTCGGGTCGTCGGCTCTCCCGCGCCAGAAGCGCCAGGAGAAGGGCCTGCTGGACGAAGCCGCCGCCGTGCTGATACTGGAGTCTTTCCTTGAGCGTCGCTGACAAGCGCGGCCGGCGCGTGGCCACCGCGCTGGTGCTCGTTCTGACGCTGGTCGCGGCTCTCTTCGTAACGGTGCAGTTCCTGCTGAGCGCGCCGAGCGCCACTCCGAGCGTGACGGAGTTCGAGGTGCTGCCCGGCTGGGGCGGCGCGCGCGTGGCACAGGAGCTGGCCGACGAGGGTCTGGTGCGCTCCGCCCTCGCGTTCCGCGTCTACCTGCAGGTGACCAAGCAGGACCGCAACCTGGGTGAGGGTCTCTACGACCTCAGCCCGGCCATGAGCAGCGGCGACGTGGCGGCCGCCTTGGCAGCCGGCGGCCGGCCACGAACGGTGAGCATCGTCGTGCCCGAAGGGTGGCGCGCCGCCGACGTGGTGCGCCGCCTGGCGGCCAACGGCTTCGGAGACGAAGAGGAGCTGGAAGCTCTCATAACGAGCCCGGGCGACCTGGCGCCGGCCTACCTGCCGGAAGGCGCCAACCTGGAGGGCTACCTCTTCCCCGCCACGTACGAGGTGCCGGTCAACTCCTCCGCGCGGGAGGTGCTGGCCACGATGGTGCGCCGCTTCGAGAGCGAGATCACGGGGGAGGTGGCCGACGCGCTGGTGGAGCGTTCGCTGACGGTTCACGAGTGGGTCACCCTGGCCAGCATCGTGCAGTCCGAGGCGGCCTCTCACGAGGAGATGCCTATCATCGCGGGCGTCTTCCTCAACCGGTTGGACGAGGACATGCTGCTCCAGTCAGACCCGACCGTGGCGTACGGGCTGGGTAAGCCCCTGCCGGAGCTGAGCGCGCTGGCGGGCGACCTCAGGCGCGACACCCCCTGGAACACCTATACGCGGCCCGGCCTGCCCGCCACCCCGATCTCCAACCCTGGTCACCACGCGCTTCACGCCGTGCTCGAGCCTGAGCGACTCAACGAGAGCGGCGTGCCGTGGCTGTACTTCCTGCACGGCACAGACGCCGGCGTGCCGGTGTTCAGGCCGAACACGAACCTCGCAGCGCACGAGCGCGATGTGGTGGTGTTCCTGCGCAACGACGGCCGGCGCTGATCAGTCGGGGTCACCCTCGTCGTCCGGCGCCTGGCCGGCTTCGTCGGAAGCCGGCGGAGGCGAACCCGCCGGCTTCCTGTACCTGCCGGCCTTCTTGAGCGCCTCCGCCAGCACGAACTCCATCTGCCCGTTAACGCTGCGCAGCTCGTCGGCGGCCCACTTCTCGAAGGCGTCGTAGACCGCTTGGTCGACGCGCAACAGGAACCTTTTCTTGACCGCCATTCAGATCACCGGACTCTCGCGCCGCTGGCCGCGCTCAGCGTGCCGTGCGCAGGTGCCCGTTGAGCCAGGTTGCCAGCGCCTGCACGAACGTGCCCGACAGGGGCGCGTCCGGCTCGGGGACCATGCCGGTAAGCGCAGGGCCGGGAACGTGGGTGAGGTTATGCGAGAGGTCGCTGAACTCCAGCAGGGTGCCGCTCGGCAGCGCTGCGGCCAGGTTGCGGCCGTCTACCTGCAGCACCTGCACGTCCTTCAGCCCCTGTAACACCAGCGTCGGCACGCTGAGGCGCGCCGCCAGCAGCACCGGGTCCTGCTCGAACTCGCTGCGAAGCAGGCCGGCCGCATGGGCGAAGGAGGCGGCGATGGGGTTTGAACTCAGGGCGCCCGTCAGCTCTAGCGCCGTTCCATCCGACGCCCGTATGGCGTCTAGCGCCTGATCGGTCATAGCGGCCCACGCCTGCAGGTCCTCGTCGTTCGGCCCGGACCGCTCGAAGCTGGCTAGCAGCTGCTCCCGCAGGAGCACGTCGAACGGTCTGCCGGGCGCCGCCGCCAGTACGACCACCGCAGGCCGTACGTAGGCCTCGGCGGTGGCGTAAAGGGCTATCAACCCGCCCTCGGAATGGCCCATGATGCCGAGGCGGTCCGGGTCCACGCCGGGCTCGGCGGCGAGAAGCGCCAACCAGTCGGCCGTGTTCTGGGCGTACGTCTGCAGGGTCACGGCGTTGCCGTCGCCGGTCGAGGGCGAGATGCCGAGCTTGGCCACGCGCAACACGCCGTAGCCGTGGCACGCGAGCTCGAAGGCCAGCTGCCTGTAACCCTGATGCGTGATGAAGGGGAGCGCGTTGCCGTCGACGTCGACGGCGCCTGAGCCGGGCAGCAGCAGGAGTGTCGGGGCAGGCACCCCACCCTCGAGCGTGGCAGCCACCGGCAGGGTCAGCCGGCCGTAGAGGGTCTCGCCGGTAGAGTGCACCGTGACCTCGCGCTCGGCCACGCAGTGGGCGGCGGCCTGCAGCGCGCGCTGGGCGCTGGCGGCGGGTGCCTCAACCGGCTCGCCCACGCCCTCGACCTTGTCGCCCAAGGGTACGTCGTCACCGCCCGGAGCATCGTTAGGCTCGGCGTCGGCCCCCTCCACGGGGCGTCTCACGAAGCGCACCATGCCGGGCTGCTGCTCGAGCATCAGGATGTCGCCGGCGGCGTCGAGCATGATGGCCATGACCAACTGCTGCCCGCCGACCGCGAACTCGACGCTTATGAGCGTGGCGGTAACCGTCTCGCCCTCTAACTCGACCTGCGAAGGTTGCGGCGCACCGAAGGTGAGCGTAGCCTCGGCGGCGGTCTGCGGCACGAGGCCCAGGAACACCCGTCCCTGGCCCGTGGCCATGACCTGGTCTGCAGCGATCTGGAACCCTTCCAGGAAGTTGTTGTCGAACACGTAGTAAGGCTCGCTCGCTCCCAGCGCCGCGCTCTGCGTGGTGCCGCCCTGGCTGAAAGTGAGCTCCGCCATGCCCTCGCTGAACACGGCGTTCAGCTCGAAAGGTGCGCCCTGCGCCGTACCGTTAAGCTCGTAGGTCAGCGCCGCCCCGTCCGGGCCGGTCACGAGCAGGTTCTCGGCCTGGAACAGACCACCGACACTGACGGTGGAGCGGGCGGTGGTGCCCTCGGGCGAGCGCTCGAGGGTCATGGTGGTAAGACCAACGCTCTGGCCGAACTGGGTGATGTCGTAGGTGTAGGTGGGCGTGCTTTGCGCGTCGGCCAGGGCCGTGGCGACAGCCACGCAAAGCGCCACCAACACGGCCAGGCTGAGTCTCTTGCGGTTGACGTTCACTATCTCGCTCCAGATCCTTGAGGCAGCCGGCACGGGGTGCCGGCTGCGCTCGTAAGCCGGGTTCAGCCGTGCAGGGTGCCGGCGTTGATGACGGGGGTGGCTGCGTGCTCGCTGGTGAGGGCCACCATGAGGTTGTTGGCCATGGCGGCGCGCTTCTCATCGTCCAGGTCGACGACGCCGCGCTGGGAGAGGCCGTTGAGCGCGTCTTCGACCATGCCGACGGCGGCCTCGACGATCAGGCGGCGGGCCGACACGACGGCCTGCGCCTGCTGGCGCCTCAGCATGGCCTGGGCGATCTCGGGGGCATAGGCCAGGTGGGTGAGGCGCGCTTCCAGCACGTCCACCCCCGCCACCTCCAGCCGCTCCTCCAGCTCTACCTTGAGCGCGGCGGCCAGCTCGTCGGGGTTCTCCCGCAGGCTGGCGCGCTCCTCGCCGCCCGAGTCGTACGGATAGCGGGTGGCGAGGCTGCGCAGCGCCGTCTCGGCCTGGATGCCCACGAACTCCTCGAAGTTATCGACGTCGAAGATGGCCTTGGCGGACTCGCTGACGCGCCACACCACCACGGCGGCTATCTCGACCGGGTTGCCGTCGGCGTCGTTCACCTTCACGCGCTCGGAGTTGAAGTTGCGCACGCGCAGGCTGACACGCTTCTTGGTGGCGAACGGGTTGGCCCACCAGAAGCCCGACTTGCGCTGGCTGCCGATGTAGCTGCCGAAGAGTATGAGCACGCGGGCCTCGTTGGGCTGCACCGGGAAGAGGCCGGTTAGCGTGAGCATCGAGGCGATGAACAGGAACACCCCGCTCAGAAGCAGCACCAGGCTGCGCGGTCCGTCGCCGTCTTCCGGGCCCACGCCGTAGATGAAGAGGAAGATGGCAACCACCAACCCGATGAGCCCCAGGAACAGCATGAAGAAGCCGTTGGTGGCGGTAACCGGCTTCTCCTGAACGCGTTCGGCCAGGTCCTTGTTGAAGTTCTGCATGATGGGTTGAACCTCTTGGTCGTTGGTCATGATGTTGGAATGATATCACTCTTATATCGCGAGGGCAACCGCTCCACTGCTGACGCACCTGCGGCTTGGTTCAGCGGTTCCATGGCCACCGCGCCGCTGGCCGACGCCCGCCCGCCTGCGGCTTGGCGCCGCCCAAGGCCTGCCGCCGTTGCCGGTCACGGCGGCAGACGGGGCTCCGGGATGGCGCGGCCGCGAAGCGGGGTCGTTGTTAGACTCTGGCATCATGAGCATCAAACCCGACTGGTGGATCCGCGAGCGCGCCCGAGAAGGCATGATCACTCCCTTCGAAGAGGCGCTGGTGCGCGAAGGCGTCATCAGCTACGGCCTCTCGAGCTTCGGCTACGACCTGCGCGCCGCCCCCGAATGGCGCATCTTCGTGAACGCCTTCAACACGGTCGTAGACCCGAAGGAGTTCGACACCCGCAGCCTGGTGGAGTTCGATGGCGACACGTGCATCATCCCCCCGAACAGCTTCGTGCTTACGCGTTCTGTAGAGTACTTACGTATTCCCGATGATACTATGGTGGTTGCACTAGGAAAAAGTTCGTATGCACGTTGCGGCATAGTAGCAAATGTAACCCCATTGGAGCCGGGTTGGGAAGGCCATGTTACGCTGGAACTAAGTAATACCACGCCGCTACCAGCCAAGGTATACGCCAACGAGGGCATAGTGCAGCTGCTGTTCTTCCAGGGCGAGAGGCCAGAGACCACTTACGCCGACCGCAAGGGCAAGTACCAGGGCCAGAAGGGCGTGACGCTGCCGCGGCTCTAACCGCTGCCCCAGCAAGCGGCAGCGGCTGTTCGTCACTCGGAGCGCCAACGCAGCGCCCGGCCAGGCGCTACTCCTCGTCGACCGCCTCGATGAGCGGCAGCAGTATCTGGAAGACGGTCCGACCGGGCCTGCTCTCCACCGATACGAGCCCGTGGTGGTGGTCCACGATCTGCTTGGCTATGGCCAGGCCCAGCCCTGAGCCGCCGCCGGCACCCTTGTAGAACTTCTCGAAGATATGCGGCAACATCTCTTCAGCGATGCCCCCGCCATCGTCCTCGACAGTCATCACGGCCTCGCCGGGGCGCTCTTCCAGGCGCAGGAGAACGCCCCCCGGGCGACCGGCGGCCCGCACAGCGTTCGCGGTCAGGTTACGCACGGCCTGGTTGAGGCGGTCCGGGTCGCCCAGCACCAGCACGCCGCCCTCGGCCTCAACGCGCACACCGGGGAACTCGTCGGCAACGGGCCGCAGCACGTCCAGCCCCAGGTCCACCAGGTGCAGGCCCTTATCCACCACCAGCTGCCCCCGCGACAGTTGCAGCAGGTCCTCCACCAGGCGGGCCATGGTGCCCGACACGCGCTGCGCGTCCAAGAGGTCGTCGCGGTGCTCGGGGCTGGCGCGCCGCACTGCGCGGTCCAGGAAGCCCCGGAGGCTGGTGAGCGGCGTCCTCAGCTCGTGGCTCGTCTCAGCCAGGAACACGCGCTGCGCGTCGAGCGCCTCGCGCAGGCGGCCCAGCAGGCCGTTGAGCGCGAACGTCAGGCGGCCCACCTCGTCGAGCGGTCCCTTGTAGCGGATGGGTTCCAGGTCGTCGGGCCCCAACGTGGCCGCCAGCCGCGCCAGGCGGGCGATGGGCCTGAGCGCGGCCGCCGCCACCGCGTAGCCCACGAACAGGCTGAGCACCACCACCAGCAGCCCCGCCAGGAACATCGTGCGAGAGACCTCGTTCAACACAGGACCGATGTAAGAGGGGTCGATGAGCACGGCCACGACCCCCAGCTCGAACGGCGCCAGCGCGGCCTCCATCTGCCGCCCCGCCACCTGCCCGTTCCACGACAACGGCACCAGGGCGGCGCCCACCACGTCCGCAGCGGGCAACGCGGCGCTGGGGCCCTCGTACTGCGGGTCGCTGGCGGCCAGCAGGCGGCCGCCCACGTCGTAGATCTGCAGCACGACGCCACCGGTAGGGCCGGTCAAGCCCGACGACGCGCTGCCCTCACCGGAGGAGTACAGCGCCGCCACGGTGGCGGCGTCCTGCTTGATGGTGCGCCTGAGCTCCTCGTACAGCCCCGAGCGCACCACCTCGTAGGCGATGAGCATGGTCAGGCCGCCCAGCAGCGCCACGGCGGCCGCAGTGAGCAGGGCAACGCGCCAGGTGAGCGACACCCGGGAAGCCCTGACCAGCGCGGCCGACCGGCGCTCCACTCAGGTCACGACTTGAGCGCGTACCCAACGCCGCGGATGGTGCGGATGACGCCGTAGCCACCGGCCTCGCGCAGCTTGCCGCGGATGTTGGCGATATGCACGTCGACCACGTTCGACGACGGCGGCAGGTCCTCGCCCCACACGTTGTTCTCGATCTCCTTGCGCGAGTACACGCGCCCCGGCTGGCCGGCCAGGTAGGTGATGAGCTCGTACTCGCGGGGCGAGAAGCGGATCTCGTCATCGGCCCAGAACACCTGGCGCCGCACCGGGTCGATGGTCAGGTCGCCGATCTTCTGGGCCGAGCCGAGAGTGCGCTTGCGCAGTTGCACGTTCACCCGCGCCAGCAGCTCCTCCACGTGGAACGGCTTGGCCAGGTAGTCGTCGGCGCCGGCGTTGAGCATCTCCACCTTCGTGCCCACCTCGTCGGCGGCCGTGAGGATGATGATGGGCGTGTCGCCCGTATGGCGCACGCGCCGCGCGATCTCCTGGCCGCTCAGGTCGGGTAGGCCCAGGTCGAGGATCACCAGGTCGGGCTCGTGCTCGCGCACGGCCGACAGGCCGCGGATGCCACTATCGAACGCCATGACCTCGAAGCCGGCGTCCTCCAGCTCACGGGTAAGCAGTCTGAGGATGTCGAGATCGTCCTCGACTATCAGTATCCGTTTGCCAGTCATGGTCACTGGCTCCTTCCTAGTGGCAGATCAAGCCAGATCTCGCGCTCCTGCAGCAGCAGGGCCCTGAACGAGAGGGGCTCGTCGCTTCCCTCGTAATGAATGAGGATATCGGTGCCGGCCTCGGAAACGAAGCCCTTGAGAGCGGTAGCGCCGCTGAGCGCGGCGGCCAGGTCCGTGTTGTCGGCGTCGGGGGGGAAGATGAGCACACGCACCTCCGTACCAGGCGGGGGAAGCTCCCTGAACTTCAGGTAGGCGCGCTCCACGCGCGCCGACGCGTAGACCGTGAACAGGTCGGACGACATGAGGCGAACCTCGGTGCCCGCCGGCATCATCGGCAGATGTAGGGCCAGTTGCCCGAGTAGGAAGAGGTGTGTCAGGGCCATGTGAGTCACGCAAACGAGGGGCCAAGGCCGTTCGCTCCGTGAGACAATGCTAGCAGTAGCCAATGAACCGTCGGCTGCATCAGCTTCAGCGAGCCTTAACCTGGCGAAAGTCGTGTGCTGCACGGAAGTGAACCACATAACCGCGGGCAGCGCGTCTGCCGGGTCATGATGTTCGGACTAGTCGCCACCAACCGGCGAGCACGGAAAGGGACCTTATGTTCCACCTGATGGGGGTAACTCGGGCCTGGCGCGGCCGCACAGCCGTGCCTGCCCTTGCCCTACTGCTCCTGCTTCTAGCGGCCACAGCCAGCGCGCAGGGCTTCGACGAGACGCGCTACTTCAACCAGTGCCAGCTGTTCGAAGCCCGCGGCGACCTCGAGACGGCCAGGCAGTTCTGCCTCAACGCGCTCCAGGTACAGCCGGACTTCTCCGAAGCGGAGCTGGTGCTGGCCCGCATCGAACTGGGGCTGGGCGACCCCGTAAGCGCCGAGAACCGGCTGAGGCGCGTGCGCAACCGCACGACCTCGGCCGAGCCGCTGGTGCTTCTCGCGCAGGCCGCGCTACTGGGCGAACGCTTCGACGAGGCGGAAGGGCTCTTGCAGGAGGCCCGCCGGCGGCTGGCAGATCAGGCTAACGTCGAACTCGAGGGGCGCGTGGCCATGCTCACCGGTCAGGTCCTGCAGTCGCAGGGTCGCTACGACGAGGCGCTGCAGGAGTACGCGCGCGCCATCGATATCGACCCGCTCGCCGTCAGCTACCGCCTGCACGACGCCTCGCTGCGCCTGCGCCTGCGCGACCCGGAGAACGCCGCCCGCCAGCTGACCAGCTACATGCAGCTCACCGGTGACGACCGCAGCCCGGAGGTTCGCTCGCTGCTCGGCCGGGCGCTGTGGTCACAGGGCCAGTTGAGCGCGGCGGCCGGCCACCTCGCCACGGCCCATCAGCTACGCGGTGCGCGCAACGTCGCCGCCCAGGCGGCAGACCTGCGTGGCCTCGCCCTCATCTCCTACGCCGAGGGCGACTTCGCCGGCGGCGGGCTCGCGCTGCGCGAGTCGTTCAGGCGGGAGAACTTCTCGAGCGTCCTGGGCGGCAACACGCTGCTGTGGGTACTGCTGCTCCTGCTGGTCGTGGCACTCCACCTCGTCGGCGAGAGTCGCATATCGTCCTCCTCCAGCCTCGAGGTGGTGGAGGGTCCGCAGCCGTGGAGCGTGGGCCAGATCTACGGCACCATCTTCACCGCGCTGCTGGTGGCGCTGCTGATCACGGTGCTGTACGGGCTGATCACCTTCGAGAACGTGCTGGCACTGGTGACCCCCGGCACTGGCGGAGACGCCGCCGCGCTCTTCTTCCTCACGTTCTCGATCATGGTGGCGCTGCTCTCCTGGCGCCGCGTGCAACTGAACGGTCACGACGCCTACGAGACGTTGCTCGGCGACGCCCGCACGGTGCCTTACGGCATCGGCTGGGGGCTGCTGTTCCTCGCGCTGACCGTCGGGTACCTGCACTTCAAGCCCGGCGGCGCCTCGCTCGGCGGCTTCTACCTCGACTTCCTCCAAGCCACCCCGCTGGTGG
Source organism: Truepera radiovictrix (assembly GCA_044462445.1). GTDB lineage: Bacteria > Deinococcota > Deinococci > Deinococcales > Trueperaceae > JAAYYF01. The sequence continues at coordinate 43,910 of JBIQNJ010000004.1, read as the reverse complement.
TGGCCGCGGCCATCCTCCTGCCGCTCTCAGAGCTGTTCTTCCGCCCGTTCGTGCTCACCCCGCTCAAGCAGCGCTACACCACCATCATCGCCACCGTCCTCTCGGCCGTTCTGTACGCCCTCTGTTTCGGCGTTCCTATCGCGCTGCTGCTGCCGTTCGGCCTGGTGCTGGCAGACGCGTGGTCGCGCCGGCGCAGCGGCTGGGAGCCGCTGGTGGCCCAGCTGACGCTCCACATCGGCCTGCTGGCGGCCGTGGCGCTAAGCCCCTGGGTGCGCTCCCTGTTCTTCTAGCGTGCCCATTCACCCCGTCAACAAGCCTCTAGGCCTGACATCGCACGACGTCGTCGCCCAGGCACGCAGGCGCCTGGGCACGAGGCGTGTCGGGCACGCCGGCACGCTGGACCCGCTGGCCACGGGCGTGCTGGTCGTGCTGGCCGACGAGGCGACGAAGCTCTCCCCCTTCCTGACCGCCAGCAACAAGCGCTACCTGGCCTGGGTGGCGTTGGGGGCCGGCACCGCCACGCTCGACGCCGAGGGTCCACTGACGACGGAGGCCGAGCCCAGCGCCCTTGCCGCCATCGACGAACGCTCCCTGCGCCAGGCCGGCAAAACGTTCCTGGGCATGACCGCGCAGCGCCCACCCGCGTTCTCCGCCATCAAGCAGCAGGGCGAGCGCAGCTACGCTGCCGCCCGGGAGGGCCGGCTCGAGGAGCCGCCGGAGCGCGCCGTGGCCTATCACCACGTTGAGCTGCTGGCGTTCGCCCCTAGCAGGGGGGAGCTGCCGGGCAGGTTCTCGCGCACGCAGCTGGGCTGGCGACCCGACCCTGAGGGCACCCCGTTCGAGCTGCCCGCCGAGCTGACGCAGCTACCCACCGCCCTCTTCGAGCTCGAGGTCGGGGCGGGCACCTACGTGCGCTCGTTCGCCCGGGACCTGGGAGCCGCCCTAGGTGTGCCGGCGCACCTGACAGGGTTGGTGCGCACGGCGGCCGGCGCCGTGGACCTCGGCATGTGCACGCCCCTGGAGGAGCTCACGCCCTCGGCCGGCGTCGACCCGCTAGCCCTGCTGCCGCAGCCGAAGCTGACGCTGGACGCCCCCACGGCGCTGGCCGTGCGCCAGGGCAAGAAGGTCCGCCTCCCCATCACGGGAGTGACGGTGTTGCTCGACGAGGCAGCGCGGCTCGTGGCCGTGGTGGAGCCTCGCGACAGGCCCGAGAGCGAGCCGCAGGCTTCGGAAGGCCCGGCCGCAGACGGTACACAAACCGCTCGCGGCGTGCGGGTTCTGCGAGCATGGCAGCAGTAGAATCGGCAGAAGTGACAGCACCTAGATGACGAAGTGACGCACCGCCCCGCGCCAGGCACGTTCCCATGAGCGCTTCGGGGCAGGTTCGCACGGCAGGAGTTCTGAGATCATGAGGATCGGTGTTCCCAAGGAAGTCAAACCTCAGGAGAACCGCGTTTCGGCCACCCCCGGCGCGGTGCAGGCCCTCGTCAACGCGGGCCACCAGGTACTGGTGGAGCGCGGTGCGGGCCTAGGTTCCAGCTTCTCCGACGACCAGTACGTGGCCGCCGGTGCCAGCATCGGCGGCGCAGAGGACGCCTGGGCCCAGCAGCTCGTGCTGAAGGTCAAGGAGCCCATGGCCGCCGAGTACCAGTACCTACGGCCAGACCTGATCCTGTTCACGTACCTGCACCTGGCCGCCGACCGGCCTCTGACCGAAGCGCTGCTGGCCGCGGGCACGACGGCCGTGGCGTACGAGACCGTGCAGTACGACAGCGGCGCTCTGCCCCTGCTGACCCCGATGAGCGAGGTGGCCGGCCGCATGGCGCCGCAGGTGGGAGCGCACTTCCTGGAGCGCGCTCACGGTGGCCGCGGCCTGCTCCTGTCCGGCGTGCCCGGCGTGCAGGGCGGCACCGTCACCATCCTGGGCGGCGGCGTGGTGGGCACCAACGCTGCCAAGCTCGCCCTGGGCCTCGGGGCACGGGTGAACCTGCTGGACGTCAGCCACTCGCGCCTGCAGTACCTGGACGACGTCTTCGGCGGCACCGTGCAGACCATCACCAGCAACCTCGGCAACGTGCTGGAGCTCCTGCCCAACACCGACCTTCTGATCGGCGCCGTGCTCATACCGGGCGCACGCGCGCCGCGCCTCGTCACCCGCGACATGCTCTCGCTCATGAAACCCGGCAGCGTCATAGTCGACGTGGCCGTGGACCAGGGCGGCTGCATCGAGACCATCCACGCCACCACTCACGACGCCCCCGTCTACGAGGTAGACGGCGTGGTGCACTACGGCGTCGCCAACATGCCGGGCGCAGTACCTAACACGAGCACCCGCGCGCTGTCCGACCAGACTCTCCCCTACACGCTCAGGCTGGCGGGCGCCGGCCTTAACGCCCTCACGGCGGACAACGCCTTCCTCAAGGGTCTCAACACCTATGCCGGCAGGCTCACCTACACGGCGGTGGGGCAGGCCTTCGACATCGGTGTGGTAGACGCGCGTCAGGCGCTCAGCGCAGCCGCGCCAACGCCTTCCTGATCAGCGTCTCTGCGCTGTCGTCCGGGCCGGCGCCGACCAGCTCAGCCACGACGCTCTTCACCTGGCCCTCGCGGTAGCCGAGGGCCAGCAGCGCCGCCACCGCGTCCTCGCCCGGACCGGCCAGCAGCTTGCGGCCGGTGTCGCCGGCGCCGACCATCAGCGCGTCGGGCAGACGGTCACGCAGCTCCAGCACTATCCTCTCGGCGGTGCGCTTGCCGACGCCCGGAGCGCTGGTGAGCAGCCCGGCGTCCTGGTTGCTCACCGCCGTGACGATGAGCGCCACGGGCAGGGACGACAGCACGCCCAGCGCCACCTTCGGGCCGACCCCGGTCACCTCCAGCAGCCGCCGGAAGATGGTGAGCTGATCGGGGTCGTGGAACGCGTAAAGCGTGGGCTGCTCCTCACGCACGAGCAGCTGCGTCCGCAGCCTGATGCTCTGGCCCACCGTGCACTTGGCCAGGGTAGCGGTGGGCGCCAGCAGCTCCACCCCCACCCCGCCCACGTCCAGCACGACGCTGGCCTCGCTTACCTCCGCCACCACCCCGCTGACGAAGGCGATCACGACTCACCGAACAGGGGTGCGAACAGCACCTCGTAACCGATGTCTGCCACATCGGCGCAGCCGGTCAGGCGCATGGCGTACTCGAGCTCGGCCGCCAGCGCGTCCAGCGAGCGTTCGCCGTCCACTACCACCAGCTCTGCGCCTACCGCCAGGTAGCGCATGACATCTACACCATCGCGCACAGGCCCGCCCGCCACTATCGTCAGCATGCCGCCCACGGCGTCTATCACCTCCGGCAGCACGTCTATGACAGCGGGCGCGCCGATGTGCCGGCCCAGCTCCGACCCCACGACCACGGCGTCGGCCCCGGCCTCGGCGGCCACTTCCGCGTCTGCCCCGCCGGCGAGGCCCACCAACCACAGGGGCCGGCCGGCGGCGGCGCGCAGTTCCGCCAGCTCCTCGCGCGTGTAGGGCCTGAAGCGGCGTTCGCCGAACGGCGGCGTGTCGGCCAACGGCGCCACGTCGAGCGCCACCGCAGCGACCCCGCGCGCCGCCAGCTGCCCCACCTGCTGGATGAGGCTGCCCATCGAGCCGGGCTGCAACTGCGCTACCGTTCGCTCCGGTGGCTGCTTGTTGGAACCGTCAAGCGCCTCGTCCGCGCCCACGAGCGCCAGCCCGGCCACCGGCATAGCGGCTACGCGCTTGAGGCGCGGCACCATGGGGTACGCCAGGTCCACGCCGAGGGCGTGGGAAGAGAGCTGGGCGGACTCGATGTCTGTGAGCACACGCGGCAGCAACTGATGCGCGTCCAGCGCGGCGAAATCTCGCTCTACCATCGCCACCGATGATAGCAAGGTGCCTATGCCCCTACACATGAGCCTACCGACGTTGGTTAGACTCTGCCGATATGGCTGACCTCATCGATGTCCGCAACCTGAACAAACATTTCGGAAAGGTCAAGGCCGTCGACGACCTCAGCTTCAGCGTGGCCGCCGGTGAGGTCTACGGGCTGCTCGGCCCGAACGGCGCCGGGAAGACCACCACTCTGCGCATCCTCGCCACCCTGCTGCGGCCGAACAGCGGCACGGCCGTCATCAACGGCCACGACGTGCAGAAGGAGGCCGAGGCCGTGCGCGCCTCCATCGGCGTCGTGAACGGCGGCATGGGCCTTTACGACCGCCTCACCGGTCGCGAGATCCTGTACTACTTCGGGCGCCTCTACGGCATGAGCGAGGAGCAGATCGACCGGCGCATCACCGAGCTCGACGGCCTGCTCGGCCTGCGCGACACGCTGACCCGCAGGGCCGGCGGCTTCTCGACAGGCATGACGCAGAAGATAGTGGTGGCGCGCGCCGTGCTGCACGACCCGCCGGTCATCTTCTTCGACGAGGCCACCAGCGGCCTCGACGTCGTCGCCCGCCGCGCCGTCGTCGACTTCGTGCGCGACTACCCCAGCAAGGGCCGCGCCGTCGTGTACTCCACCCACGTCATGAGCGAGGTCGAGGAGCTCTGCGACCGCGCTTCCATCATCTACCGCGGCCGCAAGATCGCCGAGGACACTGTGGCCAACCTCGTCGAACAAGGCGAGGGGCGGGGCATCGAGGAGGCGTTCTTCCGCCTCGTCGGCCGCTCCGAGCTGTCTCACGAGGGGGTCGCATGATGCGTTCGGCCATGATCTGGCGCGTCGCGCGCAAGGAGATCCTCAGCACCTTCCGGGACACCAGGGCCATCATCAGCAACCTGGCCATCCCCCTGCTAATCATGCCCGTCATGATGCTGGGCATGCCGATGCTGATGGGCGGCCTGTTCGAGCGCGAGGCCACCACCGTGACGCCGATCGGCGTCGTAGGCATGAACTACCTCCCGACCGAGTTCGTGGCGATCATCGAGTCGCAGAACGTGGAGCTGGTGCCCGTCGACGACGGCTTCAAGGCCGTACAGGACGAGGACATCGAAGTGGTGTTCGAGGTCACCGAGCCCCTGGACGTCGCCCTGGCCGGGTCGGGTTCCACCACCGTGAACCTCTACTCCAAGGCTGGCAACATGAAGAGCGAGCTCAACGCCTCCAAGGTGCAGCAGGCCGTGAGCATCTACCAGCAGCAGGTCGTGGCTGCCAGGCTGGCCGACGCGGGGCTCAACCCGGAGGTACTGCAGCCGCTCAGGGTCGTCAGCATCGACGCCAGCACGCCGGCCGAGCGCTCCAGCGGCATGCTCTCCTGGCTCATCCCGTTCTTCATCGCGCTCTGGACGCTCACGGGCGGGCAGATGACCGCCGTGGACGCCACCGCAGGCGAGAAGGAGCGCGGCACGCTGGAGGTGCTGCTGGTGGCGCCCGTGCGGCGCTCCGAGGTCGTGCTGGGCAAGTTCCTCGCTACCCTCACCTTCGGCCTCAGCGCCGCCATGATGGCCATCGTCGGCTTCCTCGTGGGCGGCGTGGCGCTCAACCGCGTCTTCCTGCCGCGCCTCGGGGAGGACGGCGCCCAGATGGCCTCGGTCATGGGCGGCACCCTCAACGTCAGCGTCACGGCCGTACTCGTGCTCATCGTCAGCGCCATCCTGCTCTCGGCACTCGTGTCGGCGCTGCTACTGGGCATCTCCATGTTCGCGCGTTCCTTCAAGGAGGCGCAGAGCTACATCGCGCCCCTGTCGTTCCTCTTCGTGGTGCCCGCCATCCTCCTGCAGTTCAAGGACCTCATCGGGCTGGGCAACGAGGCCTACCTCATACCCCTGTTCAACGTTCTCCTTCTCATGGACGACGTGGTGCGGGGCAGCCTGGACCCCAGCCGCCTGGCGCTGGTGTGGGGCTCCATGGCCGTCATCATCGTGATCCTGCTCCTGTTCGCCCACCGCAACTTCCAGCGCGAAGAGGTCATCTTCAGGAGCTGACACGGGCGTGAGCGACTCCCCGTGGGCGCGCTGACCAGCCGCGCTTAAACAGCACGCCAAGACGCGGATGAGTTGGGGGCTGCACGACTGCCGCCCCCAACTAGCGCCGAGCCGCTACGCCGGTCATCACGAAAGGGCGGACTGCCGGTACGGGGTGTCCTCGGCTCCACCCGCCGGCAGCCGCCCGTAAAGCTCGGCCAGCTCCGCCAGCTGCGGAGCCAGCCAGTAAGGCACGTCGGCCCAGGCGAAGCGCCACGACCAGTTACCCGCAGCCACGCCGGGCGTGTTCATGCGCCCCTCGCCCCCCAGACCCAGCACGTCCTGCATGGGCACGACGGCTCTGTCTGCCACGGACGCCTGCGCCAGCCTGATCATCTCCCAGGCCACGCGCTCGTCACCACGGGCCAGGTAACGGCGCACCATGTCGCGCTCCGCCTCGGGCGCCCCGGCGTACCAGCCGGCCGTGGTGTCGTTGTCATGGGTGCCCGTGTAGACCACGCAATCCGGCGTGTAGTTGTGCGGCAGGTAGGGGTCGGCGGCGCCGCCGGCGAACGCGAACTGCAACACCTTCATGCCCGGCAGCCCGTTGGCCAGCCGCAGCTCATCGACATCGGGGGTGATGACACCCAGGTCCTCGGCGATGAGCGGCAGCGCACCCAGCTCACGCCTGAGCGCCTGGAACAGGTCGTTGCCTGGCACCGGCACCCAGCGGCCGTTCACGGCCGTGGGTTCGTCGGCGGGGATCTCCCAGTAGGCGGCGAAGGCGCGGAAGTGGTCTATGCGCACGACGTCGAACAGCCGCAGAGCGGCGCGCACCCGCTCGATCCACCAGGCGTAGCCCGTCTCCGCCAGACGGTCCCAGCGGTACAGGGGGTTGCCCCAGCGTTGACCGGTGGCGGAGAAGTAGTCGGGCGGCACGCCGGCAACGACGGTAGGTGTGCCCCCTTCCCCGAAGAAGAACAGGTCCGGGTTGGCCCAGGCGTCGGCCGAGTCGAGCGACACGAAGATGGGCAGGTCGCCCACCAGCTGGACGTCCAGCTGCCCGGCGCGCTGCCTGACCCTGCCCCACTGCTGGAAGAACCAGTACTGCCACGTGATGTGCTTCTGTCTGGCGGGGTCGGTGCGAGCCTTGACGCTTGCCAGCTCCGCCGGTACCCGGTCGCGCAGCCCCGGCTGCCATTCGCCCCAGGCCCCACCCCCGTGCAGCTCCTTGAGCGCCATGAAGAGCGCGTAGTCGTTCAGCCACTGAGCGTTGGCTTCCGCGAACTCCCCGACCAGGTCACGCTGCCCCCTGGTGGCACCCTGCTCGAAGCGCTGCGCCGCCAGCTCCAGGAGCCTCAGCTTGGCGGGTATCAGGCTGCCGTAGTCGACGCGTTCGGCAGGCAGTAGCGTGAGCGGCTCAAGCTCGTGCTGCTCCAGCCACCCCTCCTCCACCAGCAGCTCCATGCTGATAAGGAAGTGGTTGCCCGCGAACGTGCTGAAAGACTGGTAGGGGCTGTCGCCGTAGCCGGTCGGCCCCAGCGGCATCACCTGCCACAACCGCTGACCGGCCGCCGCGAGGAAGCCGAGCCACGAGTGCGCCTCGGGGCCGAGCTCACCGATGCCGAAAGCGCCCGGCAGCGAGGTGGGATGAAGGAGGATGCCTGAGCGGCGGTCACGTGGCACGGTTCACCTCAGGTGTGCGTCTTGGTCAGACCTACTTCTCGAACGGCTTACCGGCGGCCTTCGGAGCGACGGAGCGCCCTACGAAGCCGGCCAGCACGACCATGGTCAGCACGTACGGCAGCGACTGCACCACCGTGGGCGGCAGGATGCGCCCGCCGCCCAGCAGCACCTCGCTGGCCTGGAAGGCGCCGAACAGCAGGGTGGCTCCGAACACGCCCAGCGGATGCCACTTGCCGAAGATGAGCGCGGCCAGCGCGATGAAGCCGCGACCGCCGGACATCTCAGACACGAACTGGTTGACGTTGCCGATGCTCAGGTACGCCCCGGCCAGACCCGCCAGCACCCCCGACAGCACGACCCCTATGTAGCGCATGCGGAACACGTTGACGCCCAGTGAATCGGCGGCCTCGGGGTGCTCGCCCACCGAACGCAGGCGCAGGCCGAACGGCGTGCGGAACACCACGAACCATACGACCGGCACGAGCAGGAACGCCAGGTACACGAGCGGGTTGAAGGCCAGGCCGTCGATGCCGAACAGCTCCCACGAGGGCAGGCGGTTGCGGATGGGTGTGGAGGTGGCGGAGTTGCCGTACAGGCCCGTCAGTATGACGGCGGGGATACCGATGCCCATGAGGTTGATAGCCGTTCCCGAGATGATCTGGTCGGCCTTGTAGCGGATCGAGACCACGGCGTGTACCCAGCCGATGAACCCGCCCGCCACCATGGCGGCCAGCACGCCCAGCCACGGCGCGTACCACACGCGGGCGCTCAGGGACTCCCTGAGGTGAGGCGCCTCGACCAGCTGCGCCGTGATGGCGGCCGCCAGCGCACCGAAGAGGATTATGCCCTCGAGGGCGATGTTGACCACGCCGGAACGCTCGCTGAACAGGCCGCCCAGAGCGGCGAACAGCAGCGGCGTGGTGGCGCGCAGCATCGAAGACACGAGGGCGAGTAGCAGGACGGTGTCCATGTCAGCCCCCCTCCCCTATGGTGGTTCGCTTGGGGTTGGCCTCTTCCTTGGCGGGTCCGGTGGAGGCGTCCAGCCAGGTGCGCGGGTCGAGCAGCCGTTGCGGCAGGAAGCCGCGCGCGGCGATGAACAGCACGACGAGCGCGAGGATCATGCTCACCACGTCGCGCGTGAGGTTGGGGAAGGTGATGTTGAGCACCGAGCCGCCGTACTTGAGCACCCCGAACAGCAGCGCCGACAGCACGATGAAGATGGGCTGGTTGGCGCCGAGCAGCGCCACGGCTATGCCGTCGAAGCCGTCGCTGGTGGGTATCGACTGGCGCAGCGAGTAGTCCTCGAGCGCGCCGCCCAGGACGTAATGCGTGGCGGTCAGCCCCGCCAGACCGCCGCTGATGGCCATGGACCACACGGTGTTGCGTCCGATGTTGGCGCCGCCGTACTCGGCGGCGCGCGGCGCCAGGCCCACGGCGCGGAGCTCGTAACCCCAGCGCGTGCGGAACAGCACCACGTGCACCACCGCCGCCATCGCCAAGGCGATCAGGAACGACAGGTTGAGCTTGGTGGGCGGTATGGCGGTGGCCAACCCCGTCCAGCCCACCAGCCACGTGGCGCCGTACGCCAGCACGCCCACGCCGAGCGCCAGCGGCAGCCGGCGCCCCCAGGGCCGGAACCGCTTCATGCGTGGCAGAAGCGCCAACGCCACCAGCACGGCCAGGGGTGCCAGCGCCAGGCCGTAGTTGAGTGCCACCACGTTGACGCCACCGCGCGTGATGCCGAGCATGGCCGGCAGCTGCGGCAGGCGTGCCGTCCTGTTCAGCTCATGCGACTTGGGCTCGTTGCCGGGAACCTTGAACGGCATCTGCAGGGTCACGGGCTGATCGCCCGGGCGCGGCAGCGCCGCGACTACGGTGCCGCCCAGCAGTATCACCAGCCCGACGGCCACGGCGACCCGCGGCCCGCGCGCCAGCATGGACCGCACGGCCGGCACCAGCGCCAGGAGGATCATGACCACGAGCAGGCTGCCGATGACGATGATGATGCGCACCGCTGCGGCGGCGAACACGTTGCCGGACGAGAGGATGAACAGCATCACGGAAGCGGCCACGAAGTTGAGCAGGATGGTGTTGATGACCTCGTTGGCCCCGAAGCGTGCCTTCAGCCAACCCGGCAAGGCGCCCCACAGCGCACCGCCGAGGCCGGCCGCGAGCACGGCGAGGGGCAGCACGATGAAGCGCGGGCCGGGGATGTACAGCCCTGCGAACATGGCGAACACTGCGCCCATCACCATCTGACCGGGGGCGCCGATGTTGAACAGGCCCGCCTGGAAGCCGAAGGCGACGGCCAGGCCCGTGAAGATGAGCGGCGTAGCGAACTTGAGCGACTCGGCGAAACCGTTCACAGTGCCGAGCGAGTCGTGGAACATAGCGAAGTAGGCGTGCCACAAGGTATCGAGGCGGCCCACCAGGTAGTAGTACCAGCCGTCCAGCGCCACGGTGCCGCCGGAGGGGGTGGGCTGCAGGGCGAGGATCACCACGGCGGCCGCCAGCAGCGCCAGCAGGATGGATATGGCCGGCACCGCGGCGCCCCTAAGCACCCGGTCGATGAAGCGTGAGGCCGAGGGCCACAGCCGCAGGCCGAACAGCAGCGCGAACGCCCCGGTGACCACGGCCAGGAACGCGCTCATGCCGAAGCCGGCGTTGCTGTAAGGCAGGCGGCGCACCACGAGGCCCGCTTCGTCCGCGGCCGCAATGCTCTCGCTCAGGCTCTGGTCCGGGATGGCCGCCGCGACCTCGGCCAGCGCCCCAAAGTCGACGTTGGGTCGCGGGTTGTCCAGCGCGCGCTGCACCTCGGTGGAGAGCGCCGCCTTACGGGCGTCAGTGACGCCGTCGTAGAACCGGTTCACGCCCCATAGCGTGCCGGCCGTCAGCACCAGGCCGGAGATAAACCACACGGTGTACCTGGCCCTTCCGCGAACCGCGCAGCCGCCGGCCACCCCGGCCAGGCCGATTATGGTCAGCACCAGCACGGCGTTCTGGTACGGGAGGTTCACGGGGTCTGTGCGGCCGGTGAAGTCGACCATGCGGTCGGGAAGCAGCACCACCGCGCTGCGCGCACCGGTCTCGCGGTTGACGGCTGCCCACGGCGCCACCACGACCGCCAGCGCCGTTAGGAGCGCCAGTGCCAACAAAGCCAGACGTTCGCTCACGAGCGACATCATACGTAAACCGGGCGCCCCTCACCTCTTGGTGAGTATTCCGGCCCGTATCAGGTCGGCCAGCGCCGCCCGCTCCACGTCTGCGCCCGCCACCGGCGCGCGCAACAGCACATGCTTGTAGCCTGCCTTGAGCACGGCGCTGCGGGTGCGCGCGATGAAGCCGCGCACCTCGGCCTTGTAGGCCTCCACCTCGGCGGCGCCCACCGGCAGCTTCGCCCCCGTCTCCACGTCCACCAGCTCCAGGAGGGCGGGCTGAGGGTCCAGCTCCTCCGGCGCCACCACCTGCAGGAACCCCACGTCGACGCCCCTGGCGCGCAGTGCGGCCAGCGTGGGGCGCAGCGCCACGTCCTCCAGCAGGTCCGACACCACCAGCACCAGGGCGCTGCCACGCACGGCGGGGAGGGTGAGCGCGAAGCGCTTGAGGCTGGTCACCGGCAGCAGGGCGGCAGCCGCCGCCGCACCACCGCCCGAGTCGGCAGCGGACTCGGGCGCCCCGCCCCCTGCGCCGGCAAGCGCCCCCTGGGAGCGGGCGCCCGCTCCCCCCGCAGCGTCGATGAAGCGCAGGCTCTCCCGCAGCGCCTTGAGGCCCTGCGAGGGGCGGCTGGCGCGCCCGTCAAGGAGGTGTACCTGCGTCGGCGCCTGGCGCTGGGCCACGTACGTGAGCAGGCTGACGAGGGTGCGTGCGTAACCGTCCTTGCCGTAGAGCGCCATGCTGGGCGAGTTGTCGAGGACGAGGTGCAGGCGCACCGAGCGCTCTGCCTGGTAGAGCCGCGTGTAGAGCCGGCCCGTGCGGGCGTACACGCGCCAGTCCACGTAGCGCAGCTCGTCACCGGGCTGGTAAGCGCGGTAGTCGTGGAACTCTACGCTCTGGCCGGCCTCGGTAGAGCTGCGCTCGCCCCCTTCGCGGGCCAGCGCGCGCGACGCCAGACCGTAGCGGTCCAGCAGGGCGCGCGTGCGTGTCTGGGGGCCTAGCATCAGCGGCCGTGGTCTACGCGCTCGAGCACTTCCTTGAGGACGGTGTCGGCACTGACGCCCTCCACCTCCGCCTCGAAGTCGAGCAGCAGCCGGTGCCGCAGCGCCGCCGGAACGGCCCGCCTTATGTCCTCCAGCTCCACGTTGGGGCGGCCCGCCGCCAGGGCGTAGCCCTTGGCGGCCAACGTTACGGCCTGCGCCCCGCGGGGGCTGGCGCCGAGGCGCACGAGCGGGTGGGCATGGGTGGCCTCGACCAGGCGCACCACGTAGTCGAGGCCCGCGTCGGCCACCGGCACCGCCCTCAGCATCTGCTGCAGCTCGAGGAGCTCGGCCCTGCTGAAGACCGGTTGCGCAGAGCCCTCGTCCCTGCCGGTCGTGACCACGAGGATGCGGCGGAGGGTCTCGGCGCTGGGCCGCTCGATGACGATCTTGAACAGGAACCTGTCGAGCTGCGCCTCTGGCAGGGGGTATGTACCCTCCATCTCGAGCGGGTTCTGGGTGGCCAGCACCACGAAAGGCTGCTCCAGCTGGTAGCGCTTACCCGCCACCGTGACGGCGCGCTCCTGCATGGCCTCGAGCAGCGCCGACTGCGTCTTCGGAGTGGCGCGGTTGATCTCGTCTGCCAGCAGCACGTTGGTGAACACGGGGCCCGGCTGGAACTCGAAACGGCTCTCGTGACCCGCGTCGATGAACACATTCGTGCCGGTGACGTCTGCCGGCATCAGGTCGGGTGTGAACTGGATGCGGGAGTACTTGAGCTCGGTGGCGTCTGCGAAGGCGTGCACCAGCCGCGTCTTGCCGAGGCCCGGAACACCTTCGATGAGCACGTGCCCTCTAGCGAGAGCGGCGATGAGCAGCTCCTCGACCACGCGCTCCTGCCCGAGCACCACGCTGCCTATGGCAGTCGTCAGGCGCCTGAACTTCTCCGCGAACTGCGGGGCGCTTAGGGCTCCCGCCTGCTGGGGGTCGGTCATGAGTACCTCTCGCACTACACGGCGGCGCTGCCTAGAACGCTGCCTATGGCAGACACGGATGCGCCCTGCTACGGGCAGTATAGCCGCGGCACCGCTGCAGGCAGGGTGCCGGCATGCCGTCGTCGCCAACACCCTCCGGCCGCAGGCGCCCCCCGCCGCGGTGCCTGCCGGCAGAGTAAACTTTGCCTATGACACCGGCGTACGGTCGTGTGACGCTAAGGTCGTTGGAGGAGTTCTCCGACACCGACTGGCGCCGCCTGCAGAGCCATTTCCGCGATCCCGAGATCGCCTACCTTAACGGCTCGCCGCCGAACCGCATGCCGCTGTGGCTGCTCAAGCGGCTGCTGCGCAACGACTCCCGCCGCGCGGACCGCGCCACCTTCGGCATATTCGACGAGCGCGACGACTTCATCGGCACCACCGAGCTGTACGACATCCGGGGCATGGAGTGCACGCTTGGCATCATCATCGGTGAGCGCACCCACTGGTCGGCCGGCTATGGGCCCGAAGCGATGCAGGCGCTGCTCACGTACGCTTTCGAGTCGCTGGGCCTGTCGGTCGTCAGGCTCGAGACGTTCGGTGACAACCTGCGCGCGCAGCGCGCCTTCAAGAAGGTCGGTTTCCAGGAGACCACGCGCCGGGTCGACGCCAACGGCCGCATAGACGTGCGCATGGAGCTGTCGCGCCAGCGCTGGCGCGACCGCAAAGAGGGTCGCGTCACGTCGGTCGGCCAGGCCGTGCCCTAGCCGCCGCCCTCGAAGTACTCCTTCACGGCCTGGGCCGCAGCGGGGCCGACCCCGGGCACGGAGGCCAGCACGTCTACGGGCGCCTCCTTGAGCTCGTCGACGCTGGAGAAGTGCGCCAGCAGCGCCTCCTTGCGCCTCGGTCCGATGCCAGGAACGTCGTCCAGCACGCTGCGCGTGAGCGCCTTGCCGCGCCGCTGGCGGTTGTAGCCCACGGCGGTCCTATGCGCCTCGTCGCGCACGTGCATGAGCAGCCGCAGGGCCGGGTGCGACAGCGGCACCAGCACCTCCTCGCCCCGCTCGGTGATGAGCGTCTCCTCGCGCTTGGCCAGGCCCACCAGGGGTATACGGACGCCGGCCTCGTCGAGCGCGCGCCTTGCGGAGCTCATCTGCCCCTTGCCGCCGTCGATGAGGAGCAGGTCAGGGCGCGGCAGCTTGTCTGCCAGCTGACCCGTGAAGCGCCGCAGCACGGCCTGGTGCATGGAGTAGAAGTCGTCCGGCTTGTCGAGGTCGCGGATGCGCAGCCGGCGGTAGTCGGAGCGCTTGGCGCGGCCTCCCTCGAACGCCACGATGCTGGCGACGGTGTGCGTACCCATGAGGTTGGAGATGTCGAACCCCTCGATGCGCCAGGGCGGGCTGTCCAGTTTGAGGAGCTGCTGCAGCTCGCCCACGCCGGGCGCCTCCCCGCGGCGCTCCAGCAGGGCGATCTCGGCCTCCACCCCGGTCACTGAGTTGCGCCGCGCCATGGCCAGCAGCTCCACCTTGTCGCCGCGGCGCGGCACGCGCAGCTGGACGCGCTTGCCGCGGCGCTCGCTCAGGAAGCGTTCCCAGATGCCCTCGTCCAGTTGGGCGTCGGGCACGAGCACCAGAGGCGGCAGCAGCATCGCCTGGCCGTAGTAGTCGGCCATGAAGCGCTCGAGTATCTCGGCGTCGGTGGCGTCGGCGGCGTTGGTCAGCAGCCGCTTGTCGCGGCCCACCACGCGGCCGGAGCGCATCTGGAACAGCTGCACCATGGCCAGGTTGCCCGCCTTGGCCAGTCCGAGGAAGTCGAGGTCCTCCGCCCCGCCGGCCATGACGTTGGTGTCCCAGCCGGTCACGCGCTTGAGGGCTTCGAGGCGGTCGCGATAGGTGGCGGCGAGCTCGAAGTCCTGCCGCACCGCCGCCTCCTTCATCTGCCGCTCGGTGCGCTCCACCACCTCGTCCACGCGCCCCTCCAGGAAGGCGCGCACGTCGGCCACCACCTGGGCGTACTCGGACTGCACGGCCTGACCTATGCAGGGCGCCATGCAGCGGCCCATGTGATAGCGCAGGCACGGCTTGGCGCGCGGCTGCAAGGGCACACCCGAGTTCTTGCGCAGCTTGAAGACGCTGTACACGAGGTCCAGCACGCGCCGCACGGCGCCCGCGTTCGGGTAGGGGCCGAAGTAGCTGCCGCCGTCCTTCACGACGTTGCGCGTGAAGATGAGGGTCGGGAACTCCTCGTTGGTGAGCTTGAGGAACGGGTAGCTCTTATCGTCCTTCAGGTAGACGTTGTAGTGGGGCTGATGCTCCTTGATGAGGTTGGCCTCGAGGATGAGGGCCTCGACCTCGCCCGCCGTGACTATGTAGTCCAGCCGCACAGCGTCGTGCACCAGCAGCCGCACCTTCTCGGCCACGTTGCGGCCGAAGTAGCTGCCCACGCGGCTGCGCAGGTTGATGGCCTTGCCGACGTAGATGACGGTGCCGTCGCCGCGGTAGAAGAGGTAGCAGCCCGGCGCGGTGGGTAGGACGGGTAGATCGCCGCGCTTCACTACCGGATTGTATGCCCAGCGTCAGCGGTCGCGGGTAGCCTTGACGTGCCCGGCCTGGCGCCCGGGCACGGGGCTCGGGCGCCGGCTAGCGGCGGGCCGTAACGGGCCCGGCCGGACCACTAACGTCAGAGGTCGAGCATGAGCGCTTCGGGGTTCTCCAGCAGGTCGATGACGTAGCTGGTGAACATCGCGCCCTCCGCGCCGTCTATGAGCCTGTGGTCGAAGGAGAGGCTCAGGTAGAGCATCTGCCGCGCCACGATGCTGTCGTCCTCGAGCACCACAGGGCGCTTCTTGATCGAGTGCACGCCCAGGATGGCCGCCTCGGGCACGTTGATGATGGGGAACGAGAAGAGGCCGCCGAGAGAGCCGATGTTGGTGATGGAGAAGGTGCCGCCCTTGATGTCGTCGGCCGCCAGCTTGCCCACGCGCGCCAGCTCGGCCAGGCGCTGGATGTCGGCGGCTATGTCGAGGATCGACCGGTGGTCCACACCCTGCACCACGGGCACCACCAGGCCGGAGTCGGTGGCCACGGCCATGCCGATGTTGTAGTAGTACTTGCGCACGATCTCGTTGGCGGCTGTGTCCAGCGAGGCGTTGATCATCGGGAAACGCTGCAGACCGGCCACCACCGCCTTCATGATGAAGGGCAGGTACGACAGCCGCACGCCCCGCTGCTCGGCCCGGGGGCGCAGCTTGTTGCGGAGGGCCACCAGCTCGGTGACGTCCGCCTCGTCCACGTGCAGTGTGCGCACCGTCTCGAGGTGCGACGCTTTCATCTGGTTGGCGATCACGCGCCTGAGCCCGCGCACAGCGATGCGCTCCTCGCGCTGCTCACCCGCTACGTAGCGGGGTGCCTGGGCATGCCCGGCAGCGCCGGCGGAGACGGCCGCAGCGCCGCCCTCGGCGTGCTGGCGCACGTCGTCCACGCGCACCCGGCCGTTCGGCCCGGAGCCCTCCACCTCCTCGATGTCCACCCCTAGCTCGCGCGCCAGCTTGCGCGCTGCGGGCACGGCCAACACACGGCCGTACGGCCCGCGACTTGCCGACGCCGCCGGGGCTGCCGCGGGCACGGGCGCGGCTGCGGGCACGGACCGCCCACCGGCGCCGTTGCGCCCGCCGGCAGACGGCGCGGCAGCCGCGCCGTCGGGGCGCCTTATCTGGATCAGCGTCTCCTCGGCACCTGCGCTGGGCTTGAAGAGGCTCAGGCTCTCACCGTCGTCCTCCGCCGCCGCAGCGCCGGTCTCGACGATCGACCGCTC
This sequence comes from Truepera radiovictrix, assembly GCA_044462445.1. Taxonomy (GTDB): domain Bacteria; phylum Deinococcota; class Deinococci; order Deinococcales; family Trueperaceae; genus JAAYYF01. Next base: position 27,401 of record JBIQNJ010000004.1, on the reverse strand, counting down.
CTCAGCGGCTTGCACGCTGGGCGCGGCAGGGCCGGTGCTCGCGGGGGCTTCGGCCGCGCCACCGTCGCCGTCGAACCTGGCGATGGCGGCGTTGACCGCCACCACGTCGCCCTCGGCCACGAGCTTCTCGAGCAGCTTGCCGGCGTAGGGGCTGGGCAGCTCCACCGTGACCTTGTCGGTCATGACCTCCACCACCGGTTGATCGAGGGCGACCGTGTCACCCTCCTCCACCAGCCAGCGGACGATCTCACCTTCAACCACCGACTCGGCCAGTTCGGGCAGCCGCAACTCTCTCGCCATCGGTACTCCTTCTTAAGTGTCAGCCTGAGGCGTCCCACGCGGCCGAACGGGCCGGGGCGCGCTTCCAGAGGTTCAGTAGTCCAGCACCCGCTGCACGGCCTTCAGGATGCGGTTCGGTCCGGGCAGGTACTCACGGTCCTGAGCGTACGGGTAGGGCGTGTCGAAGCCGGTGACGCGGGCGGGAGGCGCCAGCAAGGCGTCCAGCACCTGCTCGCCGATGGTGGCAGACACCTCGCTCATGAAGCCCAGGCTGTGGGGGGCCTCGCTCACGAGAACGACGCGGCCAACGCGGGCCACTGCCGACAGCACGGCCTCCTCGTCCCAGGGCGCCAACGACCGCAGGTCGATGACGTGAGGCGAGACGCCCTGCTTCACCAGCTCGTCGGCGGCGCGCAGGGTCTCGGCCATGGAGCCGCCGTAGCTGACGAGCACCACGTCGCCGCCCTCGCGCTTGATGGCAGCCTTGCCGATAGGCAGCATGAAGTCGGGGTCGTCGGAGATGGGCTCCTTGACCGCGCGGTAGAGGCGCTTGGGCTCCATGAACACCACCGGGTCGTCGTCGCGTATGGCGCTGCGCAACAGGCCCTGGGTGTCGGAGGGAGTGCTGGGGATGACCACCTTCAGGCCGGCCGTGTGCACGAAGTGCGCCTCTGGGCTCTGCGAGTGATGGTGGCCGCCCTTGACGCCGCCGCCGGTGGGCATGCGCACGACCATCGGAGCGGTGAACTGGCCGCCCGACCGGTAACGCAGCTTGGCCACCTGGCTCACCAGCTGATCGAAGCCCGGGTAGATGTAGTCGGCAAACTGGATCTCGGCCACCGGCCGGTGACCGTGCACGGCCATGCCCAGAGCGGCCCCGATGATGGCCGCCTCGGACAGCGGAGAGTCGATGACCCGGTCGGGACCGTACTTGTCGAACAGCTTCTCGGTGGCCAGGAACACGCCGCCGCGCTTGCCGACGTCCTCGCCCATAACGACCACGCGCCTGTCGCGCGCCATCTCCTGATCTAGGGTCCGGGCCACCGCCTGGACCATCGTCACGGCACTCATGTGAAGCCCGCCCTCTCTAGTCTGTTTCGCCCAACAGCTCGGCGCGCTGGCGCTTCAGGCGCTCAGGCACCTCGGCGTAAACGTCGTCGAACATGCTGGCAACGGGTGGCGCCCCGGCGTCCTCGGCGGCCTTGATGGCGTCCGAGAACTCTGCCTCGAACTCGGCACGCGCGGCCTCCTCGGCGGCGTCGTCCCACAGCCCGCGCTTCTCGAGGAAGCGGCGGAAGCGCTTGAGCGGGTCGCGCTGGCGCCACTGTGCCACCTCTTCGCGCGGGCGGTAGCGGCTGTCGTCGTCGGCGGAGGAGTGGCCGCCGTAGCGGTACACCACCAGCTCGACCAGGGCAGGGCCCACCCCTTCACGCGCGCGTGCCACGGCCTCTTTCATGACGTAGTACGAGGCCAGCACGTCCATGCCGTCTACGTAGAAGCCCGGCATGCCGTAGGCATGCGCCTTGTGGTGGATGGTGTCTGAGCCCGTCTGATGCTTGAGGTCGACGCTGATGGCGTAGCCGTTGTTCTGGCAGGCGAACACCACCGGAGCGCCCTGGGCGCCGGCGAAGTTGACGCCCGCATGCCAATCGCCCTCGCTGGTGGCGCCATCGCCGAAGGTGCACACGGTCACGGCGCCACGACCCTCTAGCTTCTGGCTGATGGCCGTGCCCGTGGCCGCCGGTATGTGCGACGCGATGGGCGAGGCCACGGTGAACATGTTCAGGGGGAGCGAGCCCGGATGGTACGGCATCTGCCTGCCCTTGGCCGGGTCTGCGGCAGTGGCCATGCTCTGCGCTACCAGCTCGTCGAGCGGCAGGCCCATGGCGAGCAGCAGGGCCACGTCGCGGTAGTACGGGTACAGCCAGTCCTGCCCGGGGTGCATGGCGTGGGCTATGCCGACCTGTGCGGCCTCGTGCCCGGCACTTGGCGCCGTGAAGCTCAACCGGCCCTGCCGCTGCAGGCGGCCGAACCTGTCGTCTGCTATGCGAGCCCTGACCATGTCTCGGTAGAAGCGCTGCAGTTGGTCAGGCGCGAGGTCTAGGTCGAAAGCGGCTGTCCAGTCACCGGCCTCGCTGACGACGCTTATCGGCTCTTCGGTGAACGGTTCGAACCGTTGCGATTCTCGGATCATGCGGGCCTCCCTTCGGTGGGCGCGCTGCGCGTTTCAGCGGCGCCCCAGGTATGAAACGGAACACCCCGAACACCAGGTTCGGGGTGCGCATACACGTGCGGGTTCAGGGTTAGAACGAGCGCTAGCAGGCCAGCGCCCAGTGGCGCGGGCACCGAGTCGGTGCGGTGGGATGGTGTGATGACACTGGCCATGGTGGTCACGAGCCCGCCGAGACCGCGAAGGCTAACGCGCACCAGGCTTCCAGCACACGCTTGCCCCTTTGGTCGCTCGCTTCGAGGATAGCACCGCCGCACCCGCAACCGGGTAGCGAATCTCCCAAACAGCCATACAAGCGCGCAGCTTGCACGCCATAGAATGTGTGCCGAAGGGGGATCAGCCATCGTGTCAGGTCTGGTCAGAGCACTACTCGCGGTCGCCACCCTCGCGCTGCTCGTCATAGTGGCGTTGCTAGTGTCGAGCAGCGCCTGGCTGTGGCTGCTGCTAGGCGCCACCCTGGCCCTCCACTTCCACGACCGGCTCGGCCTGTACCCGCTGCTGGTGCTGGGAGCGGTGCTGGCGGGCGCCTCGGTAGGCGTGCTGTTAGAGGTCGCCCTGCGGTGGAGCGGCGCCTTCCTCGTGAGCGTGGGTGCGGCCGGGCTGGTGGTCGAGGCGCTCGAGGAGCGCCCCGGGCACTGGGCGTTCATCTTCGGGCTGGCCCTCATAGTGCTGGGGATGCTCGTCGGCATATTCGACGCGGGCTGGCGCACCGTGCTGGCAGCCTCCACTGCGGTTGCGGCTACGCTCGTCTGGTACCTGACTACAGAGCGCAGGAGCACCTAAGACCGCCCGGCATTCGTTACACTTGGCGGTGATTAACGGCCCCGCCTTAGTGGCGGCACCGACACTCCCGTGCTCAGCCCTCTGTTCGGGCATCGAGCCTTCACAGCCGTTGCCGGCACCGTCAAGCCGACACCGCCAACGCACCTGAGCGCAAGCCAGCAGGCTTGTGCGTTCAGCCGGAGGAACCATGGAGCAGACCATCAACCGAGGCCTAGATGGCGTCTACATCGATGAGAGCGCCATCTGCTTCATCGACGGCGGCAAGGGCCAGCTCATCTACAGCGGCTACGACATCCGCGAACTGGCCGGCAAGGCCAGCTTCGAGGAGGTCACGTACCTGCTCTGGAACGGCGAGCTCCCCAACGCCACCCAGCTGGAGCAGTTCAAGCGTGAGCTCGCCCCCAACTTCGTCATCCCGGACGCGGTCTACCAGCTCTACCGCTCCATGCCCAGCAACGCCGACCCCATGCTGGCGCTGCACAGCGCCGTCGCCCTTCTCGGCAGCTTCGACGAGGCCGCCAACGGGGTGGACTCCGCCAACGTGCGCCGCATAGGCCTCAGGCTGCTGTCGCAGGTCCCGCTCCTCGTGGCCGCGTTCCAGCGCATCCGCAACGGCCTAGACCCAGTGGAGCCGCGTTCCGACCTCAGCGTGGCGGGCAACTTCCTCTACACCCTCACGGGCGAGGAGCCCACCCCGGCTGCCACCAACGTCATGGACGTGGCGCTCGTGCTGCACGCCGAACACGGCGCCAACGCCAGCACGTTCGTGGCCCGCGCCACGGCCTCGACCCTGACCGACGTGTACAGCGCTATCGGCGCGGCAGTCGGCTCTCTCAAGGGGCCGCTGCACGGCGGAGCCAACACGGCCGTCATGAAGGCGCTCGAGAACATCGGCAGCTTCGAAGCCGTAGAGCCCTACGTGATGGGGGTTCTGGCGCAGGAGGGCGGCCGCGTCATGGGCTTCGGCCACCGCGTTTACAGGGTGCTGGACCCGCGGGCCGTGATCCTCAAGGAGGTCAGCCGCAGCCTGGCCGAGGAGTCGGGCGACTCCAAATGGTTCGAGATGAGCCTGGAGATGGAGCGCGTCATGGACCGCGAGATGGCCAAGAAGGGCAAGCAGGTCAAGCCGAACGTGGACTTCTTCTCGGCCTCCGTCTACCGCATGCTGGGCTTCCCGGGCGACATGTACACACCCATCTTCGCCGTGGCCCGCATCTCCGGCTGGATGGCGCACCTGTACGAGCAGTACGCCGACAACCGCCTCATGCGCCCACGCCTGGCCTACACCGGGCGCATGGACAAGAAGTTCGTTCCGCTGGCAGAACGCTGACCAAGCGGGCGAGCTTCGGGCGCTGACCCTCAGGCGCTGACGTTCAGCGACGCCAGGAACAGCCGCAACCACTCGGTGTAACGCGCCGGGTCGAGGTTCCAGGCCTCCACATGCTCGGCGCCGGGCAGGCGCATGTAGCTCAGCGGGGAGCCCACCGACTGCGCGAACCTGTCGACGGCCTCTATGGGCACGGTCGTGTCGGCGTCTCCCGCTATCAGCAGCACGGGTACGTGCAGGTTCGGACCGCCGAGGTGCTGCCGCAGGGAGCCGAAGTCTATGCCGGCGCGAACACCTCCGACAATCAGCCCTAGCCGCGTCAGGAGACCCGGCAGTGGCATGCCGGCCTTCACGGCGCCCAGTTCCACCACGGCGTAGGGGTCTACCAGCGGCGAGTCGAGCACGATGCCCAGCACCGCGGGGGCGTCGGCCGGCCAACGCTCCAGCGCCTCCAGCGCCACAGCTCCGCCCATAGAGACGCCGTAGAGGATGACGCGCTCGTACCCGCGACGCCTCAGTTCGCGCGCGCCCACCAGGGCGTCCTCCCACTCACTGGCGCCGTAGTGGAACAGGCCGTCAGGGCTGGGGTCGCTCATGTCATGGTTGCGGTACGCCAGCGCTAGCGCAGGCAGACCCAGCTGGTTGAAGGCCGAGATAGGCCGCAGCAGTTCGGAGAGCTCCCCGCGCCTGCGACCATGCAGCATGAGCACGGCGGTGCCGCCGTCGGCGGGCACGAACCAGCTACGCAGGGCCCCCACCGGCCCGGCGAGCGTCAGCTCGTCGAACGCGAGCCCCAACGCCGAAGGGTCGGTGCGGTAGATGAAGTTGTCCATGCGGGCCGGGGCACCCGGAGCAGGTGGCGAGCCCGCCAGCACGCGCAGCTCGCGCTCCACCTGTCCGCCGGTGCGGTTGAGCACCTCGCCCAGCACCCCGTTGCCGCCCTCCCACATGAGGCCGTACACGCCCTCGGCCAGCGTGTCGGCGAACTGCAGGTCGCTCGCAGGGGCGGGCAGCACGACCGTCTGGCTGGGCAGCTCGGCGGTGGCGGCCACCAGGCCTGCCGGCAGCTTGGCGGGCGGCCATGGCGCGGCGCCCGGCGTGTCCTTCAGGCCTATGACGTCGAACTCGGGCATGAGGCCGTACGGCGCGGGCACGAGGACGCGACTGGAGAGCACCCAGCCGGCCGCGAACAGGGCGCCTACCAGCAGTAGCAGAACGACAAGACCCCACATGAACGCCCTCATTCCACCACCTCTACCCCGTGCTGACTAGCCAGGGCCGGACCGCGTTCATGGGGGGCCGGGGCGGGTCGGCCACCCCGCGGGCCGCTCACCAGCTCACCTCGCCGTAAGTGTCCTCCCGGTCGGGGCTCGTCGAGAAGATGACGACGGGCGTGCCCGTGGCCTCCTCGATCAGGTTCAGGTAGTCATGCACGGCCGTCGGCAGCGCGTCCCGGCCCTTGAGGCCCCGCAGCTGGCCCCAGCCCGGCAGCTCCTCGAACACGGGGCCGGCCTCGTCGTGAGCGACGGCCACCTTCACGGTGGGCAGGCCCGACAGCACGTCGAGCTTCGTCACCACCAGCCCATCGAAGCCGTTGATCTCGCACGCGTAGCGCAGCTGCGGCAGGTCGAGCCAGCCTACGCGCCGGGGCCGGCCCGTGGTGGTGCCGTACTCGTCCCACTGGTTGGCGCCGGAACCGCGCAGCCGGACTGCCATCTCGTCGTCCAGGATCTCCGTCGCGAACGGACCGTGACCCACGCGGCTGGTGAACGCCTTCACCACGCCGTACACGCCGGTGAGCGCCTTATGGCTGACGCCCGCCCCGACGAGGATGCCGCCAACGGTGGGGTGGCTAGAGGTGACGTACGGGTAGGTACCGTACGCGAGGTCGAGCATGGTGCCCTGCCCGCCCTCGAACAGCACGCGCTGCCCTGCGGCGAGCGCGCGGCGCACCAGCGCGCCGGTGTCGGTGATCATGGGCGCCAACCTAGCCCGCACGGGATCGAGCTCGGCCGCGGCCTCGTCGGCGGTAGTCCAGCCCACCCGCGCCGTGGAGTTGGGCTTGGCCTCTATGAGGCGCTCCAGGCGCTGGCGCAGAGCGTCGTAGTCCAGCAGGTCTCCCATGCGCACGCCTATGCGCCGCGCCTTGTCGGAGTAGGCGGGGCCGATGCCGCGCCCGGTGGTGCCCACGAAGCCACCGCCCTCGTCGTTCTTCTTGTGGTGAGGCAGCACGAGATGAGCGTCGGCCGAGACGAACACCGGGCCAGGGTCGCGCCGGGCCGCGAGGCCGTCCAGCTCCTCCAGGAACGTCCATGGGTCGATCACCATGCCGCCACCGAGCACGGAGGCCGGCTTGTCGTGCAACGTTCCGCACGTGAGGTGGTGTAGCTTGAACACCTCGCTGCCCACCACCACCGTGTGGCCGGCGTTGGCGCCGCCTGAATAGCGCACCACCAGGTCGGCCTCGGCCGCCAAGGCGTCTACCACCTTGCCCTTACCCTCGTCGCCCCACTGGGCGCCGATCATCGCTATAGCCGGCATGCGTCCTCCACGAAGCGAAGCCTACCAGGGTTGCCGCCTTGCGGCGCACCCGGTGGCGCGCCGCCCCGGAACGGCGTTAACCTAACGAGCGTGACCCCTACCTTCCGCCCACGCGTGCTTCTGAGCACGGGCATAGAGCTGAGAACAGAGACGCTCCTGCGCGAAGACGCGGTGACGGGCCGCAACTACTCTCAGGCCGTAGCCGCCGCCGGCGGGCTGCCGCTGATGGTCGCAGTGCTGGACCCGGAGCTCGCTCCGCTCTACGTCGCTACCGCGGACGCCCTACTCATCACGGGCGGCGTCGACGTAGACCCGAACGTGTACGGCTGCTCCCCCCACCCCGACCTGGGAGTGGTGGACGAGCGGCGGGACGCGTTCGAGTTGGCCCTGTACCGGGCGTTCCGTGCGGCCGGCAAGCCCGTGTTGGGCGTATGCCGGGGTCATCAGGTCATCAACGTCGCCCATGGCGGCACCTTGCACCAGCACGTGCCTGCCGTGCCGGGCGCCTGGCAGCACCAGCAGAGAGACCCCCGGGGCGCGCCCATCTTCCCCACCCGCCTTGAGCCGGGCAGCCGCCTGGCGCGGGCCTTCGGTGCGCTGGAGATCAGGACCAACGGCTACCATCACCAGGCCATAGACAAGCTGGGTGAGGGCCTGGTGACGGTAGCCCGTTCCGGCGATGGCCTCATCGAGGCCATCGAGGAGAGCTCCGGCAGCTTCGTGCTCGGCGTTCAGTGGCACCCCGAGATGTCGTTCGCGGCGTTCCCCGAGCAGCGGGTGCCTTTCGACCTGGTGGTCGAGGCGGCCATGCAGTTCGCCCGCTCCCGCCACAGCGGCGAGGAGAGTCTGTTACACTCTCCCGCATGACGCAACTGCGCCCCTCAGGCGACGTGCTGGCCAGTGGCCACGGCCACCTGGTTCGTCGTGCCGTGCGGGCTCTGGCACACGGCTATACCTGGCGGTATCCCGGGTATACATGGCCCGCAGTTGCTCGCCCGGCGTGAGAAGCCCGGCAAGACTCAGTTAGCCCAGCACTAACGAAGAGCCTAAGAGCAAGCTGCGGGCGCGTCCGACGCTCGCTTTTCACGTACCTCAAGCACCAGACCTCATGAGAACCAGGAGATAACCGTGGTCATAGTCATGACTAAGAACGCCCCGGCCGAAGCCGTGGAGCGCGTGATCGAAGACATCAAGGCGTTAGGCTTCACCCCCCACATCAGCGAGGGCGAGGAGCGCACCCTCATCGGCGCCATCGGCCCTTCCCCTACAGAGGAGTTGCGCGAGCAGCTGGCGGGGATGGCCGGGGTAGACACGGTGGTGCGCATAACCAAGCCGTTCAAGCTGGCCTCGCGCGAGTTCCGGCATGACGACTCGTTCGTGATGATAGGTGGTAACGGCTCCAGCGCCGTGAAGACCGGCAACGGCCGTTTCGTGGTGGCCGCCGGCCCATGCGGCGTGGAGAGCCGCGAACAGCTGCAGGCGTCGGCCGACATCGTCAAGCGCCACGGCGGCACGGTGCTCCGCGGCGGCGCCTACAAGCCGCGCACCAGCCCGTACGCCTTCCAGGGGCTGCAGCAGGAGGGCCTGCGCATACTCGAGGAGGCGCGCGAGCGCACGGGCCTGCCCATCGTCACCGAGGTGACGGCGCCCGAACTGGTGGAGACGGTGGCCGCCAGCGCAGACATGCTGCAGATAGGCGCCCGCAACAGCCAGAACTTCGCCCTGCTGGCCGAGGTGGGCAAGAGCGGCAAGCCCGTGCTGTTCAAGCGTGGCATGAGCACGTCCATCACCGAGTTCCTGCAGGCCGCCGAGTACGTGCTGAGCCAGGGCAACCCCAACGTCATCCTGTGCGAGCGCGGCATCAGGACGTTCGAGACCTCCACCCGCTTCACGCTCGACGTGAGCGCCGTGCCCGTGCTCAAGGAGCTCAGCCACCTGCCCGTCTGGGTGGACCCGAGCCACGCCGCAGGCCGCAGGCCTTTGGTCGCCTCCCTCGCGCTGGCCAGCGCCGCAGCGGGCGCAGACGGCCTGATCGTCGAGGTGCATCCGACGCCCGAGGAGGCTAAGTCGGACGCCGCCCAGCAGCTCAACGACGCGGAGTTCGGCGAGCTGATGGGGCGGCTGGGTGCCGTCGTACAGGCTCTCGGCAAGCAGCTCTGAGGGCCGCAGCGGTGAAGGCGCGGCCATCTCCCCTGTTCGGCACCGTCGTCATCGTCGGCGTGGGCCTCATCGGCGGCTCCATAGGCATGAGCGTGCGCCAGCGTTTCCTCGCCGACCGCGTGGTCGGGCTCGACCTGTCACCGCACACGCTCGACGCCGCCCGGGGCCTGGGAGCGATAGACGAGGCGCAGCTGGCTCCGGGTCCATGGCTGGCCAAGGCCGATCTGGTGGTCCTCGCCTCGCCGGCCCGGACGCTGGTGCCGGCCGGCCAGGCGCTGCTTCCGTACCTGCGGGAAAACACCGTCGTCACCGACGTCGGCGGGGTGAAGGGCCCGATAGTCGCGGGCATGGCGGCCAGTCGCTTCGTGGGCGGCCACCCCATGGCGGGCAGCGAGAAGGGCGGCGTTCTCAACTCCGACCCCGCGCTGCTGGAGAACGCCATGTGGGCGCTGACGCCCGTAGACGGCGTGACCGACGCCGACGCACTGGCCCAGGTGCGCGGCTTCGTGGAGGCGCTGGGGGCTAGGCCCATCGAGGTGCCCCCCGACCAGCACGACCGCCTGGTGGCCACCGTGAGCCACCTGCCCTACCTGGCGGCTGTGGCGCTCACCGCGCTGGTAGGCGAGGGCGACGAGAGCGGCCTAAAGATGCTGCTCGCCGCCGGCGGCTTCCGCGACCTGACGCGCGTAGCCAGCGGCGACCCGGTGATGAGCCGCGACATGGTGGCCGGTAACCGCGAGGCCGTGCGCGCCGCCCTGGGCGCGTACCGCAGCCAGTTGGAGAAGCTCGAGACCCTGCTCGACCAGCCCGATGAACTGCTCACCGCCGGCGAGAGCGCGCGGGTGACGCGCGACTCGATCCCCATAGTGCGCCGCAGCCTGCTGCCGGCGCGCTACGAGGTGGTCATCGCCGTGCCCGACAGGCCGGGTGAGCTGGCGCGCATCACGCGCGCGCTCGGCGAGGCCGAGGTCAACGTCAAGGACATCGAGGTCCTGGGTGTGCGCGAGTCGGGTGGCGCCATCCGCCTGGCGTTCGAGAGCCTCGACGAGCAGGAGCGCGGCGTGGTGGCTTTGCAGGCGGAGGGCTACGAGGCCCGCGGGCGCAACGGCTCTAGGCCAGCCTGAAGAGCGCTGCCATGCCCTGACCGCCGCCCACGCACATGGAGATCACGCCGTGCTCGGCGCCCCGCGCGTGCATCTCGGCGAAGAGGTCGGCAGCTATGCGCGCGCCCGTGGCCCCCAGGGGATGCCCGATGGCGATGGCCCCGCCGTTTACGTTGAGCCTGTCGTCGGGGATGCCGAGCTCGCGCTGGCTGTAGAACGCCTGGCTGGCGAACGCCTCGTTGATCTCGAACAGGTCCACGTCGGCTACCGTCATGCCGACCTTGCCGAGCAGCTTCCTGATGGCGGGAACCGGGCCTATGCCCATGACCTCCGGGTCTACGCCCACCACCGCAGCCTGAACCAGGCGCGCCAGCGGCCTTACGCCCAGCGCCTCGGCCCTGTCGGCGCGCATGAGGACCGTCATGGCGGCACCGTCGTTGAGCGGGCTCGAGTTGCCGGCCGTTACCGTGGCAGCCTCGTCCTCCGCGAACACCGTGCGTAGCTGCGCCAACTTCTCCATGCTCGTGCCGGCACGCGGACCCTCGTCGGCCTTGACCACCGTGTCGTGCCAGGCACCCTCCTCGTCCTGCACGCGCACGGGCGTGGGCACCACGTGGCCGTCGAAGAAGCCTCTCGCGCGCGCGGCCAGCGCCTTCTCGTGGCTCCTGAGGGCGAAGGCGTCCTGCTGTTCACGCGTGATGCCGTAGCGCCGCGCCACGGCCTCGGCCGTCTGGCCCATGGTGTGGTAGGCGCCGGGTTTGCTCTTCAGCAGCGCCCGGTTAGGGGCCAGCTGATGGCCTCCCATGGGCACGCGGCTGGTGCAGTCGCTGCCCCCCGCCAGGACCACGTCGTTCATGCCCAGGGCGATGGAGTGCACCCCCTGGGTGATGGTCTGCAGGCCGGAGGCGCAGAAGCGGTTGATGGTGGCCGCCGCCACGGTGTCGGGTAGTCCGGCTATCTGCACAGCTATGCGCGCCATGTTGTAGCCGGCCTCCCCCTCGGGGTGGGCGTTGCCGAGCAGCAGGTCGTCGACCTCGGCGCCCTGCAGCCCGGGCGTGCGCTCCAGCGCCGCGCGGATGATGAACGCCGCCAGGTCGTCCGGGCGCGTGTCCTTGAGCAGCCCCTTGTGCGCGCGCCCCACCGGCGTGCGCACAGCCGTGGTTATCACTACGTCCTTGCTCACTTGTGCCCTCCTTCTCGCGCGGCGTAAGCGCGGCTGCCGCGCCCCTGATGGGGCCACGCGCGAGGCGCCAGCGGCCCCGGTCCAAGCGGACCGCTAGCTCAATGCGTGTTCCACGGCCTGATAACTATGGCGCCGTCCTTGAGGTGGGCCACCTCCGGGCCCTTCAGGTCCGTCTCTTCGCCGCCGGACTGCGCCAGGGCTCCGCCGATGCGCAGCTGCGGGCTAAGGATGCGCTCCGCCCAGATGACGGCCTTCTCGTTGCCCGACGCGCCGGCGTGCGCCACGCCGCGCAGCACGCCCACGACGATGATGTCATCGTTGGCGAGGATCTCTGCGCCGGAGTTGACGTCGCCCAGCACGACCACGGAGCCGCTCGACTCTACGCGACCGCCGGAGCGGACCGTGCGGCTGACTATCACCGTCTCGCCGCGCGCCTGGATGACGGCCGTGGGCGGGCGCACGTCGGTGAACTCGCCGCCTGCCTGGGCCACGCGCTCGACCACTACCTGGACCAGCTCGTATGGGGTGCGCTCGGCCAGTTCCAACGAGACCTTGCCGGTGAGCAGCTCGCTGTGCGCGCTCAGCGCCTCGGCCACCTGGTCGGCGTCGTCGCCTGGTTCGAGCGACAACAAGATGCCGCCGCGGGTTCCTCGTGCCTTCATGGGTTGTTCGTTACCTCCACGCCACGCAGCGTCCAGTACCCCGCCATGAAATCCCGAGCCACCGGGATAGCCACACGTGAACTGGAGCCGCCGTACTCGATGAATACCACGAAGGCCACCTCCGGGTCCTCGTACGGGCTGAAGCCCATGAACCAGGAGTGGGTGTAGTCGCGGCCGCGGGGCGTCTCCGCCGTGCCCGTCTTGCCGGCCACGCTGACGGGGAACGCCCCGGGGCCGAGGATGGAGCGCGAGGGGTAGTCGGTGAGCATGAGCCTCATGCCTTCCTTCAGCACCGACCAGTGGCTGCCCTCCAGTTGGGTCACCTCAGGCACGTAGACGTCGTCGCCGACCTGCTTCACGATGTGAGGCTCCACCAGGGTGCCGTCCAGTGCCAGCGTGGAGACGAACCGGGCCACCTGCAGGGGGGTGGCCAGCACGTCGCCCTGACCGATGACGGTGTTGAGCGTGAAGCCCGGCAGCCAGCCGTACTCGTACTGCGGCTGCGACCTCACCCAGTCGCGGTCTGGCACGCGACCGGGCTTCTCCTCCGGCAGGCCGATGTTGAGGCGCACGCCGAAGCCGAACTCGCGGGCGCGGTCGACCACGTCGGAGATGAACGGCGCCCACCCCTGGCTGAAGCCGGGGGTGGCGACCGCAGCGTAGAAGAAGTACGTGTTGCAACTGTCGGCCAGCGCGTGGCGGGCGTCGTAGCTGCCCTTGTCGAAGGTGGCCCAGTTGTGCCACGTGCCGCCGCCGAACTGGAACCGGGCGGAGCACGGGTAGCGCGTGTTGGGGCCCGCGTAGCCGTTCTCGAGCATGGCCGAGGTGGTGACCACCTTGAACGTCGATGCGGGTGCGTAGGCCTCTACGGCGCGGTTCGACAGTGGCATGTTGCGAGAGTCCGTGAGGATGGCCGTCACCGCGGCCGGATCGGACGGCCGGTGCGTGAACACGTTCTGGTCGAACGAAGGGTAGCTGGCCAGCGCCAGTATCTCGCCCGTGTGAGGGTCGAGCGCCACGAGGGCGCCACGGGCCGTCTCCTCCTGCGGGAGCCCTACCCGGGCGCGGTCCTCGTTCACGTAGCGCACGGCGCCGGCCAGCACGTCCTCGGCCATGCGCTGGATGTTCGGGTCTAGCGTCAGCACCACGTCCTGGCCGGGCATGGCGTTGAAGAGCACCTTGGAGGCCACCACCGTGCCCCGGTTGTCGACCTCCACCTCGCGGGTACCGGCAGCACCGAACAGCGCGTGCTCCAGGCCGGCCTCCAGGCCGACGACGCCCACGAGGTCGTTGTTCGAGTAGCCGGGGTTGCGGGCGGGGTCGGCCTGCGCCGTGTAGCCCACGGTCTGCGCCGCCAGGTTGGTGGGGTAGGTGCGCTCGATGCGCTCCCGCAGGTAGAGGTTCGTGCTCTGCGCCACCCGTTCCTCCACGGCCGGCACCAGCTCGTCCGGGATGTTCCAGGCCAGCACGGCGCCGTTCTGCACCTCGTCGGGCTTCGTCCGGTCGGGCTGCTTCGGCGGGCCCTCGATGCCGAGTAGCGCGGCCAGCGCCTGCCAATCAGAGATCTCACCGCCCCTGTACAGCAGGTCGTAGGCCACCCGGTCGTCGGCCAGCACCGTGCCGTCGCGGGCCAGGATGCGGCCTCTGAGCGGGATGATGCGGCGCTGCTGCAGCGCGTTCTGCTGCGACTTGGCCACGTACTCCTCGCCCATGACCAGCTGCAGGTACATGAGCCGGATGGTGAAGAGCGTCAGCACGGTCAGGATGACCGCCAGCATGACCTTCATGCGCCCGAGCACCTAGAGCAGCTCCTTCCGCAGTATGCGGCTGCGCTGCAGCAGCGCCGCACCCCACGGCAGCACCAGCAGCCCGGCGGCCACGGTCAGCGCCGACTCGATGAGCGCCACGCCGCCGAGGCGGCCGAAGCCGAGATCGCCGGAAGCCAACCACACGAGCATGCCGGTCATCACGGCCCATTTGCCCAGGCTGGCGACGAACACCACCAGCGCCCGCTCGAGCACGCCCGTGTTAGACAGCTGCGCGCGCACGAGCGACGCCACGAGGGCGGCGGCGGCGAGCGCCAGCGCGTGGCTGCCGAGCACACCGCTGCCCGTGAGGTCCTGCACCAGCCCGGCCCCGTATCCGAGCAGCACCAGCTGCCACGGCTTCACGCGCCAGAGCAGGGTGAGCACCGCCAGCAGGAAGAGGTCGGGAGGGGGAACGGGAGCCAGCAGAGCGGATATGAAGCCTTGCGCCACGAGCAGGATCAGGTAGAAGAACACCAGGCGCATGTGGCCCTCAGTGTACCGAACGGCGTGCGCGGCGAGGGTCGGGCTGCGGGCGAGCCGCCACGGGCCGGCAGGTCGCTCGCAAAGCGGGCCGGCGGCGCCGTGGCGAGGGTTAAGCTCCGTCCATGGCGATACTTCTTATCCACGGCGGTGCCGGCGCCATCAGCGAGCGTCACGGCGCCGACTACGAGGCGGGCCTGCGCCAGGCGGCCGAGGCGGGCTACGCGGCCCTCAACCAGGACTCCGGCCTTCACGGCACGCGGGCGCTGGCCGCCGTGCTGGCAGCCGTTACGAGCATGGAGTCGAACAGCGCGGCGTTCAATGCCGGCGTCGGCGGTGCGCTCACGCGCGACGGCGTGGCCGAGCTGGACGCGTGCGTCATGGTGTCACACGCCCCGCCGGGAAGCCGCGCAGGCGCCGTGGCAGGCATGACGAACACCCCCAACCCCGTCCTGATCGCCGACCTGGTGCGTACCAGCACCCCGCACGTCATGATCATCGGCGCCGGCGCCGAGGCGTTGGTGCAGGAGCCCGTTCCGAACGAGCGGCTCATCACGTCCAAGAGCGCCTCCGAGCTGGAGATCTGGAAGATGGGCAACGGCGAACAGTTGGAACAGGCGGCGGAGAGGCCTGCGGGCGGCTCGAACACCGTCGGCGCCGTAGCGCTGGACGACGACGGCCACCTGGCGGCGGCCACCAGCACGGGCGGTCGCACCGGGCAGTGGCGCGGCCGCGTGGGCGACGCACCCATCCCGGGCCTCGGCACGTACGCCGACGAGCACGTGGCTGTCTCGTGCACCGGCAAGGGCGAGGCGTTCATGGAGGCGGGCACCGCCGGCAAGCTGGCGGCAGACCTGGCAGCCGGCAGCGACCTTGAGCAGGCGGTCAAACGCGCACTGCACGACGTGGCGCGCATGGGCGGGGACGGCGGCCTCATCGTCGTCACGGCCGACGGACGACTGGCCGTGGGGTTCAACACCCCCTCCATGGCCTACGGCATCTGCACGCCGGAGGAACAGCTGACCGAGGTCGCGCGCACGCCGTTCGTGAGAGCCTTCGGCCCCACCTAGGCCGCGTGGCCGGCCGCGGGCACCCGCACACGGGCACTACTTCTGCGCGCCGTTCGCGGGCCACCGCACGCCCGGCGGCCCCACGGCGCTACTTGCCGAAGATGTTCGGCAGCTCCTCGAACTGCACCAGCACGTCACGCGGCTTGCTGCCCTGGTGCGGGCCGACCACGCCCAGCCCCTCGAGGGAGTCCATGAGCTTGCCGGCGCGGGCGTGCCCCACCGACAGCCTGCGCTGCAGCCTTGAGACGCTGGCCTGCCCCTCGTTCACCACCAGCTCTGCGGCCAGCCTGAGCTTGTCGTCGTTCCAGTCGATGAGGCCCGAGGCCTCCGACTCATCGGGCGAGGGCGGGTCGAAGTCCGCGCCGTAGGCCTCGACGAAGTCGTCGTCGAAGTACTGGCGCCTCAGGAAGTCGGCCAGGCGCGTCGTCTCGCGCTCGCTCACGAACGGGCCCTGCAGGCGCACGGCCTTGGGCAGCCCCGGCTGGTAGAAGAGCATGTCGCCGCGACCGGTCAGCCGCTCGGCGCCCATCGAGTCGAGGATGGTGCGCGAGTCGTGGCTGCTGGACACGGCGAACGCCATGCGGGCCGGCACGTTGACCTTGATGAGGCTCGTGAGGATATCCACCGAGGGCCGCTGCGTGGCGAGGATGAGATGCATGCCGGTGGCGCGCGCCATCTGCGCCAGGCGCATGATGGCAGACTCCACCTCTTTCGGCGAGGTGATCATGAGGTCGGCCAGCTCGTCGATGATGATCGTGATGAACGGCAACGGCGGCATGTCGAGCTCCACCGCCTTCTCGTTGTACTGGTCCAGGTTCTTGGCGCCGATCTTGCTCATCATCTTGTAGCGCCGCTCCATGTGCGACACGGCGCCCAGCAGCACGCCGGCGGCGTCGGCCGGGTTGGTGACCACCGGCCGCAGCAGGTGCGGCACACCGTCGTACGGCGTGAGCTCCACCATCTTCGGGTCGATCATCAGGAACCTGAGCTGCGTGGGCAGGAAGCGGTAGAGCAGCGAGCTGATGAGCGTGTTCACGGCGACCGACTTGCCCGAGCCGGTGGAGCCGGCGATGAGCAGGTGCGGCATGCGCGTCAGGTCGCCTATCCACATCTCGCCCTCGATGGAGCGCCCCAGCACCACCGGCATGCGCGCCTGCGAGCGGCGGAACTCGCTCGACTCTATGGCCTCCCTGAAGCGCACCACCTCCGGGTAGGCGTTGGGCACCTCTAGGCCGATGACGCTCTTACCCGGGATAGGCGCCTCGATGCGCACCGAACCCACGGCCATGGCGAGCGCCAGGTCGTCGGACAGGTTGGCGAAGCGGCTGATCTTCTCGCCCGGGGCGGGCTCCACCTCGAAGCGCGTGACGGTGGGGCCGCGCACGGCGGCCACAACGCGGCCGCTCAGCCGGAAGTTGGAGAGGGTCTCGTCGATCTGACGTATGCGGTTGAGCCGCTCGGCCTCGGCCTCGCGGTGGTCGTGACCCTGCTGCTTGGCCGCGTCCAGCAGGTCCACCGGCGGCACCTGGATCTTGATGGCGCCTACGGCAGGGATGTCGGGCGAGGTGCCCGGCGTGACCTGGCCAGGCGCGCCGCCGGCCGGCCGGCGCGGCGCGGCAGGGGCGTCTGTTGCGGCTTCGGGGCGCTGAGTCACGGCCTGGTCCTCGTCGAGGAGCGCGTTCGCTACCCGCGGGTCGGGTTCGTGGCCCGCGGCGGCAGCGCCGGCGTGGAGCGGCGCCGCTACCGTGCGCTGCTCCTTGCCGACCAGTCCGGCCCGGTCTAACTCGGTGCTGCCGGCATCACCGAAGCCTTCGCGCCAGCCCTGATCATCCCACTCCGAGGTGACGCCACCACCGGCGCCGGCGTGGGCCTCCTGCTCCGCCGGCCTCTCGGCCTCTTCCGCCTCGAGCTGCTGACGCTGCTCCGCCGCCAGGCGCTCCAGCCGCGCCTGCTCTGCGGCCGCCCGCTCCATCTCCTGGCGCTGGGTCTCCGCCCGGCGGATGACGGCCGACAGCGCCTCATCCCACCCCTGGTCCTGCAGCAGCAGGTCGCGGCCCTTGGAGCTCAGCTCTCCGGCGAGGGTGCGGTGGTAGTCAGCCAGCTCCTCGTAGTCGGGGTACGCGGCAAGGGCGCCCTCCAGCCTGGCCGCCAGCGGCCGCCAGCGCTCGAACTCGGCCGCGTGCGACGCCAGCTGATCGGCGTCGGCCTCGGCCTGCCTGAGGTCGGCCACGCGCTTCTGATGGGCCATGTAGGCAGCGGCCAACTGCCTGGGCGTCATGCGCTTGAGCTCGCGCTGGTCCTGATCGCGCTCGCGCGCCAGCCGGCGCTGCCGCTCGATCAGCGCCACCAGATCGAGGGCGAGCGCCTTGCGCACCCGCTCGAGCGCCTCGGCGGCGGCCCCCCTCTCCGGCAGGGGGTCGTCGAGCCCGCGCTTGACGCCCGTGGCCCACACGTCGAAGGTGGTGGCCTCGGGGTCCGGGGCCACGGCCGACTCGGCCGCCAGCTGATAACCCAGCTCCACGGCGCGGTCCTTGGTGAAACCCGCCACCGCGCCCTGCCAGGCGCGCACGTCCGCTCGAGCCTCCTTGAGGCTGCCGTCGTCCGGATCGGAGAGCAGCCTGCGGCTCTCCTTGACGTCCTCACGCCAGCGCTCCAGCTCGGCGCTGCCCGGGTACAGGCTGCTGAGCGCCTGCAGGTCGCGATCTATCTCGCCCAGCGCCTTGCGCGCCTGCGCTACGTCCGCCTGGAAGGCGGCCCGCTTGCGTAGCTGGCGCCGGGTGTCGCTCAGCCACTTCCAGGCGCGCCTTATGGCCCCGAACACGCCCCGCAGCACGGCACGCAGAAGGCGCGTGGGCGCCCAGCCGGCCAGCAGGTCGATGCCGATGGTGGCGACCACTACTGCAGGCAGTGCGGCCAGCGTGCCCCAGGTGGCGCCGAGAGTGGCCCTGAGCTGCACGCCCCAGACGCCCGTCGCGGTAGGCGCCAGGCCGACCGTTACTCCCCACAGGCCGGCGAGCAGGAGCAGGTAGCCCAGCAGCGCACGGGGCCACCAGCGGGGGTTGCGTCGCATGAGGAAGAGGGCGCCCAGTACGAGCACGGGCACGGGCAGGGCGTACGCCACCCAGCCGAAGGTGCCGACCTGTGCTCCGCGCACGCTCTGCCCCAGCTCGCCCGTCGGCAGGGCGGGCACCAGCACGCCTGCGCCGAAGATGCCGATGGCCAGCAGCACCAAACCCACGGCCTCCAGGTCGAACCTGGAGCTGGGAGCCGGGCTTCTCTTGGTGCTCTTCTTCACGGGCAACAGTTTACCCCCTCGCTTACCGGCTCCAGAGAGCGACGAACCCACAGCCCGGCCGACGCCTGGGCGTGCCTACACGCGTTGATGTTGCCGTTCATACCGTGACAAACCCGTAAGAAACTCCTAAGGACGCCGTAAGACCCCGCACCGCAGAATCGGAGGCATGAACAGTGCAGTGCGCAAGTGGCTCCCGTCGAGACTCACCCGGCTCCGGCTGAGGTCTGTCCCGGTCGCCCTCATGCTCCTCTGCACCATGCTCTTTCTCGTCAGCTTCGCGCTTGGCCAGGTGACCTACTGGCAGGGGTTCCTGCTGGCCATACCGTTCATGGTCGTCACCACGGGCCTAGGGTGGCAGGCGGGGGCGCTGCTCATCCCCTTCGGCATCGGCCTGGTGTATCTGCGGTCCACCTATATGGGCACGCCCGCCCCGGTCCACGACTACCTGGGGCTGGTTCTGGCCATGGCCCTGGGCGCCCTCGCCGGTCACCAGATCTTCTCACTCTGGCGCCTCTCGGAGCGGCGCGCCCGGACGTCGGAACGGCGGGCGCGGCTGCTGCAGGAGGCCGCCATCGAGCTCAACCAGGCCGCCAGCATCGACGAGCTGTTCCGCAACGCCCCCAGACTACTGTCAGACATGCTGCCGTTCACGCACGCCGAGATCTTCGTGCCGGAGGCGGACGGTTTACGGGTACACACCACCTGGCGCTGGAAGGTCCAGCCGGACTTCTCGATACCGCTGAAGACGGTCACCGGCCGCGCTTTCACGACCGGCAGTAAGCAGTACGTGCCCGACGCCACGCTCGATGCGGACTACATGGTGGCTCCCGGCGCCGAGCCCACACTCAGCGAACTGGCCCTGCCCATCAGGCTGGGCGAGCAGGTGACGGCCGTGCTGAACCTTGAGCACGACGGCAAGAACGCTTTCGGCGCCGATGTCCAGGAGTCGCTCGACGCCTTCGTACGCATGGTCGAGGAGGTGCTGCAGAGGCTGAACACCACGCTCGAGCTGGCCCGCAGCAAGGCCGAGCAGGACGTGCTGGCGCAGCTGAGCCAGCGGCTGCTGCTGACCGAGGGCGTCTCGGAGGCCGTGGGCGGGGCGCTGGATGTGCTCGTCTCAGAGCTGGACGTCGACTGCGGCGCCATCATGACGCTCACCCACGGACGCTTCACGACCCTGGCAGTGCGCGGCCTCCTGTCAGAGGAGCGCCAGGCTGAGCTTCGCACCGGCCTGCCGTACGCGGGCGAGCTGGCCACGGCATGGAGCACGCGCCAGCCGCTGTTCCATGACGCGGTGACCGCCCCCGTGTGGAGCGGCGCCAAGGACGCCCGCTCCGTGGCCATAGTGCCCATCGTCGACGCCACCTCACAGGTGACGGCCCTCCTGGCGCTGACCCGCGTCGGGCATGAGCGCCCCTGGACCGACACGCAGCGCCGCACGCTCGTGGCGACGACCACGTCGCTGGCCGCCGCCCTGGAGCGCGCCACGCTGAACCGGCAGCTGATCGCCATGCTGGCCGTCATAAAGCAGCTGCGCAGCTCGGAAGCTCCGGAGCTGCTGTACCGCCGCGCGGCGGAGGCGACCGTCGAACTGGTTCCGGGGGCCGAGGCTGCCACCATCCTCGTGCGGCAGGGAGACCTGTACTACTACGAGGCCGCGGTCGGCTGGGACCTGGAGGAGCTCCAGTCGCTCGCCGGACCGTTCACCTACGACGAGCAGCTGACCTGGCACGGGGGCACGCCCCTGGAGTTCGAGTCAGGCACCGCGCGCGTGCTGAAGGGTGAGGCCATCTCCGTGCATAGCCGCGCCTCCTCGCGCTCCCCGGCCCACATCTCCGGCCGGGACTTCGACGAGATGAAGAGCCAGGTGATGGTGCCCATCGCCGACGCAGACGGCGAGATCGTGGCCATCCTCAACATCGACAACTTCTCGACCGAGGACGCCTTCAGCGCCAGCGCCGTGCGCCTGGCGGAGTCGTTCGCGCAGCACATCGCCGTGCTCGTGCACCAGGCCGAGCAGGTGGTCGAGTTGGAGCGCTCGGCCGTCACGGACCAGCTGACCGGCATCGGCAACCGCGAGGGCTTCGAGCGCGTGCTGCGCCAGGAGCTGGCGCGCGCCCGCCGTTACGAGTACCACCTGAACCTCATGATGCTCGACCTGAACAACTTCAAGGAGGTCAACGACCGCTTCGGCCACTCGGTCGGGGACGCCGCCCTGAGGCGCGTCGCGCAGGTGCTCATGGAGTCGAAGCGCGTCACTGACTCGGTGTTCCGCTGGGGCGGAGACGAGTTCGTGGTGCTCCTGCCCGACGTGCGCCCCGAGGCCGCCCGCACCGCCATGCTGCGTCTGCTAGAGAAGGTGTCGCAGGTCGATGTCCAGGGCATGAAGCTGGGCGCGAGCGGCGGCGTGGCCAGCTACCCCACCGACGCGCTCGACGCGAGCGGCCTGCTCGAAGCCGCCGACGCCCGCATGTACGAACGCAAGCCCGGATCTAC
>JBIQNJ010000004.1:0-5884 GCA_044462445.1 Truepera radiovictrix | reverse complement strand
GCTATAAGCGCACCCACGAGCCCCATGAGGCCCACGCCGGCCATGATCGAGAGCATGACGGTAACAGGGTGCAGGTTGGTGTTCCTGGAGAGGATGAGCGGCCCGAGCACGTGTGCCTCGAGCTGGTTGGCGACCGTGAACACCACGACGGCCAGCACTGCCGCCCACGGGCTGACCGTGAACCCTAGCAGCACGGCCGGCACCACCCCGAGGATGGGACCCAGGTAGGGCACCAGGTTGAACACGGCCGCGAGGAAGCTGATGGCCGTGGCGAGGGGTATGCCGATCAGGCTGAGCCCGATCCAGATGATGATGCCCAGCAGCACGGTTATGAGGAGCTGCCCACGCAGGTAACCGCCCACCGCCAGGTCGGCCTTCGCCAGCAGGTCGTCGGCCAGCCGGCGGTGCCTGACGGGTACGAGCCGCTTCATGCCCTGCACGAAGCGGGGGAAGTCGTAGAGGAAGTACGCCCCGACAAGCAGGATCAGGAAGATCTGGAAGGTGGTAGAGATGACGGCCGTGGCGCCGCTGATAAGCATGCCGGGGCCGCCGGCGATGAGCCGCTGCAGGAGCTGCTGCACGCCCTGGACGAGCTGCTGCAGGAAGGTCTGGAACTGCTCGCGGACCTGGATGGCCAGCTCGCCCCCCTCGTCGGGCTCGCCCAGGCGGTTGGTAAGGAAGTCGGGCAGGCCCTCACCGACGCGCACGATCCACGCCTGCAGGTCGCTGAACCATGCGCCCACGT
Organism: Truepera radiovictrix; assembly: GCA_044462445.1. GTDB lineage: Bacteria > Deinococcota > Deinococci > Deinococcales > Trueperaceae > JAAYYF01. The sequence continues at coordinate 5,139 of JBIQNJ010000004.1, read as the reverse complement.
TGTCGAGCGCCGCCGGGATGAGCTGCACGAAGCGCCCCGTCTCCACGACCACCTGGCTGATGACGAGTGAGCCGAACGCCATGATGAGCAGCAGGGCGCCGTAGGTGATGGCGGTGGCCAGGCCCCGGCTGACGCGCAGGCGCCCCAGCCAGGCCACCACCGGGTGCAGCACATAGGCGATCAGGAAGCCGATTATGGCCACCTGCAACGCGAAGGCGTAGCCGGCGTGGTAGCGCCACGCCAACGCCAGCAGACCGACGGTCATGAAGACGTAGAAGACGGCCCGCACCCATACGTTCTGCCACACGATCTGCACGGCCGTGGGCTCGGAACCGTCGACGACGACGGGTAGTGCTGGTCTCCTTGAACGGCCGTCTTTGCTCATGGCCCCACGAACAGCGAGGCGGCCGCCAGCCGCACCTCGGTGGCGCTCATGCCCTCACCGAAGAACTCGCCCTCCTCGCTCCAGATCTCGAAGCGGAGCCGCGCGCCGTCCTCGCCGCCGGCCACTGCCCGGTCGGTGCCGGAGTTGCCCACGAAGCCCAGCACCTGACCGCGGTAGACGTTGACGCCCGTGCGGATTCCGGTACGGATGGACGACAGGTGACCGTAACGAAGCACGGCGCCGTCCTCGGTACGCAGCCAGACCTGCCGGCCGCGCAGCTGGTCGAGCTGGGCTTCGTCGGCGCCGGCCTCCTCGACGTCGCTCATGAGCACCTCCCACGCCCGCGGGTCCATCTCGGTGAAGCCCAGGTCAGCTCGTACCACCTGCCCGTTCGCGGCCGCCACCACGGGCGTGCCGTACGAGATGGGTACACCCGCGTCGGTGTCGTACAGGTCGAAGCCCTGGCTGACCCCGTTGCGGTAGACGCGGGGGGCGCCGGGCAGGTTGGAGTCTGTGGCAGGCAGACCGGCGCCGGGAATGGGGAACCACAGACCGGGCGGGCCGGCGTTCGGCTGCGGCTGCTCCTCGACGGCGACCTGCGCCGCCGCCTGAGCGGCCTCCGCCGCGTTGGCTGCCCGTAGGCGCACCAGCATGACCGTGGCCACCGCCGCGTATATGACGAGCGCGATGAGCAGGTACCAGCCCGGTTTGATCCTGGCCAGGGAGGTCGGCATCACACCGCTCCAAGACCGGCGCCGGCGCCGGAAAACGCGTCTATCACGGGCAGAAGTGTAGCACAGCCCGGGTGAGGTTCCTCAGGCTCACAGCCTCTCACCGCCGCTCGAACAGCATGAGCAGCGGGTTGTGACCCCCATGCGCCACCTGCAGCTCGCGCACCAAGCGCCAGCGCTCCTGGTCGGCCGCTACGCGCCTGGCCAGCCGGACCTCGTGGGTCAGGAGCGCGAAGCGCGCGTGCGGCGCAGACAGCTCGTGGGCCTTAGCCAACAGCAGTGGGTAGAGCCTCGCGTTGTCCGCGTGGCGGCCCACGGCGTCGCCCCACGGAGCGTCAACCATGATGACGTCGAAGGGGCCGGCGCTGGCGAACTGTGCGGGGGTCAGCCGCCCCACGTCAGCCACCGTCAGTTCACACCTGTCGTCGACGCCGGCGGCGCCCAGGTTGCGCTCGGCACATGCCACGGCCGCAGGGTCGATATCGACCCCCACCAGGCAGCGCGCCGGGCCCGCCAGGGCGCGTTCTACGAGTAGCGTGCCCGAACCGCACATGAGGTTGAGGTAGCGGTCCGAGCGCCTGCCGCCCACGAGTTCGTTCATCGCAGCCGCCACGCAGGCGTTGAGGCCGCCGGCACGGTTGCAGACGCGCCAGCCCCGGGCGCTCAAGGGGCGGGAGGTGAGCCGCACGAGCGCCTCCCAGCCGCCGCCCGCAGGGTCGCTGCGCAACCGCACCAGCAGCTCGCCCTCCGCCTGCTCGAAGCCCAGGCCGACCATCCGGGCCAGCTCCTCGCCCAGTCGCTTCATCACAGGCGAGTCGGCGCCCGCGGCGGCCAGCCGGAGGCCGTCGAACGGTCCCCCCGAGAGCTCGCTGCCGCCGCCGTGCTCGCCCGCCACCAGCTTCACCGCCTCCGCCAGGCGCGTCATGGCCGCATGTCCCAGCAGCGCCTTGGGCCGCGGAACGTCGAAGGTCAGCGACAGGTACACCGCGGGCACGGTGCTCGCCTTGCGGAGGCGTTTCATGTCTGTGGCGGTGAAGCGCAGCCCGCCACCGGCCAGGTGTAGTGCGGTGGCTCCTAGCCGCGCCAGTTCGGCCCTGGCCACGTCCTCCAGCCCGGGCACGACCTCCGCGTACCAGCGGGAGCCGTCTGGTCGCGCCTTCGGGCTCTCCCGCGCGGCCCCGCCGGCCGGCTTGCCGCTGGACTGTGACTTCTGGCGGGAGGGGCGCTTGCTGCTGCTCGACACGCAGCAATGCTAGCCGACCACTGCGGGGTCGGTTACCGGAACGACCGCCCGCTCAGAACCCCCGGCTCTAGACTTGGCTATAGTTAGGGAGTGCAGACAGTGAGCCAGGGTTCAGGCGACCGCCTAATAGACACCCGTGGTCCGGGGCAGCGAGTTGACCAGGTCACAGCCTGACGTCGCCATGACCGAGCCCGAGTACCTTACGGGTGCCTTCAGCGCCCCTAGAGGGTAGCCAGTAGGCTAGAGGGGACATGACTTAAACCATGGCCAGCGCCTCGACTTCCAGGAAGCCGACCCGACCTCGCGTCACTGCACGGCAGCGCAGCGAGTGGTTCACCGGCTACCTCTTCATCCTGCCGGCCACGGTGCTCATCGCCATCTTCGGGCTCTTCCCGATCATCTACGCCATCTACATGAGCGTGCACAACTGGCGCATCCGCAAGGGCGCCTTCATCGGCCTCACCAACTACGAGCGCACGCTGGGCGACTGGTGGGGCGCCCTGGCGTTCTTCGGAGGCCTGCTGCTCATCATCGTGGCGCACTGGCTCTGGACCGACGCCTTCAGAGGCAGCCGGCAGGGCGCGCCCTCGCTCTTCAAGGCCGCCGGCGCGCTCGTGCTCATCGGCTCGGGCGTAGCCATAGCGCTGGGCTGGAACCTGATGATGGAGGCTGGCAACCGCGCCTACCTCAACGGCCTCGTGCGCACGGTCTACTACGGCTTCGGTTCCGTGCCCATCCAGATAGGCCTGGCGCTTATCATCGCCAGCCTCCTGTTCCAGAAGATCCGCGGCCAGGAGTTCTTCCGCATGCTCTACTTCCTGCCGTACGTCACGCCGGCGGTGGCAGGAGCGGCCATCTTCCGGAGCATCTTCAACGCCCGGGAGGAACGCCTCGCCAACCAGGTGCTCATCCTCTTCGGCCTCGAGCCGCAGCGGTGGGTAACGGAGACGCGGCCCGTGACGCAGCTCATCTTCGGGGGCGCCTTCCCCAACGTGGACTTCAGCGGCTTCTGGGCGGGACCGTCCTTGGCGCTCGTCACCATCATCATCTTCGGCATCTGGACCTACACGGGTTACAACGCCGTCATCTTCCTGGCCGGGCTGGGGGGCATATCGCCCGAGCTGTACGAGGCCGCCTCGATAGACGGCGCCAACAAGCGGCAGCAGTTCCGCTTCATAACGGTGCCCCTGCTCTCACCCGTCACGTTCTACCTGACGGTCCTCGGGTTCATCGGCACGTTCCAGGCGTTCACCCACATCTACGTGCTGAGAGACCCGCAGACGAGAGACGCTGTAGACACCGCCAGCATCGTCATATTCGACACGTTCTACAAACGTAACGACTTCAGCACCGCGGCGGCGCAGTCCGTGATCCTCTTCGCCATCATCCTCATCCTGACGCTAATGCAGAACCGCTTCTTCGGGAAGAGGGCTTTCGGTGGCTGACGTCGCGACCAACGCCCCCAGACCGACCGCGGCGCCCAAACCGGCCGGCGGCCGCACCTTCCGCGCGCCCCCCGAGTTCAAGGCCTCACACCTGCCCGTGTACTTCCTCCTGCTAGTGGGGGCCCTCATCAGCCTGACGCCGTTCCTGTACATGATCTCCACGTCGTTCATGACCCTGGGCGAGACCATCAACCGGGTGCCCCTCCCCGCCACGCCACAGTGGAGCAACTACGAGGAGGCGTGGAACGAGGCGCGCTTCGTGCTGTACTTCCGCAACTCGGTCATCATCACAGCCACTGTCATCCTCGGCATGCTCGTCACCTGCACGCTGGCGGCCTACGCCTTCGCACGCATCGAGTTCCCCGGCCGCGGGCCCATCTTCATGGTGCTGCTGGCCACGCTCATGATCCCGGGCACCGTCACCTTCATCCCGAACCTGCTGCTCGTCCGCGGCCAGATCATCCCGTGGGGCTCGTGGATGAACACGTTACCGGCGCTCACCGTGCCGTTCATGGCCTCGGCGTTCATCATCTTCCTGCTACGACAGTTCTTCATAAGCGTGCCCAACGAGCTCTACGACGCCGCCGTCATCGACGGCGCCGGGCACATGCGCTTCCTCACGGCCGTGGTGCTGCCCATGAGCAAGCCGGTGCTCATGACAGCCACGCTGCTCACCTTCGTGACCGCCTGGAACGAGTTCCTGTGGCCTCTCCTGGTGACCACCACCTCCACCTGGCGCCCGCTCGGCGTGGGTCTCTACACGTTCATCTCGGAGGCCGGCCCGCAGACGCACCTGCTCATGGCGGGAACGGTCATAACCGTGGTGCCCGTGCTGGTGGTCTACTTCTTCACCCAGAAGCAGTTCACGGAAGGCATCGCCACGTCGGGGCTTAAGGGATGATTACCCTGGCCTCACCACAGTTCGGCATTCACGGACATAGAGTCCGTATGTGCGTAAAGGCCCACACGCTTGCGGGCGGTGGACCCGGAGTCCAAGCGTACGTCGGTCGGCGACGTGCGCGCTGAAACAGGCAGCATGACAGGCAGTACGACGTTCGGAAGGAGCACCACCAGCATGAAGCGAGCAAAGGTCATCATCACGGCGCTAATGGCGCTGATGCTAGCCGTCCCGGCTTTCGCGCAGGTCGACTACGAGAACGTAGACCCTACCGGCCAGACCGTCACCTTCTGGCACCAGCACAGCGGCATCCGCGAGACGGCGCTGCTGGACATCGTCAACCAGTTCAACGCCGAGAACGAGTGGGGCATCACCGTGGTCGCCGAGTTCCAGGGCGGCTACGACGACATCTTCCAGAAGATGATCGCCCTCATGGG
>JBIQNJ010000003.1:82699-92045 GCA_044462445.1 Truepera radiovictrix | reverse complement strand
CTGGGTGTCCAGCTTGAGGTGCACGCTGTGGTCGCCGGTGACGGTGACGTCGGTGACGGCGCTGAGCAGGAACCGGAAGGTCCAGGCGTTGGCCGGATCGAGGAAGCGCTCCATGGAGCCCTTGACGACCTCGGCTGTCAGCGGGGTGCCGTCGTGGAAGGTCACGCCTTCGCGGATGTTGAGCGTGATGCCCAGACCGTCGGCGTCGTACTCATAGTCGGTAGCGAGCTGCGGGACGATCTCTCCGTTGGGGGTGAGCTCGAACAGCGTCTCGTACATGTGGCTTATGACGGTGGCCGACGGGGAGTCGGTGGCGTCATGCGGGTCGAGGGTAACGGCGTCGGTACCCTGGGCGATGACCAGCACCTGGGCGAACGCGAAGCTGCCCAGCATGGCGGTCAGCGCGAAGGCTGCCAAGGTTCGGAGGAACGGCTTATGCATGCAGTCTCCTTACTTCCTAAAGTGGCGCTAAAGAACCAAGCACCAAGTTACGAATGCCGGTAGTCCCAGCAACTCGTTCGATTCTCGGTGTTGTCTTGTATTCGATAGTACGGTTGCAAGGTTGTGGCGTCAACAGGATTCGGCGCCAGATTAACGAACCCACGATGGGGTGGAAATGGTGTTATCATCGGCATGTTCTGGCATACCTACGGCCTAGCCAAGGCCAGAGTAAGTTCGTAGTGCTGCGTAGTGCATCCTAGTGCAGGCCATGTCTGGCCTTACGGGGCGCGTTGGTGGCGGCGGTGCTAAGGTAGCGAGCTTAGGGCCCGCTCCGTAGGGTTCACGGGGCGCGGGTGGACTATCGTTGTGCTGTAATACGAGCTTGTTAGTTGCCACTAACCAGGAGGAACCTAGACAAAGTGACAAGAGCCAGCCTCGACCCAGGTTTCAGCGTCAGCGACGCTGACGAGTTGTACTCCATTCGTTCGTGGTCGAACGGCTACTTCGGTATCTCGCCCACGGGAGACCTGACGGTCTCTGCCCGGGGCCGGGTGCCCATCGCCATACGCGAGATCACCGAGCGGCTCGACCAGCAGGGGCATGAGCTGCCCATGGTGCTGCGCTTCCCCGACATCCTCGAGGACCGCATCGATAAGGTGAACGAGGCGTTCATGGCCTCGATAGCCGAGGCGGGATACTCGAACAGTTACCAGGGCGTGTTCCCCATCAAGGTCAACCAGCGGCGCGTGGTGGTGGAGACCATCGCCAGTTACGGCGCCAAGTGGCGCACCGGGCTGGAGGCGGGCAGCAAGGCCGAGCTGGCCCTGTGTCTGGCTCACGACACCCACGACGACGCTCTGCTGTGCTGCAACGGCTTCAAGGACGACGACTTCATCAGGCTGGCGCTGTGGGGCCGCAAGTTGGGTCGTAAGGTCATCATCACGCTAGAGAAGGCAGGAGAGCTGGAGCGCGTGTTGCGCATAAGCCGCGAGATGGGTGTGGAGCCCCTGCTGGGTGTGCGCTTCAAGCTGCATGCGCGCGGCAGCGGGCAGTGGGAGGCCTCGGGCGGCGACGACGCCAAGTTCGGCCTCACCGCCTCGGAACTCATCCATGTGGCCGAGCGCGTGAAGGCGGAAGGCATGGAGCACGCTCTGGTGCTCCTGCACTGTCATGTGGGCAGCCAGCTGACCGACATCCGCCGCATCCGCGCCGCCATCCGCGAGGCGGCCCAGGCGTACGTGGAACTGGCCGAGATGGGCGTGGGCGTGAAGTACCTGGACGTGGGCGGCGGCCTGGCCGTGGATTACGACGGCAGCAAGACCACCTACTACGTGAGCGCCAACTACAACCTGCGTGAGTACGCCGACACCGTGGTGTACACGGTAATGGAAGCGTGCAAGGAGTGGGAGGTGCCGGAGCCCGTGATAGTCACGGAGTCGGGCCGCGCCCTCACCGCGCACCACTCGGTACTGGTCGTGCCGGTGGTCGACGCTATCGGGCCCATGCGGCGACCCGTGGAGCTGCCGCCCCTGGGTGACGACGTGCACGCACTGGTCAAGGAGATGCGCGAGCTCGAGAGTGTCATCACCGTCAAGAACTACCGCGAGGTCTACAACGAAGCCGTCTCCAACAAGGAGACCATGCACTCGCTGTTCGACCTCGGTTACCTGAGCCTGCTGGAGCGCGGGCATATCGAGCAGGCCTACAACCGCATACTGGCGCGCGTGGCCAAGGTGGTCGAGCAGCTAGATTACGTGCCCGACGAGTTCGAGCTGCTTCCCCGCATGCTGGCAGACAAGTACGTGGTCAACTTCTCGCTGTTCCAGAGCCTGCCGGACCACTGGGCCATAAACGCGCTCTTCCCGATCGTGCCGCTGCAGCGCCTCAACGAGAAACCGCGGCGCAACGCCACTCTCGTCGACATCAGCTGCGACAGCGACGGCAAGATAGAGAAGTTCATCGACCTGCGCGACGTGAAGACGGCGCTGCCCGTGCACGACCTGAAGCCGGGTCAGCCCTACTACCTGGGCATCTTCCTTACCGGCGCGTATCAGGACGTGCTGGCCAACGCCCACAACCTCTTCGGCCGTGTGAACGAGGCGCACGTGCGGCTCGACAACGCCGGCGCTCACATCGAGCTGTACGTCGAGGGCCAGAAGGCGCGCCGCGTTATCCAGAACATGGGCTATCAGACGCCCGAGCTGCACGAGGCCGTGGCCGCTCAGGCGGAGGAGATACGGCAGCAGGGCGGCATGACCGAGAGCGAGGTAGCGGAGTTCCTCGAGGTGTACGACCGCGAGCTGGTGGGCTATACCTACCTCGAGGCGCTGTGAGTGCGGCTCGGCCGGAACTCGAGACCGACTACCTGCTGGCAGACGGGCGCAGGCCGGTGGCCGGTGCCGTGCTGCTGAGCCCCGCGGGCCAAGTGCTGCTGCAGCACCGAGACGACGTGCCGGGCATCGAGTCACCGGGCCAGTGGTCGCTGTTCGGCGGCGGCCTAGACGTGGGCGAGGAGCCCGCTGCCGCCATGCTACGGGAGATAGAAGAGGAGATCGGCTACCGCCCTAAGGCCCACAGGCCGCTGCTCGTCTTCAGCGGCTGGCACGCCGAGTACTGCATCTATCTGGCGGAGGTCAGCGCGCCGCTAGACGAGCTGACCCTCACCGAGGGTCAGGGGTTCGCTTTCTTCGCGCCGGAGGAGGCGCAGAAGCTCGACCTCACCGAGGTAGCGAGGCTGTCACTCGTGGCGCTCGACCTGCTCAAGTTACAGGCAGCGCAGCGCGGCGGCGGGCAGCTGCTGCCCGGCTACGGGGTCTAGTTCATCCCAGGCTCCTCCGGCGAACTAGTCGAAAGAGAACCTGCCGCCGTCGTAGCCCAACTCTGTGTCAGGGAACACGGAGCGGGCCTCGGCCAGCAGGGGGGCGCCATCGTCCGCTCTCGGACCTATGTGCACGAGCACCAGCTTCTTGGCCCCCGCCTCACGGGCGACCTCGGCCGCCTGTACGGCGCTGGAGTGCCCCGGTCCCAGCCCCGTCGCCTCATGTACCAGCACGTCGGCGCCCGCGGCCAGACGAAGGATGGAGTCGCAGGGCTCCGTGTCCCCGGAGTAAGTGAACACCTTGCCGCTGCGGGTCTCGAAGCGCAGGCCGATGCACGGCACCGAGTGCCTGCCGGGGCTGGCTATGACAGTGAAGTCGTCGGTGGCTATGACCTGCTGACGCTCCATCTCGGGAATATGGAAGAGGTCTAGAGGTGGGTAGTTGGGCCATTGTGACGTGTCGAAGGCCCCGTCCAGACGCTTCACCTGCTTCAGGGCAGCATCGTTGCCGTAGACCGGAAAGGGGTTGGTGTGCCCTGCCAGCCAGAGGCGCTCCATGAGGAGCGGGAAGCCGCCCACATGGTCGGCATGCTCGTGCGTGACGATAAGGCCGCTGACCTCGGCCAGGTTCAGGTCGTTGTTGAGGGCTCTGTGCGCCGCGTCGCCACCGCAGTCGATGAGGTAGAGCGACCGTGGAGCGTGGACCGCGAGCATAGTGGTGGTGCGGCCTGCGTCCGACAGGGCTGCACCGGTGCCAAGAAGATGTAGGGTGACCACCGTTCCTCCTGGCTGTGATGATAATGCGGCGTCAGCTCATTTCCGTGGGCATCGGCACTCTGGGTGCTGGGCCGCGTCCTGGAGCGGACTTCGGCGGCCGGTTACCGTCATGTGGCCCGGGCCAGCAGGTCGGGGCCTTGAGCCCTCACTCCTCGGAGGAGTCGGCGAAGAGCACGGTCACTATGCCCTTTGCGAAGCCCATCAGGTCGGCGCCCAGCGCCCGGTTCTCCGGCGAGCGCATGGCAGAATCGAACGCTTCTCGGTCCGGGAAGTGCATCTCGGCTAGTAGTACGTAGCGCGGCTCCTTGCCGAACGCGTCGGCGTAGACGCGGTTCACCACCAGCTTCGTGAGTCCTGGGACCCGCCTCGCCAACGGTGCGTGCACCTTGTCGTAATGCTCGAAGAACTCCTGCTCGTTCTCCGGTCTCTCGTACATGGCGATGAGCTTCACCATCAGCCGCCTCCCTTTCTATGCTCCTCCAGGCGTTCGCGCAGGTCGGCGAACGCGCCGTTCAGCCTCTCCTCCGAGAGGATCACCTGGACGGTACTGCCCGTGGCCACTACGTCGCCGAGCTCGCTCACGGCCTCGCAAGTGGCGTACACGCGGTTGCGCTCCATGCGGGTGAAGGTGGCCGTGTGGAGCACGCGCATGCCCGGCAGGGCCGAGGCCAGATGCGTCACGGAGACCTCGAAGCCGATGCCCACCTCGCCCTCCTCCAGGAACGGCAGGATGATCTTGCGGCTGACGAGTTCCATGTGCTTTGCCACCCAGTAGGTGGCGTACACCTGGTGCAGTCTGCCGAGGCGCGGGTCGTGGCGGTCCTCGAAGTCGACGGTCATGTTCTCGGTCACGAGGACCTCGTGCTGGGTCTGGTAGCCGTCGGGGATGCGCACCATCAGCGGCCGCCCCTGCCGTACCGCCCGTGGTCGCTGGCCGGCGCGGTGTCGTGTTGTCGTTCGGCTGCCTCTCCCGCCGTACGGCCGCTCGCCTCTGCCGCCGCAGCGCCGCCGGCGAGCTTCTGGAAGGTAGTGAGGTCGGAGAAGCGCCGGCCGCCGGAGGCCAGGAGGCGGTTAAGCAGCGGGTGCGGTGCGAAGCGCTCGGCGCCCGTCTCGGTGTGCATGCCCCTTAGCGCCGTCTGAACGTGCCGGAGGCGCAGCTTCTCGGCCCACTCGAGCGGACCGGCCGGGTAGTTGACGCCCAGGCGCATGGCCAGGTCGATGTGTTGTGGGGCGGCCAGCCGCTCCGCCACGGCAGAGACGGCCTCGTTGAGCAGCAGCGCGAAGATGCGGAAGGCGTTGCCGCCGGCCTGGTCAGGCGGGGTGAGGACGGCGATACCCAGGCCCTCCAGCAGGGTTCTGACCTTCTCGAACTCGGTCGGGTCGCCGGCTACGGGTTGCAACAGCTCCAGTATCGGCGTGAAGGCCGCCCCTGTCGTGGGCTCTGAGCGGTCGCCCGTCAGCAGCGCCGGGTCAGGCAGCATGCTGAAGCCCACAGGGGTCACGGCAGCGCTCCTGAGGGCTCCGGCAAGCGCACTGGCGCTATGCGCCCAGCACAGGCCCAGGTAGTGCCTCGTGGCCGGCTCCTTGGTCGTCGGTTGCGACGTGGCCGGCCCCTGGCGGTCGAGAGAGGTCTTGTCCTGAAGCGCCACGCGAGCGTCGATGACCAGGTCAAGGGGGTCGTCCGGGCTGGACGTCGCCTCTGCTCGGTTGGGTGAGACCAGTGTGCCGGGTGATGTACGACTTATGTGCTCGAGGAGAAGCCGGGCGGGCACCGTGTCGCCGACCACGCATAGCCGCAGCGCGTCGCGCCGCGGCCCACCTGCGCGCGCACCCTCTCGGGCCTGCATGGCACCGTCGGAAGCTACGCGCCTGCCGGCCGCGTCGTAGCTGTAGAACCCGCGCCCGGTCTTCACGCCCAGGCGGCCGCTGTTGACGAGGCTGCTTTGCAGCGGGTGTGGCCGGTAGCGGGGCTCGCCGAAGAACGCCTCGAAGACGCTGCGGGTGGCAGCAAGGTTGACGTCCAGCCCTATCAGGTCCAGCAGCTCGAACGGGCCCATGCGGAAGCCAGCGGCGCGCATGGCGGCGTCGATGTCCTCATAGCTCGCACCCTCGCCCGCTAGCCGCAGCGCCTCACCGTAGAAGGGGCGGGCGACGCGGTTGACGATGAACCCCGGCCTGTCCTGGGCCACCACCGGCTCCCGACCTAACGCCCGCGCTACGGCCACGGTGTCCTCGACCAGCGCGGCAGGCGTTTCTATTCCGGGGATGACCTCCACCAGCTTCATGAGCGGGGCCGGGTTGAAGAAGTGGAGGCCCACCACACGGTCGGGTCTTCTGCAGAGCGCGGCGATCTGAGTGACAGACAGGGTCGAAGTGTTGGTGGCCAGGCGGGCGCCCGGCGCCACCTGCTCTACCTGCTGGAAGAGGCTGCGCTTCAGTTCCAGCAGTTCGGGCGCCGCCTCGAACACCCAGGAACTGCCGGCCACCGCCAGCACCTCTGTCGAGGTGGTGAGCCGGGCCAGCAGGTCGGCCGGTGTGGTCTTCAGGCGACCCTTGGCCGCCAGCATCTCGAACGTGTCGTTGAGGGCGGCGCGGGCGCGCGGCAGGGCGTCGGCAACGGGGTCGTACAGCACCACGTGGGCGCCGGCACCGAGCAGCAGCTGAGCTATGCCGCGACCCATCGTGCCGGCTCCCAGTACGGCCACCGGCACCTGTGCCAGGAGGCCGGAGGAGCCTGCCGGAGAACCCTCGCCCGCAGAGTAGGTCATCTGCGACGAATATACCCGTGGGCGCTGGGCATAACGCGCTTTATAAGTGTGAGCTCGGGCAAGGTATGGGCTCAGGCGGTGTCAGTGGTCGCTTGTCTGGGCTCCGGGCGCACCGCCGCGCTCGAGCATGGCGTCTATCTGGAGGGCCAGGTACAGCTTGGCCACGGTCTCTGGCCGCGTGAGGGGCTGCTGCACCAGCTCCTCGATGCGCCTCAGCCTGTAGCGCAGCGTGTTCACGTGAACGTGGAGCGTCTCGGCCAGCGCCTGCAGGTCATCGGGGGAGCGGATGAACTCCACGAGCGTGCGCCACAGCTTGCCCTGCGGGTCGGCGCTCTTGACGGGCCCCACCAGGCGGTCGCGCAGGGCCACCAGGTTGCCTTCGGGTTGCTGTTGCAGCACCCAGTACACGGGGTCCAGCTCGTCGAACCACGCCAGCCCCGACCCTCCCGGCAACGACTGCAGGGCCAGCAGCGCCTGGTGGTACGCGTCGGCTACGCCCGTCAGGTCGGTCCGCGGCAGGCTCAGGCCCATCCGCAGGTCGGGGTCGTCTATCGCCGCTTGTGCGGCGCTGAGCAGCAGGCGCGCATGCTGCCGTGGCGCAGCGCTGGCGAACACCCACACGCACTGGCGCGCTCTCGTTTCCGACAGCACGCCGTAACCCAGCGTCCGGAAGTACTCGTCACCCGCCTCGCGCATCTGCTCCAGCTGGTGGAACTGGCGCGCCTGGGCAGCGCGACCGGTGCGCAGGCGCGGGCCGGCCTCGGCCACTGCCACCAGGTAGGGGGTCTCGCCGCCTATGCCTGCCGCAGACAGGCGGGGTGCCAGCATCATGGCCGCCTGTGGGCCAGCCAGCCACTCGGCCAGCAGCGCGCTCAGCGTGCTGGAGTCGTGGCGCGCCTCGGCGGTGCGGCGCAGCGCGGCAGATAGTAGCAGGGTGCGGCATAGTTCCAGCCACGGCCGAGCAGAGCGTTCGACCTCGAACGCCACCAGCACGCCCCTGAGCCTGCCGTCGGCGTGCAGCCTGAGCGTCCACGCGGCGCGACCGTCGAGGCGGGTCTCGCCCTCGGGCCAGAGCATGACGGGCGAGCCTCCATGCTGGTCTCTCTGCGGGCGCCAGCCGCTCCTGCCGGCTCTCGTCAGCACCTCACCCCAGGGCGTCAACAGGACCAGGTCGGCGCCCGTCAGCAGGTGCACGCGCTCCAGCAGCTCGCGCTCAGGCTTGGGGGAGGAGAGGGCGCTCAGGAGGTAGCTCTGTGGCGAGGCCAGCAGGCCGGCCGTGCGCTCCGAGGCACGCACGAGCAGCTCCAGCGCCGCGGCCTCGACCCTGTCGATGGCCACGGAGGGCGGCGCCGTCAGCAGCGTGAGCTTCAGCTCTTCCGCGCGCTTCGTCAGCTGTGGCGGCAGTGTGCGTCTTCTGGGAACGAGGCCGTACACGAGCGCGCTGGGCGTGGGCGAGAGGACCGGGTCGGAGCTGGGGCGCGGCAGGCCGAACGGAGCGTCGGTGAGGCGGAGGTCCGAGGTGGAGAGCCACGGCCGGTCCGCGCTTGACTCGCTGCGCCTCACGGCGGCGAACGGTGCGCTCGGGTCGCCTGTCACCAGTTCCAGGCCTAGCTCGGGCAAGGCGAGCAACTGCGCCACGGTGGGGGCGGGAACGGTGAGCCCGTTCGCGTGAGGGGACCCTGGTGGTGGGTAGTCCGCCGGCATGCGGCAGTCTAGCCCTATAGTTGTTGAAACATACAAACATGCCGAAAGATTGGTTGTACACACGATTGCCCGACTTGACGGGCGCTGGCTAGACTCTCCACCGGATGGAAACCGCAGGCCCTCTCGCTACCCTTGATACCAAAGCCGCCGCCCGAGGCGCGGGTACTGCCCCTGCCACGGTGCCGGCTGATGAGACCAGCTTCAGCCCCCGCGAGTTCCGCAACGCCCTGGGGCGCTTCGCGACGGGTGTCACCGTCGTAACCATGCAGGTTCAGGGCGCCGCTCCGCCGCCCGAAGGTGCCGCAGTCAGGAGCTACGGCCTGACGGTGAACGCTTTCATGTCGGTGTCGTTGGACCCTCCGCTGGTAGCGGTGGCCATAGACAAGAAGGCGCGGGCCCACGCCACGCTGCTCGGTGCGCCGCAGTTCGGTGTCAGCGTGCTCGCGCACGAGCAGGAGGGTCTCTCCGATCTCTTCGCCGGCCGACCGGTGGCGGCGCCGGAACGACCGTTCGAGCAGTTGGTAGGCTTCCCCGTGGTGGCCGGCGCGCTGACGCAACTGGTGTGCAGCATGTACCAGGCGCACGACATCGGTGACCACACCATCTTCGTAGGCAGGGTCGAGGCCCTGCGTTACACGGAGGGCCAGCCGTTGCTGTTCTTCAGGGGGCAGTACGACGGCCTGCGCGCTGATCCCGCAGTACTGTAGCGGGCCGGCTCGCCTCTGGTAGCGTTACGCCGAGGCTAATGCCCGGAGGTTCACTGCTATACCCAGCCATGTCGAATAGCGTGCCGGCTTGCCTCTGGTAGCGTTACGCCGAGGCTAACGCCCGGAGGTTC